>CALMVN010000001.1 GCA_937873225.1 uncultured Acetobacteraceae bacterium
GTGGTGGACGGGGCGGCGGTGGACGTGAAGCTGGCGCAGCGTCCGGACGGCGCCACCGCCAAGGCGGAAGCGGACCACCTGCTGGACCTGTCCGGCCAGGCCGGGCGCCAGCGTCTGCGCCGTCAGGCGGAAGCCCTGGCGCTGGCCCTGGCGCTGGATGGGGAGGCCGGGACGTGAGCGAGGCGGGGGACGCGCTGGTCCGGCTGCAGGCGTTGCTGTCCGGGCTGGAGGCGCCGCGGGTGGCGCTCGCGGTCAGCGGCGGGATCGACAGCCTGACGCTGGCGGCTGCGGCGGCACCGGTGCTGGGCGATCGCTTGACGCTGCACCACGCCAGCTCTCCGGCGGTGCCGGGGGAAGCGACGGAACGGACGCGGGCGCTGGCGGCGGAGCGCGGCGTCCGGCTGGAAGTGTTCGACGCCGGCGAGTTCGACGACGCGCGCTACCGCGCCAACCCGTCGAACCGGTGCTTCTTCTGCAAGACCAACCTGTACGGCGCCATCGTCGCCCGGCTGCAGGGAACGGGCGCGCTGGTGCTGTCCGGCACCAACACCGACGACCTCGCCGACTACCGCCCCGGGCTGCAGGCGGCGGACGCGCACGGGGTGCGTCATCCGTTCGTGGAGGCGGGGATCTCCAAGGCGACCCTGCGCGGGATCGCGTCGCGGCTCGGGCTCGGCGCGCTGTCGGAGCTGCCCTCCGCCCCCTGCCTGTCCAGCCGGATCGAGACCGGCCTGTTCATCGAGCCGCGGACGCTGGCGCTTGTGCACGAGGCGGAGCGGCTGGTGGCGGCACGGCTCGAGGCGGCAGGGCTCGGTGCGGCGGGTGCCGCGCGCCGGGTGCGCCGCGACGGGCTGGTGATCGAGCTCGATCCGGCCTCGCTTCGGGCGGTGCAGGAGGCGGGCGAGGAGGCGCTCGGCCGGGCGATATCGGAGCTTGCGGCGGAAGCGGGCGAGCCGGCGCGGCCGGTGCGCTTCGCAGCGTACCGGACCGGCAGCGCGTTCCTCCGGCCGGCCTCCCCGGCGCAGTCCCCGGCGCAGGCGGGCGCGTCGTGAGCGAGTTCCTCCTCGACCGCGAGCGGACCGCGCGGATCGGCTTCGGCGAGGCGGTCTACTGCGCGGGCAAGTCGCCGGAGCAGATCGCCGCCATCCTGCAGACCGTCGGCGAGGCGCCGCTGCTGCTCACCCGGCTCGATCCGGCGCGGCTGGCCGCCCTGCCGGCCGGGCTGCGGGACCGGCTCGACTACGCCCCGATGTCCCGCACCGCCTGGTCCGGCACGCCCGCGCTGCTCCTCCCCGGACGGCGGGTGGCGGTGGTGACCGCGGGCACCTCCGACCTGCCGGTGGCGCGCGAGGCCGCGCGCACCCTGCGCTTCTCCGGCCACGACGCGGCCGAGATCGCCGATGTCGGCGTCGCCGGGCTGTGGCGCCTGCTGCGCCGGGTCGAGGAACTGCGCGGCTACGCGGTCGTCATCGTGGTGGCGGGCATGGACGCGGCCCTGCCCTCGGTGGGGGCGGGGCTGGTGCCGGGCGTCGTCGGCGGCGTGCCGACCTCGGTCGGCTACGGCGGGGCCGCCGGCGGCCGGGCTGGGCTCGACGCGATGCTGGCGTCCTGCGCGCCGGGCCTCAGCGTGGTGAACATCGACAACGGCTACGGCGCTGCCTGCGCGGCACTCCGCGTGCTGGGCCTGGCAGGCTGATCGAACGGACAAGGAGAACCGCCATGGAACGTCGCGACTTCATCAGGACCGTCGCCGCCGGTGTGGGCGCTGCCGCGGTGTCGGGGCTGCCGGCCGAGGCGCAGGTGTCCGCTCCCAACGCCGTGCCGCAACCGGGCAGCGTCACCGCCGCGATCGGCCAGCATCCGGACATGAAGTACCGCGCCCTCGGGCGCACCGGCGAGGCGGTGTCGCTGGTCGGCCTGGGCGGCTACCACCTGGCCAAGCCGGGCGGAATGACCAACGACGAGGCGATCCGGGTGGTGCATGCCGGGCTCGATGCCGGCATCAACTTCTGCGACAACTGCTGGGACTACAACGACGGCGAAAGCGAGGTGCGCCTCGGCCGCGCGCTGGCGATGCAGGGCTACCGCCACCGCACCTTCCTGATGACCAAGATCGACGGCCGCACCGCCAAGGCGGCGATGGGCCAGATCGAGACCTCGCTGACCCGGCTGCAGACCGACCACCTCGACCTGCTGCAGTTCCACGAGATCATCCGGCCCGACGACCCGGGACGCGTGTTCGCCGCCGGCGGCGCGCTGGAAGCGGTGCTTCGGGCGCGCGAGCAGGGCAAGCTGCGCTACATCGGCTTCACCGGGCACAAGAGTCCGGCGATCCACGCGTCCATGTTCGAGACCGCCGATGCGCACGACTTCCACTTCGACACCGTGCAGATGCCGCTCAACGTGATGGACGCGCACTACGACAGCTTCGAGAAGACGGTAGTGCCGATGGCGGTGGCGCGCGGCACCGCCATCATCGGCATGAAGGCGTTCGGCGACAACTACATCCTGAAGTCGGGCGTGATGCCGCCGATCCAGATGCTGCAGTACCCGATGAACCTGCCGATCAGCATCCAGGTGACCGGCATCGACGGCATGGACATCCTGCACCAGGCGCTGGAAGCGGTGCGCACCTTCCAGCCGCTGACTCCGGACGCCCGCGCCGCGTTGCTGGCCCGCAGCGAGCAGGTGGCGATGACCGGCAAGACCGAGCAGTACAAGACCACGCTGCATTTCGACGGCACCAACCACAACCCGCAATGGCTGACCGAGGCCTAGACTTCGATGCGACGGGTGGGGCGCTTGGCAGGACCCCTGGCGCTGCTCGCCACCGCCGGCGCCGCTCCTGCTCCGCCCACGCTCGGCTACTGGGACAACTGGACCGATGCGGCCGGGGTGAGCCACCTGACGCGCTGCGCCCTGCACCGCTTCGCGCTGGGAAGCGTGTCGGCGCCCGCCACGCCGGAATGGCTGGACAAGCAGACGGCGGCAGCACACGCCGTGCAGTTCCACGTCCAGCCGCCCGGCTGGAACGGCGGCTGGCACGAGAACCCGGCGGTGCAGTGGATCGTGCCGCTGTCCGGCACCTGGTTCGTGCAGGCGATGGACGGCAGCCGGATCACGGTCGGTCCCGGCGAGGCGGTGGTGGGCGAGGACCAGGGCGCCCGCACGGACGCGCAGGGGCACCGCGGCCACCTGTCGCGCAACCCGGGCACGGCGCCGGTGTCGCTGATGATCACGCAGCTCGCCGGCCTGCCGCAGACCAGCGGGCCGTGCCGGTTCGAGTGAGGTGTCCTGGAGGCTGCGACACACCTCGACCAAAGGTTATACGGTTGGCCGTCGACTTCATGAACGACCAGCCTTTCACCACAAGCGGAGTTTCGCGAGATCGATGGGCTGATTGAATCCTGGCTGGAGGTAGAAGGTCCGGTTAAGGGAGAAGCGGAGCGATAGCGGACACTTGCCGATGTAAAGGGATTCCCCATCCCCGCTTCCTCTTTGCCGTTGGGACGCCGATCATTGCTTCTGAGAAGCTTGTTGAAGCGGGAGCGGCCTGCGGAAGGTTCGGGCCTCAGACCTGGCGCCGCATGAACTCGGCGAAAAGCGGCACACTGAAATCCAGGTATCCGTGATCGCTGCTGTAGATCATACCCTTCGTAATGATGCTCGCCCGCGCCGGTCCCAAGGACTGCTGCGTGCGTTGCATTGCTTGTGCAACGTCCGCCATCGCATACGGTCCGTCCCCAAGCGCTGCCATCGTCCTCACAAACTGGACCTCTGTCTTCGTCAGGCGGTCGATCCGGACCTTGAAAAATCCTTCGTCCAGCAGCGCCAATGTCTCAGCATAGGAATTGTTGACGTCGGCAAGAGTGATTTCCGGTCCTTCCGCGTTGTTCCATGCTACAGAAGCCCATTCCTGAAGAAAGAAGGGATAACCCTTGGTGCGCTCGACGATGGCCCGCAAGGCTTCCGGTGCAATGGTGGCATCCTCGTCAATAACCGGCTTTTCAATCGCCAGCACGGCGGAAGTCGGGTCGAGGGCTCCCACGGGCGGAAACTGGAACAGCCGTTCTGCGTAGGATTTCGCCTCTCCCGCCAAGCGAGCGATTTGCGGGAGACCTGCGCCAACCAGGAGAACGGGCAGGCCTTCCTGCGATATCCGGTGAAGCGCAACAATCAGTGCTGACAGGTCGCCTTCGGACAGATATTGCACCTCATCGATCAGGAGTAGCCAGCCACGTCCTGCAGCCTGAACGGCCTTCCCGATCAGCGTGAAAAGGTCCGGCAGATCGTACTGAATGTCGCCCGTGTCGGCCAGGCCCGGCTCAGGCTCCACACCCACTTCCACGCCGCCCATTTCGATCTTGAAGATCGAGGCAAAGCTCCGCAGCCCCTTGAGGCCGCGGATTGCTGTTTGCTTCGCTGCTTCTACCCCGGACATCGATCTCATGACTTTACGCATTTCCGGGTAGATGAGGCGAGCCAGGCTCTCCCCTTCCGGAGACTCGACCCTGGAAACCAGCAGGCCCTCTTGCTGGGCATTCCGGCCGATTTCGTTGAGCAGAACGGTTTTCCCTGTACCGCGCAGGCCGAGCAGCATGATGGAGCGCGCGCTTCTCCCTTTCACGGCCCTTCCGCAAGAAACTTTGGCCGCTTCGAGGATGACATCTCGACCTGCAAGTTCCGGAGGACGGCTCCCTGCACCAGGTGCAAACGGGTTACGATAAGGGTCCATCGGTCCTCCGCAGGCGACTCCAGTCTAGCTATCTCTAGATAGTAATAGGGAAATATGCTAGATATCGTTAGAATTGCCTATACGAACGCGACAGCTTGGTCGCAGGAATTGTCGGATTGCCGAGCTCCCTGTCCCCTGGATGGACCTGACAACTGCCTTCGAGCAGGTTGCCAGGCAGCTAGGGCGTCTGCATCGGGGCACAAACCACCCATCTACCGCCTGAACAACACCTTCCGTCAGCGGATGTGCGCATGGCATGACCGACAGGTGGCACTCCGTCGTCTCCTCCACCCGCTAGGCCGTTCGCATCGGCATCAGGGACGAGCGCCTCCCAGTGGACGCTCACCGCCGGCACAGGATCATGACACCATGTCATGACACCCGCCGAGGCATCCCCCACCCTCCGTCGAGCCTCCCAGGTCCGCAATTCCGCTGCATCCCGCCCTTGGGGCAGCGTAGTCTCCACGCCGAGAACCGCCGAGGCAGACCAGCCGCATGCCGACCCGCCGCCACCGAACAACCCAGCCGGTCGAGATGCCGCCCCCGGCCCGCAC
>CALMVN010000002.1 GCA_937873225.1 uncultured Acetobacteraceae bacterium
CACGGGCTGTGCTTCGTCGCGGCCGGCGACGACGATGTTGTGCGCATCGTGTCCCACCGAGTTGGCCACCGCGCCCTCCGCCAGCCCGAAGCCCTGCAGCAGCCCGTGCGCCACGCTCCCGCTGCGGCCATGCCGCTCGATCACCGCGACGAAGCACAGCCCGTGCGCGTCGAGGTGCGCCCGCCAGCCCGCCTCCGCCTTCAACGGGATCACCACGTGCGACAGCGCGATGTCGGACGGGTCGTTGATCCGCATGGCGTTCACCCGGCAGGCGCGCCTCGGCAGCGGCGGCACCAGGGACGGGATGCGGGGCGGCAGCCTCACGGTGCGTCCGGCGGCCTCCGGATAGCGGAAGCGTTCCCGCTCCAGCTGCCGCTCCAGAAGCGGCGTCACGCGACGGTTCTCCACCATCAGCGCGCCGCCGTACCAGGTGTGCTGCACCGTCAGGTCGTCGTCCAGCAGCACCAGGTCGGCGCGCCGCCCGCCCCCAAGCCCGCCGATCTCCCCGTCCATCCCGTAGCGCGTCGACGGATGCAGCGAGCCGAGGCTCCAGGCCCGTTCGCGCGACAGCCCGGCCGCCACCGCCTGCCGCACCACCCAGTCCAGCCCGAAGCCGAACAGGTCGTCCGCGTCGCGGTCGTCGGTGCACACGCAGAACCGCCCCGTGTCGCAGCCCCCCTCCGTCGCCGCGCGGATCGCCGCCGGCAGGCTGTGCCACGGCGTGCCCGGCGGCCCGCCGCGCAGGAACACCCACAACCCCGCTTCCAGCAGCTCCTCGGCGATCTCGGGCGTCACCGCCTCGTGCGTGTCGGTGATCCCGCTGGCGGCATAGGCGGCGACGAACGGCCGCCCGTACACGTGCCCGCTGACCGGCAACCCGCGACGCAGCGCCTCGCCGATCACGGCGTGGCTGCGCTCGTCGCCCTCGCAGACCTGGACGAAGTCCATCTTCTCGCCGAGAGCCACCGCTTCCGGCCAGCGGTCGAACAGCCCGCCGACCCGCTCCGGCGTCAGGTCGCCGCCTGCCGTCTCGAACCGGGCGGAGGTCGCCGGCACCGTGCTCGGCACGGTGAGGAACACGTTGAGCGGCGCCCGCCTCGCATCCTCCAGCATCCATTCCACCCCCGCCACGTCGAGCACGTTGGCGATCTCGTGGCTGTCGCAGAACACCGTGGTGGTGCCGTTCAGCAGCGCCGCCTCGGCGTAGGCGCACGCGGTCATGGTGCTGCTCTCGATGTGCACGTGCGGGTCGACCAGGCCCGGCGCCAGGATTCCGCCCTGCAGGTCCGTCACCAGCCCCGGCACCAGCCCGGCCGCGCGTGCCGCGCCCGCCGGCTTCATCGCCGCGATCCGGCCGCGATGCACCCACAGCTCGCGCTCCGGCAGGAGGCGCCCGGAATAGGTCGACAGCACGCGCGCGCCGGTCAGCACCAGCTCCGGCGCGACCCGCCCGGACGCCACCGCGGCGAGCTCGCGCGTCACCTGGTGCAGCGGGGACACGGAGAATCGGGTCAGCCCATGGTCGGACGTCATGGCCGCCACCCTAGCATCGGCGCGGACCGACGCGGCAAGCCCCGGTTGCAGCCGTCCGCGTCCTGCCACTTCCAGGACCGGGACGGCCGCGACGGAAGCCCGACGATCGGCCGGCCCGCGCCGCGGCCGGCGCACCGGCTGTTCGTGTTGCCGATTCCCCCCTAGGAAGCCTCATGCTGAAGGGCTTCCTCACCGTCGGCGGCTGGACCATGGCCAGCCGCATCCTGGGCCTGGTGCGCGACCAGCTGCTCGCCGCCCTGATGGGGGCCGGCCCGATGCAGGACGCCTACCAGGTCGCTTTCCGCCTGCCCAACCTGTTCCGCCGCCTGTTCGGCGAGGGCGCCTTCAACTCCGCCTTCGTGCCGCTGTTCTCCGGCCTGCTCGCCAACGAGGGTCCGGAGGTGGCGCGCGGCTTCGCCCGCGAGGCGCTCGGCGTGCTGCTGTTCTGGCTGCTGTGCCTCACCCTTGCCGGCGAGCTGTTCATGCCGCAGCTGATCCGGGTGATCGCGCCCGGCTTCGGCGCCAACTACCCGCTCGCGGTGTCGCTGGCGCGCATCACCTTTCCCTACGTGCTGCTGATCTGCGCCGCCGCCCTGGTGTCCGGCGTGCTGAACGGGCTGGAACGCTTCGGCGTCGCCGCCGCCGCCTACGTGCTGTTCAACGTGGTCGGCATCGCCGCCATCCTGTGGCTGACCCCGCACGTCCGCAGCGTCGCCCACGCCGCCGCCTGGGGCATCACCGCCTCGGGCGTGGTGCAGCTTGGCGTTCTGATGGTCGCCGCCGCCCGCGCCGGCATGCCGCGCGGCCTGCCCCGCCCGCGCCTCACCCCGCGCATGCGCCTGCTGATGCGCCGCATGCTGCCCGGCCTGGTCGGCAGCGGCATCACCCAGCTCAACCTCGGCGTCGACACGATCATCGGCACCCTGCTGCCGGCCGGCAGCGTGTCGCTGATGTACTTCGCCGACCGGGTGAACCAGCTGCCGCTCGGCGTGCTGGGCGCCGCCGCCGGCACCACCCTGCTGCCGGTGCTGGCCCGCCACGTCCAGGGCGGCAACGCCACCGAGGCCAGCCGCACCCAGAACGAGGCGATCGAGTACGCGCTGATCCTGACCATTCCGGCCACCCTGGCGCTGATGGTGCTGGCGGCCCCGATCCTGTCGACGCTGTTCGGCTACGGCGCGTTCACCCCGCGCGACGTGCTGCTGTCGTCGCAGTCGCTCACCGCCTACGCGTTCGGCCTGCCGTTCTTCGTGCTGATCAAGGTGCTGGCCCCCGGCTTCTTCGCCCGCGGCGACACCGTGACGCCGGTACGGGTCGGCATGGCGACGCTGGGCGTCAACCTGTGCCTGAACCTCCTCCTCATGCGCCCGCTGCAGCACGTGGGCCCGCCGCTCGCCACCAGCCTGGCCTCGGCGATCAACGCCACCGTCCTGGCGCTGCTGCTGTTCCGCCGCGGCCTTCTCCGGCCGGACCGGCCGATGCTGTTTCGCCTGGCGCGCATGGGGCTCGCGGCCGGCGCCATGGCCGTCCTGCTGGCGCTGTTGTCGCACGGCGCCTTCCGTGACCTGCCGCAACGACGCGGCCTGGTCAGGACCGCCGAGCTGGGCGCGCTGATCGCGTGCGGGATGCTGACCTACGCCTTGCTGCTGCAGGTGCTGGGCGTGATCGACGTGCGGACCCTGCCGGGGCGCATCGCCGCCCGTCTGCGGCGACGCACCCAGCCAGCGGCCCGCACCCGCTCTCGTCTGCCCTCCTGAAGTGCATCCGCCGCCCCGAATGTGACTATTGTGTAACTGTCATGCCTGAACGTACGGCATATCAGCTTGTATGCGAGGGTTCTGCCTGGACAACAGGCAGTCGTCTCACGCAGTGAAACGGGATCATCCTGGAGGATCCCATGCCCCTGCCCGACACGCTTCGACTTCCCGCGGTTGTTGCGGCGGTCCTGTCCGGCACCGTCTCGACCGCCGCCGCGCAGGGCGCGCTTCCCGCGTCGCAGTCCTCGCAGACCGGCGCCAACCCGGCCGTGACCGTGAACGGCACCGCTCCCGCCGCGTCCGGCGCCCCGGCCTCGAGCGCCCCTCCGTCGGCCCCCGCCGCACCGAAGACCTGGTGGAGCGCCGTCACCTACGGCGCCCAGGTGGAGGCCGGCATCACC
>CALMVN010000003.1 GCA_937873225.1 uncultured Acetobacteraceae bacterium
ACGGTTCTCTGGTCGATCCCCTGCGGCAACGGCAACTTCGACCGCGACACCCTGTTCGTGCTGGCCGGCCCGCAGGGCGCCGCTCCGGCCGCCTTTGCCGCCCTGCCGCAGATGGCGCCGCATCCGCCGGGCGTCCTGGTCGATGCCGAGCCCGGGCCGGACGGGCGCGACATCGCCGCCACCGCGCCCAGCCGCGGCCTGGGCGATTGCGGCGACTTCCGCTCCTACCGCTGGGACGGCAGCCGGTTCCGGCTCGTGCTGGCGCGGCTGATGACCGTGTGCCGCGGCCTGGGCGTCGAGGACTGGCCGGTGGTGTATCGCGACCGGCGCTGAGGGGGGTGCGCTCAGCCCCGCGTGCCGAGCGCCAGTCCGACCGCGGCGAGCGCCAGCAGCAGCGTCGCCACGGCGACCACGGTGGCGGAGGCCAGCACCGCCATGCGCAGCAGGGTGCCGACGACGCCGGTGCGGTAGACCCCGCGCAGGTGGGCGAACAGGTGCACCGGCAGCAGCAGCAGGATCAACCCCGACACGCCACCCGCCACCGTGGCGGCGAGGAACAGCGCCATCAGCACCAGGCTGGTGAAGCACAGCGAGTGGATCGAGACGATCATGTGGTCGAACAGCGAGAAGCGCCGCTGCGTCGGGTGCAGCAGCCACAGCATCAGCCCCGCCACCGGCAGCAGCAGCACGGTGAAGCGCTCCGACCAGTCGCGCACCACCGCCAGCACCTCGTCGGGACGGTCCACGGCGCGCTGCAGGCGCTGGCGCAGCAGCTGCGTCGCTTCCGGCTCGTCCTCGATCCGCAGCGCGTCCAGGTACTGGCCCAGCGCCTGGTGCTGCGCCGTGTCGAGCTTCACCTCGAACCGGCTGGTGGTCAGCGAGCCGATGCCGAACAGCAGGAACAGGGTGACGAAGAACAGCCGCAGCGGCGGGATCTCGCGGGCGCGCCTGCCCTCGATGTAGTCCCGGCTCAGCCGCGCCGGGTCGAGCGCCAGCCGGCGCATGGTGCGCCAGAACCGGCTGTCGGCATGGGTGACGGTTTCCAGCAGCTCGGCACCCAGGTGCAGCACGGACCGGTGCACCTCGCCCCGCTGGCCGCAGTCGTGGCAGAACCGTCCGGCCAGCGGCGTGCCGCAGTTGAGGCAGGCGGCTTCCCTCATCGCGCGATTCTCCGGACTTCCTTCCGCGTGGCGCCGGCGCGACACTCGGCCGTCGCTCCGCCCGCGTCGTGGAGCCGGGCGCTTGCGGTTGCCGGCCGGTTCATGGTGCATGCCGGCAGGGACGGGCGCCAGGAGGGGTCGATGAACCGGACGCTCAGGATCGCCTGGACCAGCCTCGCGGTCAGCCTGCTGGTGCTGGGGATCAAGGCCCTTGCCTACCGGCTCACCGGCAGCGTGGCGCTGTATTCGGACGCGCTGGAAACCGTGATCAACGTCGCCACCGCCGGCGCCGCCCTGTTCGCCCTGTGGTACAGCGCCCGTCCCGCCGACGCCAACCACCGCTACGGCCATTACAAGGCGGAGTACTTCAGCGCCATCGTCGAGGGCGGGCTGGTGCTCGCCACCGCCTTCATGATCGCCGGCGCCGCGTGGCAGGGGCTGGACCACCCGCCTCCCATCCGCGCGCCCTGGCTCGGCATCGCCGTCAACGCCGCCGGGGGCGGCGTCAACCTCGTCTGGGCGCTGGTGCTGCTTCGCGAGGGCAGGCGGATCCGCTCGCCGGCGCTGCTGGCCGGCGGCCGGCACGTCATGACCGACGTGTGGACCACGCTGGGCGTGCTGGCCGGCTTCGCCCTGGTGCCGCTGACCGGCCTCGCCTGGCTCGACCCGTCGGTGGCGGCGCTGGTGGCGCTCAACATCCTGCGCGCCGGCTACGGCGTGCTGCGCGCGTCGGTCGGCGGGCTGATGGACGAGGTGCCGGACCTGGCCGACGTGTCCGTGCTGCGCGACGCCATTGCCGAAGGCGGCGGCGGCGCGATCGAGGCGCACGACGTCCGCCTGCGCGCCGCCGGCCGCATGACCTTCGTCGAGTTCCACCTGGTGGTGCCGAGCGAGATGACGGTGGAAGCGGCGCACCGGATCTGCGACCGCATCGAGACCGCGATCCGCGCCCGGGTCGGCCAGGCGGTGATCAGCATCCACGTCGAGCCCGGCTACAAGACCAAGCAGCACGAGCCGCGGGAGGACGTGCTGCTGCTGTCCTGACGCCGTCCGCGCTCACCCGGCGGCGGCCGGCCCGGTCTCCTTCAGCACGTCGATGAAGGCGCGCAGGCCCGGCGGCACCTGGCGGTGGCCGGGGTAGTAGAGGAACAGCCCCGGGATGCGCGGGCACCACTCGTCCAGCACCGTGAGGAGCCGGCCGGCCGCCACGAACGGTTGCGCGGTGCGCTCGGGGACGTAGGCGATGCCCAGGCCGGACGCCGCCGCGTCCGCCATCAGCTCCACGTGGTCCAGGATCAGCGGCCCCGGAACCTCGACCGTCAGCTCCTGGCCGTGCCGCGCGAACTCCCAGCGGAACAGCCGGCCGCTGCGCAGGCGGTACCGGATGCAGGTGTGCCCCGCGAGGTCATCCGGCGTTCGCGGCGCCTCGTGGTCGGCCAGGTACGCGGGCGACGCCACCGCCACGAAGCGGACCGTGCCGCCGAACCGCACCGCCACCATGTCCTGCGGCACCGCCTCGCCCAGCCTGATCCCGGCGTCGAAGCCTTCGGCCACGATGTCCACCAGGCGTCCCTCGGTGACCAGGTCGAGCGACATCTCCGGATGCCGGGCCAGGAAGGCCGGCACCACCGTCGCCAGGAGCATCCGGGCTGGGCCCTCGCTGGCGTTGATCCGCAGGGTCCCGCTCGGCCGGCTCCGGAACCGATCGACCTCCTCCAGTGCCAGGTCGAGGTCGCGCAGCACCGGCTGCAGCCGCGCCACCAGGCGCTGCCCCGCCTCAGTCGCCGACACGCTGCGCGTGGTCCGGTGCAGCAGCCGCACCCCGATCCGGGCTTCCAGAGCGCGGATCGTGTGGCTGAGCGAGGATGGCGACAGCTGCAGCTCGTCCGCCGCCTTGCGGAAGCTGCGGTGCAGGGCGACCGCCGCCAGCGCGTCCAGCTCCGCCAGGCTCGGCCGCTCATTCATGGGCTTTCCTCATCAGGCCATGCTGTATTCTGGGGATTAAGAACAGCAATGCCGGCGCCCAGATGCGGTTCCGTAAGACGCCGACCTTCGGCGTCCAGACCGGAAGGCTCCTTCATGTCCAAGACCTGGTTCATCACCGGCACCTCGTCTGGCTTCGGCCGGATCCTGACCGAGACGCTGCTGGCCCGCGGCGACCGCGTTGCCGCCACGCTGCGCCAGCCCGATCGCCTCGACGTGCTGAAGGCGCGGCACGGCGACCGGCTGTGGGTGGCGCCGCTCGACGTGACCGACACCGACGCGGTCCGGCACGCGGTCGACGCGGCCTTCGCCGCCTTCGGCCGGATCGACGTGGTCGTGAGCAACGCCGCCTACGGGCTGTTCGGCGCCGCGGAGGAGGTGACCGACGCGCAGATCCGGCACCAGATCGACACCAACGTCCTCGGCTCGATCGCGGTGATCCGCGCAGCGCTGCCGCACCTGCGGGCGCAGGGCGGCGGCCGCGTGCTGCAGGTCACCTCCGAGGGCGGCCAGATCGCGTACCCGAACTTCAGCCTGTACCACGCCAGCAAGTGGGCGATGGAAGGCTTCGTCGAGTCGGTGGCGCAGGAGGTGGCGCCGTTCGGCATCGCCTTCACCCTGGTCGAGCCCGGCCCGGCCCGGACCAGCTTCGGCCAGGGCCTGGTCAGCCCGCCGCCGATGGCCGTGTATGACGACACCCCGGCCGGCGCGGTGCGTCGCGCCGTCGCGGAGCGTTCGTTCGCGATCTACGGCGACCCGGCCAAGATGGTCCGCGCCATGATCGACTGCGCCGACGGGGCCGAGGCGCCGCGTCGCCTGCTGCTGGGCCGCGACTCCTTCGACCGGGTCCGCGCCGCCCTGGTCGAGCGCCTGGCGGCGCTGGACCGGCAGCGGGAGGTGGCGCTGTCCACGGAGGCTGACGATTGAAGGCTTCCCGACCCGGCGCCGCCGCACCAGATGCACGAACGGCGGCAGCGGGGACAGGGTGGCACGAGACTTCGACATCATCGTGGCGGGAGCGGGCCCGGTCGGGCTCGCCCTGGTCGGATCGCTGGCGGGTGCCGGGCTGCGGATCGCCCTGGTCGACCCGCAGCCGGCCGCAGCGCTCGCGGACCCCGCCGACGACGGCCGCGAGATCGCCCTGACCGACCGCTCGGTCGGCAGGGAGGACGCGATCGGCGCCTGGGCAGGGATCCCGGCCGATGCGGTGGCGCCGCTGCGGCACATGCGGGTGCTGAACGGCCCGTCGCACTACGCCATGCATTTCGGCGCGGGCGAGGGCACCGACGGCCGGCTCGGCCGCTTCGCACCCAACCATTGGCTGCGTCGCGCCCTGCACGATGCGGTCGCCGCTCGCGCGGACGTTTCCCTGCTGCCCGGCCGGTCGGTGACCTCGATACGGGTGGAGGGCCGTGCCGCGCGCGCCGTGCTGTCGGACGGCAAGGCGCTGTCCGCCGGCCTGGTGGTCGCCGCCGACACCCGGCGCTCCCTGCTGCGCACGCAGCAGCGCATCCCGGCCGCGCTGCACGATTACCGCCAGTCCATGCTGGTCTGCCCGGTCGAGCACACGCTGCCGCACGGCGAGACGGCGACCGCCTGGTTCGAGTACGGCCGCACCCTGGTGACGTTGCCGCTGAACGGGGGTCCGTTGGACGGCGGCCGGTCGTCCGCGGTGATGACGCTGGACCGTGCCGATGCCGACGCCCTGCTCGCCCTGGACGACCGGGCGTTCGGCGTCGAGGTCAGCCGCCGCTACCGCAACCGGCTCGGCGCGATGCGGTCGGCGGGCGCGCGCCACGCGGTGCCGGTGGTGACCGCCTACGCCCAGCGCTTCGTGGCGCACCGCTTCGCTCTGCTGGGCGACGCCGCGGTCGGCATGCATCCCACCACCGCGCACGGCTTCAACTTCGGCCTGCTCGGCCAGCACGCCCTGGCCTCGGCGCTGCGGGCGGCGCTCGACCGCGGGGCGGACGTGGCCGACCCGGCGGCGCTGCGCCGCTACGAGAGCGCGCACCGGCGCGAGACCCGGCTGTTCTTCGCCGGCGCGGAAGCGGTCATGCGGCTGTATGCCGTCGGCGACAGCCTGCCGGCGCGTCTGCTGCGCGACGCAGCACTCCGGCTCGGCAACCTGCCGCCGCTGCGCCACGCGCTGGCGGCGCGCATGCACGATCCCGATCTCGGCATCTGACCGGGTCGCCTCCGCATCTCCCGCCGGCCTGGCGCGCTGACCCTTTCACCCGAGCGCCTACGACCACAGATGACACCTCGATCCCGTCGCACAGGATGACGCTGCCCATGCCTTCCGCCAGCCGTTCCGCCGTCCTGTCCGCCACCGCGCCGGGTCCGGTCGCTTCCGGCCTGCCGCGCTGGGACCTGTCCGACCTCTACGACCGCCAGGACAGCCCGGAACTGGCGAGCGACCTCGCGGAAGCGGACGCCTCGGCGGAGGCCTTCGCGTCGCGCTACGCCGGGCAACTCGGCAGCCTCGACGCGCCCGCACTCGCCGCCGCCATCGCCGAGTACGAGCGGATCGACGAGCTGCTCGGCCGCGCCGGCTCCTATGCCGGCCTGCTGTTCGCCGCCGACTCCGAGGACTCCGCGATCGGCCGCTTCTCCCAGTCGGTCAACGAGCGGGTGACGCAGATCTCCACCCGGCTGGTGTTCTTCACCCTCGAGCTGAACGGCATCGAGGACGAGGCGCTGGCCGCGTTGCTGGCCGACCCGTCGCTGCGACGCTGGCAGCCGTTCCTGCGCGACCTGCGCGTGTTCCGGCCGCACCAGCTGTCGGAGGAGGTGGAGCGGGTGCTGCACGAGAAGTCTGTCACCGGCGCGTCGGCCTGGAGCCGGCTGTTCGACGAGACCATGGCGGGGCTGCGGGTCGAGATCGGCGGCGAGGCGCTCACCGTCGGCGACGCGCTGAACCGGCTGTCGGACCGCGACCGTTCGGTGCGCGAGCGCGCGGCCCACGCCATCGGCGCGGTGTTCAACCGCAACATCCGCCTGTTCTCGCTGATCACCAACACGCTCGCCAAGGACAAGGAGATTTCCGACGGCCTGCGCCGCTATCCGCGCCCCGGCAGTGCGCGCAACCGCGGCAACATGGTCGAGGACGAGGTGGTGGACGCGCTGGTCGACGCGGTCACCTCGGACTATGGCCGGCTGTCGCACCGCTACTACGCGCTCAAGGCGCGCTGGCTCGGCCTGGAGAAGCTGCAGCACTGGGACCGCAACGCGCCGCTGCCGTCCGACGAGGATCGTCCCGTCGCCTGGGAGGAGGCCCGGACCCACGTGCTCGACGCCTACACGGCGTTCGCGCCGGAGCTGGGGAACATCGCGCGGCGCTTCTTCGACCGGCCCTGGATCGATGCCGAGCTCCGTCCGGGCAAGTCCGCCGGCGCCTTCGCCCATCCCACGGTGCCGTCCGCGCACCCGTACATCCTGATGAACTTCCACGGCCGCACCCGCGACGTGATGACGCTGGCGCACGAGCTCGGCCACGGCGTTCACCAGGTGCTGGCGGCCGAGCAGGGCTATCTGCAAAGTGCCACGCCGCTGACCCTGGCCGAGACCGCCAGCGTGTTCGGCGAGATGCTCACCTTTCGCGCCCTGCTCGATGCCGAGACCGACCCGGCGCGTCGCCGGCGCATGCTGGCGGGCAAGGTGGAGGACATGCTCAACACGGTGGTGCGCCAGGTCGCGTTCTACCGCTTCGAGACCAGGCTGCACGACGAGCGTCGCGGCGGCGAGCTGTTGCCCGAACGCATCGGCGCGATCTGGCGCGAGGTGCAGACCGAGAGCCTGGGGCCGGCGTTCGAGTTCACGCCCGAGTACGACGCGTTCTGGGCCTACGTGCCGCACTTCGTGCACTCGCCGTTCTACGTCTATGCCTACGCGTTCGGCGACTGCCTGGTGAACGCGCTGTACGGCGTGTTCCGGTCCGGCCATCCCGGCTTCCAGCAGAAATACCTCGCCATGCTGCGCGCCGGCGGCACCAGGCGGCACCGCGAGCTGCTGGCCCCGTTCGGCCTGGACGCCACCGACCCGGCGTTCTGGCGCAAGGGCCTGGACGTGATCGCGGGATACATCGACGAGCTGGAAGCGGAGCAGGTCTAGACGATGGCAGAGCGGGACCTCGACCAGGGCGGCAGCGTGTTCGGCGAGATCCGGCGGCTGGCGCGCACCTCCGGCGCGGTGGGCGGCATCGCCGCGCGCATGGCCGGGGCCCGCATGGGCCTGCGCACCAACAAGACCGCGCATGCGGAAGACCTGCGCGCGATCCTGGGCGGGCTGAAGGGCCCGCTGATGAAGGTGGCGCAGCTGCTCTCGACCATTCCGGACGCGCTGCCGGAAGAATATGCCGCCGAGCTGGCGCAGCTGCAGGCCAACGCCCCGCCGATGGGCTGGTCGTTCGTGCGCCGGCGCATGGCGGCCGAGCTCGGCCCGAACTGGGAAACGCGCTACGCCAGCTTCGACCGGGAAGCGGCCGCGGCGGCGAGCCTCGGCCAGGTGCACCGCGCGACGCTGCATGACGGGCGCCTCGTCGCGGCCAAGCTGCAGTATCCCGACATGGTCTCGACCGTGGATGCCGACCTGCGCCAGCTCCGCGTGGCGATGGCGCTGTACCACCGCATGGATAACGCGATCCAGCAGGACGAGGTGTACAAGGAGCTGGCCGAGCGCCTGCGCGAGGAGCTGGACTACGGCCGGGAGGCGGCCCACCTGCGCCTGTACCGGCTGATGCTGGCCGGGCGGGCGGATGTCAGCATCCCCGAGCCGGTCGACGCGCTGTCGTCCGCGCGCCTGCTGACCATGACCTGGCTCGATGGCATGTCGCTGCAGGCCTTTCTCGACACCAACCCGGACCTCGACAGCCGCAACGCCGTGGCGCGCGCCCTGTTCAAGGCGTGGTACCTGCCGTTCTACCGCTATGGCGTGATCCACGGCGACCCGCATCTCGGCAACTTCCAGGTCCGTGCCGACGAGGGCCTGAACCTGCTGGACTTCGGCGCGATCCGGATCTTCCGGCCGCAGTTCGTGCAGGGCGTGATCGACCTGCAGCACGCGATCGAAGGCGACGACGCCGATCAGGCGTACCACGCCTACCAGGGCTGGGGCTTCACCGACATCTCGCGCGAGACCATGGACGTGCTCAACGAGTGGGCGCGCTTCATCTACGAGCCGCTGCTGCAGGACCGGGTGCGGCCGATCCAGGAGAGCGACGACCCGCAGTTCGGCCGCTCGGTGGCCGAGCGGGTGCATGCCGGGCTGAAGCGCACCGGCGGCGTCAGGCCGCCGCGCGAGTTCGTGCTGATCGACCGCTCCGCCATCGGTCTCGGCAGCGTGTTCCTGCGCCTCAAGGCCAACCTGAACTGGCACCG
The DNA here is from genome assembly GCA_937873225.1 of uncultured Acetobacteraceae bacterium. Taxonomy (GTDB): domain Bacteria; phylum Pseudomonadota; class Alphaproteobacteria; order Acetobacterales; family Acetobacteraceae; genus Lichenicola. The sequence continues at coordinate 8,522 of CALMVN010000003.1, forward strand.
GCTGTACCATGAGACCGTGGAAGGCTTCGCCGCCGACGATCTCGCCGCCCGGCAGGCCGACGCGCTGGCGGAAGCGCGGGTGCCGCCGCCGCTCGGCCAGGTCTAGCCTCCGGTCCCGCGCTGCCGGACCAGGAGGCCGTGTTCGAGATCCGACGCGACGACCTGTCGGGCGAGGCCACGCGGGCCCTGCTGGCCCTCCACCTGGCGGGGATGCACGAAAACTCCCCGCCGGGCTCGGTGTTCGCCCTCGACCTGTCCGGTCTCCTGTTGCCCGAGGTCACGGTCTGGACCGTCCGGGACGGCGAGGAGGTCGTCGGGATCGGTGCCCTGAAGCTGCTGCGCGACGGCACCGGCGAGCTGAAGTCGATGCGCACCCATCCCGGCCACCTTCGCCGAGGCGTCGCAGCGGCGCTGCTCGATCACCTCGTCGCCGAGGCTCGGGCGCGCGGCCTGACGCGCCTGAGCCTGGAAACCGGTAACGGGCCGGCCTTCGAGCCGGCGCTGTCGCTCTACCGGTCCCGTGGCTTCGTCGACGGCGAGCCGTTCTCGGAGTACGCGGGCGGCAGCTTCAACCGGTTCCTGCACCTGTCGCCTTGAACAGGGAATGTCGGGCGCCGGTGGCCGGGACCGGCGGGCTGCGCGTCGGTCGGGCGCCGGACGCTCTTTTTCGGAACTTGTTTCCGCCGCGTGGTTTGGACCAGGGGTTGATGCGACGATCCTCCGTCGTCGCCTACCTGGATGAAACGCGGGCGCCGGCATCGTCGTCATCCCGGCGTCGCGGCGGTTGCCGTCATGACAAGGAACGACCCGCATCGCCCGTTCGATCGCTTTCGGATCCGTGCTCGCCCGCATGACGGCGGAGGAAACGATCCGCAGGCACGGCGTGCCGCTCGAAGGCGAACCCGCGCCGGCGATCCGCCTGCGCAAGCGAGGCGACGTGCCTCGTCCGGGGCAGGCATCGTTGTCGATCCGCCACCTGCCGCGCCAGCCGGCCTGCGGCGGGTTCGTGGCCAGGACATGACCAGGGCATCGGCCGGAACAGGTCGCACCGGCACCCCGCTTCCGTTGCCGGAAGCGGAACGCCTGAGCACGGGCGATCCCGGCCTGACGGCCAGGCTTGCCGGCCTCGCCGACGGCACCGACCCGTTCGCCGCCGCGGTCCGCACCACCCGGATGGCGATGATCGTGACCAACCCGCGGGAAGCCGACAACCCGATCGTGTTCGCCAACGACGCCTTCTGCCGCCTCACCGGCTACGCCCGCGAGGAGGTGCTGGGCCGCAACTGCCGCTTCCTGCAGGGCCCTGACACCGACCCGGCCAGCGTCGACAGGATCCGCGAAGCGGTGGCGACGGCCGAGCCGATCGAGATCGACATACGCAACTACTGCCGGAACGGAGACCGGTTCTGGAACCGGCTGCTGATCGCGCCCATACGCGACATCGACGGCACCCTCGACTACTTCTTCGCCAGCCATGCCGACGTCACCGGCGAGTACGAGGACAGCGCCCGGCGCGAGCAGGAGCTGGCCGAGCTGCGCGAGCGGCTGCTGCAGGAGTCCGAGGAGCGACGCAAGGTCGAGGACGCGTTCAGGCAGTCGCGCAAGATGGAGGCGGTCGGTCAGCTGACCGGCGGCATCGCCCACGACTTCAACAACATGCTGCAGGCGATCAGCGGCAGCCTGGAGCTGATCCACCGCCGGATCGACCAGCACCGGCCCGAGGAGGCCAGGCGCTTCGTCGATAGCGCCCGCAGGACCGTGGAGCGCGCCTCCGCCCTGACCGGCCGCCTGCTCGCCTTCGCGCGGCGCCAAAGCCTGCAGCCGAGGCCGGTCATGATCGACTCGCTGGTCGAGGGCATGGCCGACCTGTTCCGCCAGACCGTCGGCGTCGGCGTGACGGTCGAGCTGGACCTGAAGGACGGCAGCTGGCTGGTCCGGTGCGATCCCAGCCAGCTGGAGAACGCGCTGCTGAACCTCGTCATCAACGCGCGCGACGCCATGCCCGCCGGCGGCCGGCTGGTGATCGCGACCCGGAACGTCCGGCTGGCGGACCAGGAGATCGTGGGCCAGGACGGCGCGCAGGCGGGAGAATACGTCGAGATCTCGGTGACCGACACCGGCGTGGGCATGGACGACGTCACCCGGGAGCTCGCCTTCGACCCGTTCTTCACCACCAAGCCGCTCGGCCAGGGCACCGGGCTCGGCCTGTCCCAGCTCCACGGCTTCGTGCGCCAGTCCGGCGGCGTCATCGTCATCGAGAGCGTGGTGGGCGAGGGAACCACCATGCGGATCTCGCTGCCGCGCCACGAGGCGGCCGTGGAAGGCGACAGGGCGCCCGCCGACGCGCCCGAGCCGCTGGATGCCGGCGGGCACGACGTGGTGCTGCTGGTGGAGGACGAGGACATAGTGCGCGCGGTCGCCGCCGAGCAGCTGCGCGACCTCGGCTACCGTGTCCTGGAAGCCAAGGACGGCGTGGCGGCGCTCCAGCTGCTGCAGGCGACCCATCTCGTGGACCTGCTGGTGACCGACGTGGGCCTGCCGGGCGGGCTGAACGGACGACAGGTCGCCGACCAGGCGCGGGAAAGCCGGCCAGCGCTTCCCGTGCTGTTCATCACCGGATACGCCGGCAGCGTCCTGAAGGAGCAGCTGGCGCCGGGGATGGAGGTCATCGGCAAGCCGTTCGCGCTCGACGCGCTGGCGGCACGGGTCCAGCGGCTCGTGCCGCGGCGAACGGGATCGCCGTCCGGCTGATCCCGCCTGCCGGTCGGCGCGCGACCGCCTCCGCCATCCTTGCGACGTGTGGAGCGCGACGGCGCGGTCGCCCGACCTGCCCATAGCGTGACGGCATCCCGGCATCGCCGCCGGCGTCCGATCTGAAGGAACCCGGCCATGTCCCGGGTCGTCCGCTTTCACGGAACCGGCGGTCCCGAGGTGATGCGGCTCGAGGAGCTGCCGTGCCGCGACCTGGACGAGAACGAGATCAGGATACGCGTCCGGGCCCTGGGGCTGAACCGGGCGGAGGCCATGTTCCGCGGCGGGACGTATCTGGAGCAGCCGCGGCTCCCGTCGGGCCTGGGCCACGAGGCGGCCGGGCTGATCGACGCGGTGGGCCCCGGCGGTGTCCGGCTTCTCCATGAACGACGACCCGATCTACGGCGAGGTGGCGCATCCGCCGTCGCTCGGCTTCGACAAGGCCGCATCGGTCTGGGTGCAGTACCTGATATCAGCGGCGTTGGTGTTTGACCGGCAGGCGAGCGAGCCGCAGGGCTCCGCCCATCGATCTGCTTCGCAGCTCGATCCGCTGGGGCCGGAGGCCCC
>CALMVN010000004.1 GCA_937873225.1 uncultured Acetobacteraceae bacterium
GAACCGCTCCGGACGCCGCCACGTCCGTCGCACACCGTCCTGACGGCTTCCAGGCAGTCGGGATCAAGGAGGCACCGGCCGTTCCGCACCGCCGCTGGTCGGCAGCGTCGACGCTCATGTTCCGGCTCCCGATCCTGCCGGGCCCAGGCACGACAACGGTCCCGCGTCGAAACGGCAATGACCTGAACCCCCAGCCGGCGCCCTTCCTGCCTGCGCCGGCTTTCTCCGGCCGCGTGCGGCCCCCCGGCCTCCGGGGCGACCGGACCGCCTGGCGACTGCCCGCCTCGGCCCGCCCCCGCCTGGAAGCCGGCCCCGCGCGGGCCCCTGGCGACTGCCCGCCTCGGCACGTCACCGCATGGAAAGCCGCGCCCGCGCGGGCCCGTCGCGGCGGCCGGATCAGGGGCGTCCCGCCTCCATCAGCAGCTTCTCGGTGCGTGCGTCCTCGATCCGGTTCACCAGCCGGGCGCTTTCGTGCATGTCGCGCTGCGTCTTGGTCATGGTGACGCAGGCCTGCACCAGCATCAGCACGCCCATGAACAGGAAGGCGCGCATCCACAGGTCCAGCGGCAGGAATGCGATGCCCAGCACGAGCATGCCGAGCGAGCCGGCGAACGAGACATAGGTGAAGAACACCCAGGCCGGCGCATGGGCCGGGCCATTCCCCTGGTTCATGACCGTCCTCCCTCGGATGCGGGGTTCCTCAGGCGGGCCAGCACGCCGGCTGCGTCGGGCGGGCCCGGGCGGTTGAAGCCGGCCTCGGCCAGGCGACGGTCGAGCGACGCGGCATCCGTTCCGGACGAACCGTCCAGCAGGTCGAGCGCGTCCGCGGCCCGGCGCTGACGCTCCCGCAGCCGCGCCAGCAGGGCTTCCGCGTCCTCCAGGGTGCCGCAGCCGTTGACGGTCGGCTCGATCCGTCCACGCCTGGCCACACGGACCGCTTCCGCCGCCCGGGCCAAGCGGCGCCCGCGCCCCAGGGCGGCGAAGCGCTGCGTGTCCCGCGCGATGGCAGCGCGCAGGCGTGCGATCTCGTCCGCGAACGCCGCGCGCGCTTCCCGCGCCGCCCCGGCATCGGCTTGCAGCCCGGCTATCGCTTCCGCGGCTTCCGTCGTGAGGTCCTCGCGGCCGGCGGCCAGGGCCGCGCGCGCCCGTGGTTCCAGCTCGGCGATGCGCGCCAGCGACGCCTCGATCCGCCGCCCTTCCTGCGCGTCCTCCGCCCCGGCCACCGCCAGCGCCCGCTTTGCCCGCGCCAGCGCCGCCTCGCCGTCTCGCATCTGCTGGTCGAGCAGCAGCAGCGCGTGGCTGTCCGCGAGGTCCTCCGCCGCCGCGGCGGCGGAACCGCGCAGCAGCAGGGAAAGTGTCTTGATCATCGCCACCCATCCTGTATGAACGTTGTTCACAGATGACGTAGCGCGAGCCATGAACACTGTTCAAGAAAAAAATGAACGTCGTTCACAAAGGGCGTCCACCACCGAGCGGCACCAGGACCTGTCGCGGCGCCTGCTGGAAGCGGCGGAAGCGGTGATCGAGGCGGCGGGGCTGGAGGAGCTGCGCGCGCGCAACCTGGCCGACGCGGCGGGCTGCTCGGTGGGCGCCATCTACGGCGTGTTCCCGGACATGGACGCGCTGGTGCTGGCGGTGAACGCCCGCACCCTGGACGCCATCGACGGGGCCATGCGTGGCGCCTCCGCCGGCCGCAACCCGGCGCTGCACCTGCGCCGCCTCGCCGACGCGTATCTGGACTACGCCTTTCTCAACCGCCGGCGCTGGAACGCCCTGTTCGGGCACCGGATGGCGGACGGGCACGCGCTGCCCGCCTGGTACGAGGAGCGCCGGGCGGCCGCCTTCAACCCGATCGCGGAGCCGGTGGCGCTGCTGCGGCCGGACCTGGCGGAGGACGCATGCGCCCTGCTGGCGCGCACCCTGTTCTCCGCCGTGCACGGCATGGTGGTGCTGGGGCTGGAAGGCAGGATCACCACCGTGACCCTGCCGGTGCTGCGACAGCAGGTCCGGACGGTGGTCGAGGCCATCGCGCGCGGGCTGCCGCCCTGACGCCGCCGGGCCGAGCGGCACGACGCAGCCTGCATCGACATCGTCGACCTGATTGCGGCTCGAACATCCTTTTTTGACATGTGCAAGTCTGATCAGCTATCAGGGGCGTAGTGGTCGATTGCGTTCGTCAGAAACGTCAACGTGCCATTGAGCGTCCGAATTCTTTCGCTGATCAGCAGTAAGCGTCTGACGGAGTTGGAATCGCGGGCGGATCACGAGGGAGCTGAAAATGGTGAGTTTTTCTTCGCGACCGGTGGGCCAGGACCTCGAGATGGGACCGCTTCACTCCGAGAGCGGTGCGCTGACGCAGCAGGAAAGCCAGCACAACCAGGCTTTCCAGCAGCATCTGGGTGACAACGGCGGCAACAACGACACGCGCCACAACCTGTACAAGCCGACCAGTTTGACCGAGATCGCAGGCAACAACGCGCCCTTGTTCGTCCACGGCAACGCCGCTCCCTTGTCCCTGGACAACAACGCCTCGCGTCTGGAGGCCCGGGACAACCAGAACGCGTTCGACGTCGAGCATCATGCTCTGTCGAGCAGCTTCACGGCGACCAACAACAGCGGCCGTGTGACCACAGGCCACAACGAAGGCAGCTACGTCTCACACAACAACACCAACATGGAGCATATAGGCTCCAACAGTCAGGACGTGGCAATACACGACAGCAACGGCAGCCACAACATCGGCACCAATACCGGCTATGTGCATGTGGATCAGTTGGGCGCCAACGGGCGGGTGCATTTCGATCACCAGTCCGGCCTCGTGCATCAGGACTTCCCGCCCGGATCCTGGATGCACACCCTCAAGCCGAACGGGGTAGACCACGAGCCGACCGGCAATTCCTTGACGCTGCACGCTCACGGGCAGGACAGCATCCTGCACAACCCGATCGGGCAGATGTTGCACAATCCGAAGAAGACGGGTGTTGAAGCGGCTCTTACCGCCGTAACCGCGCTCGGGACGGCTGGCATCTACGCGAACAACGTGGGCGCAATACCAGCAAGCGGTCATTCATCGGCAGGCGTGATCCATCCTCACATCAAGTAGGTCGCGCAGGCACCTGCAGGTGAAGCCGGGCAGGAGTTGTGCCCTCTGGTGCGACGCAGCAGGTCGAAGGCGGTACGGAACAGGCGGAGCGGGATCAGGGACGCCGGACACGACGCAGCGAGATGTCGATAACATCTTTCTGCGGCTGGTTCTTAAAAACGACGAAGCGATCCACCTGCCGCCTGGTCCTGCCTTTCGTTGCCGAGCGTAGGTGGGCTTCAACAATGCAGCCTGCCACTTCGGCGACCAAAGGGCGGTAATCTGCGTTCGGCGACGATCCCACTGGTGCTGCGGCAGGTTTGATGACCCTGGGCATCTGCACTCGATGCTCGGGTGCACCCTCGGAATGCCGGTGTGGAGCATGACCCGTCCGCACCGGCTCACCGAGCATGCTCCAGCTTGCCGCTCGCCGATGCTTCATGCCGCCGCCCGCTCCTCCGCCGCCACCCGCGTCGCCGCCACGTAGTCCACCTTGCCGGTGCCCAGCAGCGGCAGCGCGTCCACGATCCGGACCGAGCGGGGCACGGCGATCTCGGCGGAGCCCTTGGCGCGCGCCTGCGCCAGCAGGGCGCCCGCGGTGGCGTCGCGCTGGGTGGTGAGCAGCACCAGCGCCTCGCCCTTTCGCCCGTCCGGCACCGCCACCACCGCGTGCGCGGCGTCCGGCCACAGCGTGGCGGCCAGCGCCTCGGCCGCCGGCATCGACACCATCTCGCCGGCGATCTTGGCGAAGCGCTTGGCGCGGGCGAGGATGGACACGAAGCCCTCCGCGTCGACGCGGCAGATGTCGCCGGTGTCGTACCAGCCGTCCGGCAGCGGCTCCAGCACGCCGGGTGCCGCGTGGCGCAGGTAGCCCAGCATCACGTTCGGGCCGCGCACCAGCAGACGTCCGCCGTCCGGGATGCCCTCGACCGGCTGCAGCCGGTAGGCGATGCCGGGCAGCAGCCGCCCCGCGGCACCCGGCCTGCCGTGCATCGGCGTGTTCAGCGCCAGCACCGGCGCCGTTTCGGTGGCGCCGTAGCCTTCCAGCACGCGCACGCCGAAGCGCTCGGCGTAGAGCCGGCGCGTTTCCTCGCGCACCTTTTCCGCGCCGGAGAACACGTAGCGCATGGAATAGAAGTCGTACGGGTGCGCGAACCGGGCCCAGCCGGTCAGGAAGGTGTCGGTGCCGAAGGCGATGGTGCTGTCGGTGTCGTAGATCAGCTCGGGAACGATGCGGTAGTGCAGCGGCGAGGGATAGAAGAAGGTGCGCACGCCGGACAGCAGCGGCAGCAGCGTGCCGCCGGTCAGGCCGAAGGAATGGAACATCGGCATCGCGTTGAACACGCGGTCGGACGCGTTGAAGTCGATCACCGCGGCGACCTGGGCGATGTTGGACACGATGTTGCGGTGGCTGAGCACCACCCCCTTGGGCGCGCCCTCCGAGCCGCTGGTGAACAGGATCACCGCGGCATCGTCCGGCTTCGCGCGCGCACCCGGCAGGCGGCGGGCCAGCCTGGCGTCGATCCAGCCGCGCAGCTTCGCCCCGGCGCTGAGCCGGTCCCGCACCTCGTCGAGCCAGACGAAGCGCACCTGCGTTTCCATGCGCGCCACCGTGGCCTCCAGCTTGGCCCTCGCGACAAAGGCGCGCGAGCCCAGCACGGTGGTGACGCGTGCGGCGGCGCAGGCGGCGAGCATGCCGTCGGCGCCGGCGGAGAAGTTCAGCATCGCCGGCACCCGGCCGTGCGCCTGCAGCGCCATGAAGGTCACCACGCTGCCGACGGCGTTGGGCAGCATCAGGCCGACAGGCTCGCCGGGCGCCGCGTCCCGCGTCAGCCTGCGTCCGAGCACCGCGGCCCCCAACACCAGCCGTCGGTAGCTGAGCGGGGTGCGGGTCACGTCCTCGGCGATCGGGGTGCCGGGGCGGTAGCGGCGCTGCGCGTCGAGCAGCGCGCTCCACAGGGTGCGGCCGGTCCGGGCGGTGGCGAAGCCGCCCTGTTCCATCACGTCCTGCAGCACGGTGCCGACGGCGCGTCGTCGGCTGCGGCCGCGCAGCTCCGGGTCCAGGTCGAGCGCCACCGGCGGCAGCACCGCCAGCGACAGGCGCGGGAACCAGCGTCGCGGGGCGCGTCGGCCCATGCGCGACAGCCGGGTGAACTGCAGCCCGTCGATGTGCACCGGCACCACGACGGCGTCGGCCTTGTCCGCCACCATGCCGGCACCCTCGTACACCTTCATCAGCGCGCCGGTGACGGTGATCCGGCCCTCGGGGAACACCACCAGGGCGTGGCCGTCCCGCACCGCGCGCACCATGGTCTTGGTGCTGAACGGGTTGGCGGGATCCACCGCGAAGTGGCGCACTGCGGCCAGGAACGGTCTGGCCCACGGGCGCCTGGCGATGTGGACGTTGACCGCGAAGGTGGGGGTGCCGGGCAGGAAGGCGGCGACGAAGCAGCCGTCGAGGAAGCTCTGGTGGTTGACCACGAACACCGTGCGGGTGCCGGACGGCGGCAGGTTCTCCAGCCCGGACACGTCGACGCCGTGCAGGGCGCGGAAATAGCCACGGAACAGGGCGCGCATCGTGTCCTGCGGCAGGATGCGCACGATCCACAGCGCCACCAGGAGGTTGGCCGCCGACGCCACGAGGAGGATCGCCACCGGCGTCAGCGCGGCGGCGGCGAGCAGCGCCGTGGCGACGGCGGCGGCCGCCATCGCGCCGGCGTTGACCACGTTGTTGGCCGCCACCGTGCGGGCGAGGCGGGAGGGATCGGCGCGTTCCTGGATGATGGCGAACAGGGGCACCGAGTAGATGCCGCCGCAGGCGGCCAGCAGCAGCAGGTCGAGCAGCATGCGCCAGCCGCGGGGGCTGTGCAGCATCAGGCGCACGGTGGTCAGGCCCTGGGCGTGGTGCGCGGCGGCTGCGAAGTCGAGGATGAACACCGACAGGCCGAGGGCGGCGAACGGCACCAGCCGCGCCGAACCCTTGCCGCGCAGCAGCCTGGAGCAGGACACCGAGCCGACGGCGATGCCGACCGAGAAGAAGGCGAGCAGCAGGGTGAACACGTGCAGCTCGGCGCCGAGCGCCCGCACCAGGGTGGGCAGCTCGGTCAGCACCACCGCGCCGATCGCCCAGAACCAGCTCAGGCCCAGGATGCACAGCCAGACCGCGCGGTTGCGCCGCGCGTCGGCGACCAGCGTCACGGTGTCGCGCAGGGGGTTCCAGCCGATCGGCAGGTCCGGCGCGCTGGCGGGGGCGCGCGGCACCAGCACGGCGCTGCCGATGCCGGCCAGTGCCACCGCCGCTCCGGCCAGCGACACGATCAGCCGGCCGTGCACGGTGCCGAACAGCCAGCTTCCGGCGATGGTGCCGGCGAGGATGCCGAGGAAGGTGCCGGCCTCGAGCAGCCCGTTTCCGGCCAGCAGCTCGGCGTCGGCGAGGTGGCTGGGCAGGATCGCGTTCTTCAGCGGGCCGAGAAAGGTGGCCTGCACGCCGAGCCCGAACAGCACCGCGAACAGCAGCGGCGTGCTGTTCAGCAGGAACCCGAGGGCTGCCAGGCCCATCAGCACCGCTTCCGCCAGCTTGACCACCAGGATCGAGCGCGACTTCTCGCAGCGGTCGGCGAGCTGCCCGGCGGTGGCGGACAGCAGGGCGTAGGGCAGGATGAAGATTCCGCCCGCCAGCGCCACCAGCACCGCCCCGGCCGGACCCGGGCGCGCACCCGCGCCGGCATGGAACAGGATCAGCGCCACCAGCGCGTTCTTGAACAGGTTGTCGTTGACGGCGCCCAGCGTCTGCGTGACCAGGAGCGGCGCGAGGCGGCGCGACAGGAGAAGCGGCATGGCAGGGGCTCTTTTGTGAACGTTGTTCATATTTAGGACTAACGTGAACGTTGTTCAAGGAAATTCGCACGAGGGGGGAGGCGGTCGCATGTTCGAGCTGATGGACGTGCGTCGGGCCGGCCTGCGGACCCGTCATGCCGAGGCGCACCGGTGCTACCACGGGCAGTCGCATGTAGACGCGCTGCTGCGCGGGCGGTCCGGGCTGCGGGGCCAGGTCGCGAGGCGGCACGTGCTGGAGCTGGCGATCTGGTACCACGACGCGATCCATGATCCGGCCGCGCGCGACAACGAGGTGCGGAGTGCCAGGCTACTGCGCGACGAGATGGCGGGGCTGGTGGACGCGGCCGACCTGATGTCGGCGGCGCTGATGGTCGAGCGGACGGCGGACCACCTGCTGCCGACGGACGGGCCAGGCGAGCAGATCCTGGACTGCGCCTATCTGCTGGATCTCGACATGGCGATCCTGGGTGCCGATGCTGCCGAGTGCGACCGCTACGAGGCCGGGATCGCCGGCGAGTACGTCCCGGTGTTCGGCACGAAAGCGTATCGGGCCGGTCGCAGGGCGTTCCTTGACGGCCAGCTCGGCCGGGCGCGGTTGTTCCATACCGACTCGTCCTATGCGTCGCTGGACGCGCGTGCCCGTTGCAACATGCGACGCGCCCTGCAGGCGTGCTGACCGTCGACCCGTCGGGGTTCCGCTACCTTTCCGGTACTGCAACCTTTTCGGGATCCACGCGTTGCGTTCGCGCCAGCACCGGCCAGCACGCTGGTTCAACGAGGGATTGGTCCATGAGCCGTCGTATCGCGATCCGTACGCTGTTCGGCGTTTCGCTGTCAGCTGTTCTTCCCGCCCTGCCATGCCTCGCCCAGACGGACATGACCGCGATGGCGCGCAACAGCGCCGCCAACGAGCTGGGCGTGCTGGAGTACTGCCAGGCGCACGGTCATGCGGACAACAGCGCGGTCACGGCGCAGAAGACGGTCATCTCGCGGCTTCCGGCGGCAAGCGGCTCGACCGACAGCGCCGAGGCGCTGGGCAGGCAGGGGGTGCTGATGGGTGCGGGCGGCAGCAACGTGCCGTTGTCGGAGATGGCGTCGCGCGGCAACACGACGGAGGCGGACCTGTGCACGCGCATGGCGGGCAGCGTGAAGCAGGCGGTGGCGTCGAACCCGGCAATGTCGATGCCGCAGATGCCCGGCGGCATGCCGCAGATGCAGGGAGGCATGCCGGCCATGCCTGGCGGGATGCCGGCGATGCCGAACGGGATGCCGGCGATGCCGGG
>CALMVN010000005.1 GCA_937873225.1 uncultured Acetobacteraceae bacterium
CCGACACCGAGGCGAGCGTGCAGGCGGAAGCGGCGCAGCCCGCGGCGGCACCGGCTGCCGAGCCGGCGCGCGGCGGCGTGACCATCGTCGCTCCCGAGCCGCTGCGCACCATCGCGTCCCGCGCCATCGGCCACGCCCCGGTGGTCAACACCCGTCCGGGTGCGACCCCTGCCGCGGCGCCGGCAGAAACGCTTCGCCTGCGCACCACCCGTCCGGAGGATGACGAGCGCCGTCCCGGGGCGCTGCGCCGTCCGGGTGCGGCCCTGCCGCCGCGCAAGGTTCCCGTGGTGGCGCCGCGCAAGGTCGGCGACCGACGCATGACCGGCCGCGTCGACGTGCAGGCGGCGATCGAGGGCGACGACGACAAGACCCGCTCGCTCGCCTCCGTGCGCCGCCAGCGCGACCGCGAGCGCCGCCAGGCCGAACTCGAGCGCCTGCGCTCCGATCAGGTCCGCGTGGTGCGCGACGTGGTGCTGCCCGAAACCATCAGCGTGGCCGAGCTCGCCAACCGCATGGCGACCCGCGCCGGCGACGTCATCAAGTCGCTGATGAAGATGGGGGTGATGGCCAACGTCACCCAGATCCTCGACGCCGACACCGCCGAGCTGGTGATCCAGGAGTTCGGCCACCGCGTCCGCCGCGTGTCGGAGAGCGACGTCGAGATCGGCATCGAGGGCGAGGTCGACGAGGACCTCGACCTGCTGCCGCGCGCCCCCGTGGTGACCATCATGGGCCACGTCGACCACGGCAAGACCTCGCTGCTCGACGCGATGCGCCACGCGGACGTGGCCGGTGGCGAGGCCGGCGGCATCACCCAGCACATCGGCGCCTACCAGGTCGAGACCGCCACCGGCGCGCACATCACCTTCATCGACACGCCGGGCCACGAGGCCTTCACCGCCATGCGCTCGCGCGGCGCCTCGGTGACCGACGTGGTGATCCTGGTGGTGGCCGCCGACGACGGCGTCATGCCGCAGACGGTCGAGGCGATCCGCCACGCCAAGGCGGCGAACGCGCCGATCATCGTCGCCATCAACAAGTCCGACAAGCCCGGCGCCAACCCGAACAAGGTGCGCCAGGAGCTGCTGCAGCACGACATCGTGGTGGAGGAGCTGGGCGGCGACACCCAGGACGTGGAGGTGTCGGCGACCAAGCGCACCGGGCTGGACAAGCTGGAGGAGGCGATCCTGCTGCAGGCCGAGATCCTCGACCTGCGCGCCAACCCGGAGCGCGCCGCAGAGGGCAGCGTGATCGAGAGCAGGCTGGACCGCGGCCGCGGCCCGGTCGCCACCGTGCTGGTGCAGAAGGGCACGCTGAACCAGGGCGACATCATCGTCGCCGGCTCCGAATGGGGCCGGGTGCGGGCCATGCTCGATGACAAGAACCGGCAGATCAAGGAGGCCGGCCCATCGTCGCCGGTCGAGGTGCTGGGGCTGTCCTCGGTGCCGGGCGCCGGCGAGCCGTTCGTGGTGGTGGAGAACGAGAACCGGGCGCGCGAGATCTCCGAGTTCCGCCAGCGCAAGGTCAAGGAGAAGCAGGCCGCCGGCATCACCGCCGCCCGCGGCACGCTCGACCAGATGCTGGCCCGCATCCAGGCCGGGGCGCAGAAGGAGGTCGCGGTCGTCATCAAGGCCGACGTGCAGGGCTCGGCCGAGGCGATCTCCGCCACCGTGCTCAAGCTGGAGCACGAGGAGGTCAAGGTCCGCGTGCTGATCGCGGGCGTCGGCCAGATCACGGAGAGCGACATCCAGCTCGCCAAGGCCTCGGACGCGATCATCGTCGCCTTCAACGTCCGCGCCACCAGCCAGGCGCGCGAGCTGGCGACGCGCGACGGCGTCGACATCCGCTACTACTCGATCATCTACCAGGTGTCGGACGACATCGAGCAGCTCGTGAAGGGCAAGATCGCGCCGAAGCACCGGGAGAAGTTCCTGGGCTACGCCGAGGTCCGCAAGGTGTTCAACATCACCAAGACCGGCATGGTCGCCGGCTGCTACATCACCGAGGGCGTGGTCAAGCGCGGCTGCGGCGTGCGTCTGCTGCGCGACAACGTGGTGGTGCACCAGGGCGAGCTCAGCCAGCTCAAGCGCTTCAAGGACGATGTCCGGGAAGTGGCGCGCGGCTACGAGTGCGGCCTGTCGTTCGCCGGCTACAACGACCTCAAGGAGGGCGACGTGGTCGAGTGCTACGAGATGGAGCTGGTGCCGGCGTGAGCCAGAAGCCGCGCAGCACGGTCGAGACGAAAGGACCGGCAGGGCAACCTGCCGGTCCTTCTCGTTCCAGGAAGAAGCATACTGGTCCGGCCGGCCCGTCGCAGCGCCAGCTGCGCGTCGCCGAGGAGGTCCGCCACGTGCTGGCCGACCTGTTCACCCGGGTCGAGTTCCGCGACCCGGAGCTGGCCGGCGTCCACGTCACCGTCACCGAGGTGCGGATCAGCCCGGACCTGAAGCATGCCACCGCCTTCGTCGCCCGGCTCGGCCGCAGCGACATCGACGAGAAGCTGCCGGCGCTGCGACGCGCGGCCCCGTTCCTGCGCAGCGAGCTGAGCCGGGCGGTGCGGCTGCGCGGCGTTCCGGAGATCCACTTCCAGCCCGATACCGCGCTCGACTACGCGATGGAGATCGACGCGCTGCTGCGCCGTCCCGAGGTCGCCAAGGACCTGGGTTGACCGGACGCGGCCGACCGGACGTGGCCGGCCCGCCGCCCTGGAACTTCCACTGGTCCTGCGCCGCTGGGGCGTGGTGGACATGCATGTCGAGAACCGGGCCTATGCCGCCACCGACACGCGGGCGGGCTGGCTCCCGGCCCTGGCGTCGCGCGGCAACGGGCGGGCGCACCGCCTGTTCCATCCCCTGTGCGGCGCGACGCCGGACACCCTGGTCCGCCTGCTGCTGAAGGGCGGCATACGGCCCGGCCGCCTGCACGTGGCGGCGACGGCGCTGGCCATGACCGCGCTGCGCCTGCCCTTCACCCTGGGCGAGGCGGCAACGGTCGCCGCGCTGCTTCGGCTGCGGCCCGAACCTGGTCCGGCGCCGGTGTTCGTGGTCGGGCACTGGCGCAGCGGCACCACCCACCTGGCCAACCTGCTGAGCCGCTCCGACTCTTTCGGCATCCTGTCGCCGATGTCGGTCGGGTTGCCGGCGGAGGCGCTGGGCCTGGCGCGGCTGGCGCGGCCGTTCGTGGAGCAGTTCTTCCCGCGCACCCGGCTGATCGACGCCATGCCGCTGCGCCCCGACCTGCCGCAGGAGGACGAGCTGGCGATGGCCAACCTGTCCACCCTGTCCTGCAACCATGGCCTGTACTTCCCCGACCGGCTGCAGGCGGAGTTCGACCGCGGCGTGTTCCTCGACGGGGTCGGCACCGCCGAGCTCCGTCGCTGGCGCGGCCGCCTCGTCCGCTACGTCGCCAAGATGACCCGGGCCGCCGGCAACCGCCCGCTGCTGATCCGCAACCCCGCCAACAGCGCCCGCATCCCGCTGCTCCGGGCGATCTGGCCCGAGGCCCGCTTCATCCACATCCACCGTGACCCTGCCGACGTCTGCGCCTCCTCCGTGCGCATGTTCGCGACCCTGATCCGCGAGCTGTCGCTGGGACCTGCGGCGTCGGCGGACGCGCAGGCGGCAGGGCTGGTGCAGGCGGTGTATCCGCGCCTGATGGCCGCCCTGCACCGCGACAGCGCGCTCCTGCCGCCCGGCCGGTTCGTCGAGGTCCGCTACGAGGCGCTGCGGCAGCAGCCCATGCACGAGATCGGGCGCGTCCACGACCTGCTCGGCCTGGACCTGTCCGCCCCGTCCCGCCGCGCCATGGCGGACAGCCTGCGCGCCGCCCGGCCGCACGTGCCGTCCCATGCCGGGCCCGGCGCACCGGTGCTGGACTGGCTCCGGCGCCACCCGGAGCTGTTCCAATACTGGAACTATGCCCTGCCGGACCCGCCCGTGCCGGCGCCGGCGAGCCGTCAGGGCGAGGCGATGATGCCGCCGGCACCGCACCAGGTGGGTCCCGGGCAGCCGATGCAAGGCCACCGGGACAGGCCATGACCGAAGCCGGCCGGCGCGAGCTGGCGATCGTCGCGGCGATCGCCGGGTTCTTCCTGTGCTGCCATCTCCGCGTGCTGACCACCGGCTACCTCCAGCTCGACGACCTCGGCCGGGTGCAGGTCGGCTACAACCTATGGGCAGAGGACGGGCGGCTGCTGACCGCGGCGCTGATGACGCTGCTGTCGTTCGGCGGCCGCATGCTCGACCTCTCGCCGCTGCCGCAGCTGGGCGCGATCGCGCTAATGGGCGTCTCCGGCCTGCTGCTGTCGCGCGCGGCCCCAGAGCTCGGTGCCTCGCGCGTCGCGCCTGCCGCAATGCTGCTGTTCGCCACCCCGTTCTACCTGCAGAACCTGACCTACGTGTTCGACTCGCTGTCGATGACGACGGCGATGGTGCTGGCGCTGTGGGCGGCGCTGCTGGGGGACCGGAGCACGATCCCGGCCGCAACGGCGCTGCTGGCCGCCCTGCTGTTCTACCAGCCGGCGGTCAACGTGTTCCTGTGCTTCGCGGCGGCCGGCGTGCTGTTGCGGCTGGCGCGGCGCGATCCCGGCGCGGGACGTGCCGCCGGCCGAGCGGCGCTGGCGCTGCTGGCGGCGTCGGCGCTCGACGCCGGCCTGGTCGCGCTGCTGCGGGTCACCGGATTGGTGGTGCTGCCGGGCTACCAGGCGCAGCACGCGGCGCTGATGCGGCCGGACGAGCTGGTCCGGCTGCTGCCCCGGAACGCGCACGACCTGCTGGCGCTGGTGCTGCGCATGGCGTCGCCCGCGAGCCCGTTCGGGCTGCTCGCCCTCCTGGCGCTGGTCGGCTTCCTCGCAGTGGCGCTGAGCCGGATCGGCAGGCGTGGCTGGCCGCTCGCTCTGCTGTCGACGGCGGTGCTCCTGTTCGGGTTCGCCGGGCCGATGTTGCTGCTGCGCGATCCGGTGGTGCAGCCGCGCGTGCTGGTGGGCATCGGCGCCATGCTGTCGGCGTCAGCCTGGACCGCGATGCGCCTGCTGCCCTCCGGCCGCTCCGGGCAGGCAGTGGTGTCGGTCGCGGTGCTGCTCCTGGCCTGCTTCGCGCGCGACGCCTTCGCCTATGGCGCCCTGCTTCGCGACCTCGACCGCTACGAGGCCACCGTGCTGCCGCCGGTGGCGGAGGCGGTGAACGCCGAGCACGCCCGCACCGGCCTCGGCGCGCTGCAGATGCTGGGCGCGATGCCGTTCCCGCCGGTGCTGCGCCACGGGCTCGCCCGCGCGCCCGGCCTGGCGCCGCTGTTCGACAACCCGCTGAACGGCATCTCCTGGTTCGGGCTGGCGCTGCTGGCCCAGTACGGGCTGGAAGACGGCATCTGGTTCCGCGATGCGGATCCCGCCCCCATCCTGTGCCGGTCCTACCGCGAGACCGGCCCCGGCTACTCCGTCGGCAGCGACGGGCGGTCGATGGTGCTGATCTTCCGCAGCGGGTGTCCCTCGATCAGGCCCTGATCGCGGCGTGGTGGGCGCGGTCCAGGCGACGCAGCAGCGGCAGCGCCGCAACGCACAGGGCGGTCACGACCAGCCCCAGCTCCAGCAGGCCGAGGAACAGCCCGTGATAGATCGGCAGGCTCTGCGCTGCCTCGGCGGTGGCGAGGCCGGGCGGCAGCGAGGCGAGGTTGGCAACCGCGCTGCCGAGATAGAGCGCCACGCCCAGCCCCACGAACAGCGCCCCCATCATGAAGGCGCTCAGCCGCACCGGCGTATAGCGGGCGATCATCGCCAGGCCGAGCGCGCTGATCAGCAGCTCGCCGGTCGAGACCAGGCCGTAGCCGCCGACCATCAGCCAGGGCGAGACGCGGGCCGGCGCGCCGGGTCCGGTGCCGAGCCACCAGACCAGGAACGCCGCGGTGACGAAGCCGAACCCGAGCAGGAACTTGACCGAGATCGGCAGGTCGCGCCCGCGCCGCCCGAGTGCGGCGTAGAGGGAGGCCAGCACCGGGCTCAGGATCATGATCCAGATCGGGTTCAGCGCCTGGAACTGGGCGGCGGAGAACGAGAACAGCGTCACCCCGCCGAGGCGGAACGCCGGGTCGACGTTGCGCAGCGCGAACAGGGTCAGCGACGTGGACTGCTGCTGGTAGAACACGAAGTACAGCATGAACTCGATCGTCAGCAGGTAGGCGATCAGCAGGCCGGGTCGTTCGGCCCGCGTCGCCTGCCGGTAGATGCGGGCCCAGACCGCCAGCGTTCCCAGGCCCGCCAGCCAGACGCAGGCGCGGGCGATCCCGGCATGCTGCAGCACCAGCATGACCAGGAGGATGGCGGCAACCATGCCGGCCAGGACCAGCCAGCCGGTGCGGGCCGGCAACCGACGGGTATCCGGCGCCGATCCGATCCGGTCGAGGCGGTGCCGCAGCACGGCGTAGCCGGCCAGACCGAGCGCCAGCCCGACGGCGCTCATGCCGAACGCGGCGTGCCAGCCGAACCGGTCCCTGAGCCAGGGGGACAGCAGGATCGACACCGTCGAGCCCACGTTGACCGACATGTAGTAGAGGGTGAAGGCGGCATCGAGCCGACTGTCGTCGCCCTCGTAGATGCGACGCACCAGGTTGGCAGCGTTCGGCTTGAACAGACCGTTGCCGATCGCGATCGTGCCCATGCCGAGGCTCAGCAGCGCACGCCCGTTCGACGGCAGCGCCAGCGACAGGTACCCCACGAACAGGCAGACCGCACCGCAGACCATCGCCCGGCGCGAGCCCAGAACCTGATCGCCAAGCCAGCCGCCGATGGCGGGAGCGGCATAGGTCAGCGCCCCGAACGCGCCCCAGAGCAGGTTGGCGTCATGGTCGGAAAAGCCGAGCCGCTGGACCAGGAACAGCAGCAGCAGCGCCTGCATGCCGTAGTAGCCGAACCGTTCCCACAGCTCGATCAGCAGGACCACGGTGAAGCGCTGGGTACGGGTCGGGCTCGGCGCGGTGATCGACATGGCAACGGGGTCTAGCCGGCGGCAACCGCGCCGTCGATGGTGGGAACCGGAGGATCGATGACCGAAGACGAGCTGGACGAGCTGCTGCGCGACTGCCCGACGCTCTACCACATGGCCGAGGCCGGCACCTGGCCGTCGATCCGCCGCCACGGCCTGCTGAGCACGTCGGCGCTGCTCGACCTGTACGGCGTCGACGGGTCGGCGCGGCACAGGCTGGAAGCGCAGCGGCGTCCGCAGGGGGTGGCGCTGCGACGCGACGGGCTGGAAGGCGCCGTCATCCGCGACCAGAAGCCGATGGACGACGCCGGGCTGGCGCGCTGCCTCGGCGGCGGCCTCCAACCGGAGGACTGGTACCGCCTGCTGAACCGCAAGGTGTATTTCTGGCTGACGCTCGCACGGCTGGCGCGCCTGCTGGAGGCCAGGCCCTATCGGAGCCTGACCCATGACGTGCTGGAGCTCGACGCGGCGGCGCTGGTGTCGGCATGCCGGGACGCCATCACCCTGTCGCCGATCAACAGCGGCGCCACCAAACCGTTCCCGGCGCCGCGCGGGCCGGACACGTTCCTGCCGATCGCCCTCTACCCTTACGCCGACTGGCGCCGCCGGCGGCCGCGCGGCGAGCGGGTGGTCGAGCTGGTGGTCGAGCACTGCGTGCCGGACGTGGCACGCTTCGTCCGGCGGGTGACGCGCCGGAGCGGCCGGGATCCGGGGTCGGTGCTGTTCGAGGCCTGATCCCGTCGTGGCTCGACCGCGTCAGGACGGGCGGGACGCCTCGGTCATGAGCTGCCGGTCCAGGGTGACGAGCTCGGCGTCCAGGTGCCGCGACAGCCAAAGATAGCTGGCGTCGCAGGCGGTCAGGCCGGTCGTGAGCGCCAGGGCGAGCACCGCGTCGTGATCCGTGGCGACGGCCTCCACCTCGAAGTTCCTGAGCAACCTGAAGCCTTGCACGAGTACCTCCCTCTGGTCCGGATGGCGCTTGCACTTCATCAGGCACACCTTCGCCAACTCGTGGCCGAGCAGAAACGGCGCCTTCAGCCGAGCGCCATCCAGACGTCCCGCGATGCTGGCCGACCGGGGCTCCTGGAACAGGATCGCGGCGAGGGCCGAGGCGTCGACGACCTTGGTGTCCGTCACCATCAGCCGTTCCTGTCCCGGTCGGCCCGGATGATGGCTGTCGACTCGTCCGAGGTCTTGATCCCGAGCCGGCGAACCTCCTCCAGAAGCTGAAGCGGAGACAGCGTGGGCTCGCCCGCCGCCGTCTCGATGATCGCCATCAGCTCGCCCTGCAGCGAGCGGTGGTTGCGCGCAGCACGCAGGCGCAGCCGCCGCACCACGTCGTCGGGCGCGTTCTTGATCGACAGGTTGGCTGGCATGGCGCCAGATTTCCTCCATTCCGGAACCATGCCTGAGCAGACGCGGAGCAGGCACCGGAAGCGCGTTTGCGGGCGCACCGCCGCTCGTCTAAAGCCTCGCCTCCCTCCAGCGAAGGCGACCGGATCGATGCGACGCAAGCGTGGACGCGCCCTGGACGGGTGGCTGGTCGTCGACAAGCCGGCCGGCATGACCTCGACCGACGTGGTGAACCGAGTGCGGCGCGGCTTCGACGCGCAGAAGGCCGGGCACGGCGGCACGCTCGACCCGCTGGCGACCGGGCTGCTGCCGGTGGCGTTCGGGGCGGCGACCAAGACGGTGCCGTACATCATGGACGGCACCAAGCTGTACCACTTCACGCTGCGGATCGGCGAGGCGCGCGACACCGACGACGCCGACGGACAGGTGACCGCCACCTCCGCCGTGCGCCCGACCGACGACCAGTTCCGGGACGCGCTGGCGGCGTTCCAGGGCGAGATCATGCAGGTGCCGCCGGTGTTCTCCGCCATCAAGGTGGCCGGCGAGCGTGCCTACGACATGGCCCGCGAAGGCCGCGCCCCGGTGCTGGAGCCGCGCCCGGCGCGGGTCGACCGGTTCGCGCTGGTGGGTCGCCCCGACGCCGACACCGCGGTGTTCGAGGTGCAGTCCGGCAAGGGCGTCTACATGCGCGCGCTGGCGCGCGACCTGGCCGTGGCCTGCGGCACGGTCGGGCACGTGTCGGCGCTGCGCCGGCTGCGCGTGGGGCCCTTCCGTGAACGTGATGCGATTTCCCTGGACAAATGCCTGGGCGGGGAGGACAACGCGCCCGCCTCACCGGAGCTGTTGCTGCCGGTCGCGACCGCGCTGGCCGACATCCCGGCGCTGGCCTTGACCCCGAGCGAAGCGGCAGGCCTCCAGCACGGCCAGGCGATCAGCCTGGTCGAGCTGATGGGCCGGATTCCTGAGCAGGCCGACCCCGCGGGCGGGGTGGCCCGCGCCATGGACGGGGGGCGCGTGATCGGGCTGTGCCGACTCGAGGACGGGTGGCTCAAACCGGAACGCCTTCTGTAACCCCCGTTCGCGGAGAACCACGATGTCGACCACTGCGGAGCGCCGTACCGCGCTCATCGCCGACTACAGGACCGGCGAAACCGATACCGGATCGCCCGAGGTGCAGGTGGCCCTGCTCACCGAGCGGATCACCAGCCTGACCGAGCACCTCAAGACCCACGCCAAGGACTTCCATTCGCGCCGCGGCCTGCTGATGCTGGTCGGCCGGCGCCGCCGCCTGCTGGACTACCTGAAGCGCAAGGAGCAGGGGCGCTACGAAACGCTGATCGGCCGCCTCGGCCTGCGCCGCTAGAACCGACCCGGGGCCTCTGCCCCGGGCTCTGTTCATAACCCAATAGTTGGGTTTCCAAAGGGCGACTGCCCTTTGGCGGGTCCAGGGCAGAGCCCTGGCCTGAACTGAACCACATGAGGCGTCGGGCCATCCCGACGTTTCAGGCCACATGGGGGCCTCCCTCCATGCCGTCCGAAACGTCGTCGCCCGCCCTCGAACCGAAAGAGGGACCAGACATGTTCGATTTCTACCGCAAGGAACTGGAGTGGGGCGGGCGCACGCTCGTGCTCGAGACCGGCAAGATCGCCCGCCAGGCCGACGGCGCCGTCATGGTGCACTACGGCGACACCATCGTGCTGTGCACGGCGGTCGGCGCCAAGGGCGTGAAGCCCGGGCAGGACTTCTTCCCGCTCACCGTCAACTACCAGGAAAAGGCGTTCGCCGCTGGCAAGATCCCGGGCGGCTTCTTCAAGCGCGAGGGCCGCCCGTCCGAGGCCGAGGTGCTGAACTCGCGCCTGATCGACCGCCCGCTGCGTCCGCTGTTCCCGGACAACTTCCGCAACGAGGTCCAGGTGGTGGCGACCGTGCTCAGCCACGACCTGGAGAACGACCCCGCGATCGTCGCCATGATCGGCTGCTCGGCGGCGCTGACCCTGTCCGGCATCCCGTTCTTCGGCCCCATCGCCGGCTGCCGCGTCGGCTACGCGAACGGCGAGTACGTGCTGAACCCGACCCTGGCCGAGACCAAGGAGGGCCAGCTCGACCTGGTGATCGCCGGCACCGCAGAGGGCGTGCTGATGGTGGAATCCGAGGCGGCCGAGCTGTCCGAGGAGGTCATGCTGGGCGCGGTGGAGTTCGGCCACAAGGCATTCCAGCCGGTGATCGACGCCATCATCGCGCTGGCCGAGCACGCCGCGAAGCAGCCCTGGACCCTGGCCGAGCCGAGCGCCGACGACGTCGCGCTGAAGGGCCGCGTCGACGCCCTGGGCCGCGCCGGCATCGCCGAGGCCTATGGCGAGCGGGTCAAGCAGGCCCGCTACGAGAAGGTGGGCGCGGCGAAGAAGGCGGTGGCCGAGGCGCTCCGCGCCGAGGGGCTCGATCCCGACAAGGCCAAGCCGCTGCTCAAGGAGCTGGAAGCCGACGTCGTCCGCAGCGCCATCCTGGAGACCGGCCTGCGCATCGACGGCCGCGACACCCGGACGGTCCGTCCGATCGTGTCGGAGGTCGGCATCCTGCCGCGCGCGCATGGCTCGGCGCTGTTCACCCGCGGCGAGACGCAGGCCCTGGTGGTCACCACGCTCGGCACCGGCCAGGACGAGCAGGTGATCGACGCGCTGGAAGGCGAGTATCGTTCCAATTTCATGCTGCACTACAACTTCCCGCCCTATTCGGTGGGCGAGGCCGGCCGCATGGGCTCGCCCGGCCGTCGCGAGATCGGCCACGGCAAGCTCGCCTGGCGCGCCGTGCGCCCGCTGCTGCCGTCCAAGGAAGCGTTCCCGTACACGCTCCGCGTGGTGTCGGAGATCACGGAGTCGAACGGTTCCTCCTCCATGGCCACCGTCTGCGGCACCAGCCTCGCACTGATGGACGCCGGCGTGCCGCTGAAGCGCCCGGTGGCGGGCATCGCCATGGGCCTGATCAAGGAGGACCGCGGCTACGCCGTGCTGTCCGACATCCTGGGCGACGAGGACCACCTCGGCGACATGGACTTCAAGGTGGCGGGCACCGAGGCCGGCATCACCGCGCTGCAGATGGACATCAAGATCACGTCCATCACCTTCGAGATCATGAAGATCGCGCTCGGGCAGGCGCATGACGGCCGCCAGCACATCCTGGGCGAGATGGCCAAGGCCTTGACCGAGAACCGCGGCGGCGTCGCGGCCAACGCGCCGAAGATCACCGTGATCACGGTGCCCAAGGACAAGATCCGCGACGTGATCGGCACCGGCGGCAAGGTGATCCGCGAGATCGTCGAGTTCTCGGGTGCGAAGATCGACATCGGCGACGACGGCACCATCAAGATCGCAGCGACCTCGGAGGAGCAGGCGAACAAGGCGATCAGCCGCATACGCGGCATTGTCGCCGAGCCGGAGCTGGGCGCGATCTACGACGGCAAGGTGGTCAAGACCGCCGACTTCGGCGCGTTCGTGAACTTCCTCGGCGCCCGCGACGGGCTGGTGCACATCTCCGAGCTGACCCAGGGCCGCGTCAACAAGACCACCGACGTGGTCAACAACGGCGACTCGGTGAAGGTGAAGGTGCTGGGCTTCGACGACCGCGGCAAGGTGAAGCTGTCGATGCGGGTGGTCGACCAGGCCACGGGTGCCGACATCACCGAGCAGGTGGGGGCGAAGTCCGGCGGCGGCGGCGACCGGGACGGCGGCCGCGAGGGCGGCGAGCGTCGCGAGCGTGGCCCGCGTCGTGAGCGCAGCGACGCGGCGGATTGATGGTGGATAAACGGCCCGGGCTTGTCGGCCCGGGTCTCCCTTACAATCTGTAACCTCTTGAGGCGTGATCCTGCCCCATTCATGCCGCTTGCGCCGCGCGGATGGATCGTGCAGGGAACGCCGCTCGGGCCGGCTTGATGCCGGATCCGATGGCTGAAGGCGACGACGTCAGGCGATGAAGACGATCAACGCGATCCGGATGGGCGGTACCGAGCTCCTGCCCCTGATCGAAGGCGGAAAAGGCGTCTCGGTCTCGACCGGGACCTGTTCCGGACATTGGGCCGCCTCCGGGGGGGCCGGCACCATCAGCATCGTCAACGCGGACAGCTACGACGACGAGGGGCGGATCATCCCTCAGGTCTATACCGGCCGCACCCGGCGCGAGCGCCACGAGGAGATGGTCGAGTTCGCCATCGCCGGCGGCATCACCCAGGCGCGGGAAGCGCACGAGCTGTCCGGCGGCAAGGGGCGGCTGCACGCCAACATCCTGTGGGAGATGGGGGCTGCGGAGCGGGTCATCACCGGGGTGCTGGAGGGGGCGTGCGCGCTGATCCAGTGCTTGACCTGCGGCGCCTGCATGCCGTACCGGCTGTCCGACATCGCCGCCCGGTTCGGCATCCACTACTATC
>CALMVN010000006.1:0-1395 GCA_937873225.1 uncultured Acetobacteraceae bacterium
ATGGGCAGACACGGTTGCGAAGTACGACCTGCCCTACACCGCCGACGACATCACCAACCCTGCGGCCCAGGCCACGGTGGCGAGCTACATCGCCAAGGACTACGCGACGCAGGTGTCGGCCGCGACGAACCAGCCGGCGACGGTCCTGCAGACCTATGGTGCGTGGGTATTCGGCCCGACGCCAGGGGGCGAGATGGCGACCGCCGATCCCTCGACACCCTTGAGCAACTACGTCTCATCGACGGCCCTGTCGAACAACAACATGACGGGCTGGACGGTCGGACAGTTCTACTCGACGTTCGGCAACAGGACCGGGATCAGGCTTGCGGAACGGGAGCCGGTGCCGCCTGCAGCACGGGGCGCTGGATGTCTTGCGTGGAAATCCGCCAGCGCTTCCAGCCACGCAGCGACTTCGCGATCGACGGCGCTGCCGCCGTCCACCCAACGCCTGATGGTCGTCTGATGACGACCGAGGCGCCGGGCCAGCTCGCGCTCACTCCAGCCGAGGACGACGAGGCATACCAGCAGGCGGCGGGGCGACATGACGGGCAGGGCCGCATCGGTGTGTTCAGCGTGAACACGGAGCGTTTCCCCGGAGCCGAACGGCCCGTGTTCAGTGTGAACACAGCCCGCTTCCGATGGGCATGACACGCGGCTCTGCGTGTCGTCATCACCAGAATCATCGCTGATGTAGTCCACGAGGTCCAGCTGCGTGGCGTCTTCCATGCTTCGAACATCGACATTGCGGATGCGAACGGGATGCGCGTCACGATGCGCAGTTCGCATGAAAAACGTCCGGCGCCATTCGCATCCTGAAATCCGAATCTGGTCCCGTCGGACGAGCACATCGTCAGCAGCAGGGATGCCGGTTGATGGACTTCACGAACACGGATGGCAGGCGTGCCGAGCTGAACGCGCTGGTGGCGTTCGTGGACCGGCCGCGACGGCTCGGCGCGATCGTAGCGCACGCGGAGCGTCCGCTGCACGCAGTGCGCGGCCAACTGGTCGCGCTGGTTGCGGCTGGCCGGCTGACGCACCCCGAGCATGGCTTCTTCGCGCCGGCCGGTTTCGACGAGCCTGTGGTGCGCCATCCGAAGGAGCATCGTGCGTCGTTCAAGGGAGGCTCGCTGGCCACCCAGATCCTGGGCCTTGTCCGGTTGCCGATGGTCGTGCGCGACCTGGCGGTGAAGATCGACAAGCCGGCGCAGACAGTGCATCGGCTGGTGAGCAGGCTGGTCGAACAGGGGCATCTCTGCCGCCCGATGCCCGGTGTGGTGGCGCCTGCCGACTTCGATCTGGCCCGCTATGAGCTTTCGGAGAAGGACGAGGACTCCCCGGTCGTCAACCTGGCGATCAAGGCGTGCCTGCCCCAGCCGAAAGGGCCGGCGGAGATCC
>CALMVN010000006.1:1405-3107 GCA_937873225.1 uncultured Acetobacteraceae bacterium
GTCTCGATGACGAGAGGGTCCGGCACCACCTCAAGCGGATGACGCGCGCGGGCCAGATCGTTCGGATCGGCTACGCCCTCTATGGGCTTCCTGACGCTCCCCCGCCGGCGGTCCTGACGGGACGTCCAGTCCGTTCACAGGTGGTCCGGGATGCGATCCTTGCCTATCTCGCCGAGCCACGCCGCGCCTGCGAGATCGCAGCACACATCACCCGTCCGATCGCGACGGCAACGGGGCACCTGGCGGCGATGAAGCGGATCGGGCTGATCGTGCAGACGGAGCGCGGCGTCTATGTCCGCGCGAACCATGATCGAGGCGACCTGAAGCAGCGCCAGCTGGGGATCGCCGCGTGAAGCCGACACCCGGGGAGTCCGATCGACGTGTCCAGCCCCCGCTCTGGGCGCAGGTGCGAGGGTGGTCCGTTGCGCTGACGAGCGTGGCCATGTTGATCGGCCTGTTGGACGCGCGATCGGACGTCCGGCAGGGGGTGCTCATCGCAGTTGCGGTGATGTCGGTCATCGTTCCCTGGGCACTGCTGAGTCTCGTCGTAATGGGGCTTCCGGTAGCAATGGAACCAGGAGTTCGGTTCAACTCTGGGCGCCGACGATGCTGGACTTCTCCGCGATCTACCGCTTTCGTGAGGCCGAAACGGTCTAGAGCATTTTCGCTTTACGTGAACTCGTATCCTGAGTTGTTGAGGTAGTTGCGGCACTCGTCGGGGCTGAAGCGGCCGAGCAACTGGCCGATGGTGGTCCAAAGTGCTTCCTTGGTGCGGGCCGCGGCACCCCGGAGCAGTGTCTTGAGCTTGGAGAACGCCTGCTCGATCGGGTTCAGGTCCGGCGAGTATGGCGGCAGGTAGAGGATGCTGGCGCCAACCGCCCTGATGGCCTCGGCGACGCCTGCCACCTTGTGGGCGCCCAGGTTGTCCATGACCACCACGTCGCCGCGCCGGAGCGTTGGCGCGAGGAATTGCTGGACGTAGGCCAGGAACGCGGAGCCGTTCATCGGCCCGTCCAGCACCAACGGGGCGACCAGGCCGGTGCTGCGCAGGCCCGCCACGAAGGTGGTGGTGCGCCAGTGCCCGTGCGGGGCAGCCGTGACCAGGCGTTCGCTCCGCGGTGCCCAGCCGTAGCGCCGGATCATGTTCGTGGCCGCGCCGGTCTCGTCAATGAACACGAAGCGCTCTGCATCCATGAAGCGCTGCCATATGCGCCACATCCGGCGATGCTCAGCCACGTCCATCCGGTCCTGCTCGGCCGCCCCCAGACTATTTTTTGTGCGACAGCCCGAGCCTGCGCAGGGTGGACCAGATGGTGGTCAGGCAGCCAGCCTCGATGCCGCGTTCGGCGAGCCTGACCTTGATCTCGGCCAACGTGATGGTGCCCTTGATCGCTACCAGCTCCCGTAGCAGGTCCTCGTGTCCGGCCAACAGCGGCTTGCGATAGCCGCCGATCCGCGCTGGTTGAATGCTGCCGGTTTCGCGCACGCGCCGAACCAGCTTGATGGCCGCGGACTCGCTCACAGCAAAGCGCCGCGCCGCCTCGCGGGCCGAACTGCCTACCTCTACCGCCTGCATCAGGCGGCGACGCAGGTCCTGTGATAACGGTGCGGCCATCCCATCCCTCGCTGCTCCAACAGCAGCGTCGAATCAGAACCAGCGAGTCTGTGCAACCTCGAAGTGGTCTAGGTGCGGCGGCGGCCG
>CALMVN010000007.1 GCA_937873225.1 uncultured Acetobacteraceae bacterium
GAACCAGTACCAGGCAGGCACCGCGATCTACACCACCGTGATCACCGACCAGACCACCGCGCTGACCAACGCCGAGACGCTGCTCGGCATCCAGGAGAACCGCATCCTGGCCAGCGTGTCGCTGATCGACGACCTGGGCGGCGGCTGGGACACCTCCGAGCTGATCGGCAAGGACGCGCTGCAGGTCGACAACCCGTTCCTGCCCTCCTTCATCCAGAAGGACCGCAACTAGGATGGCCGGCGGGAACCGGACGATCGCCGTGCAGCCGATCGGCCACGTGGAAGGCGGCAGGATCGTTCCGGAGGACGATGGCTGGGACGCGAGCCGCGCCGTCATCGCGCTGGACACGGAGCGGTTCACGCCGGCGTCGCTGCGCGGGCTGGACGAGTTCAGCCATGTGGAGGTGGTGTTCGTGTTCGACCAGGTGGCCGAGGCGGAGGTCACGACCGGGGCACGACGCCCGCGCGGCCGGACGGACTGGCCGGAGGTGGGCATCTTCGCCCAGCGCGGCCGGAACAGGCCGAACCGCCTCGGCGTGAGCACGTGCCGGCTGGTGTCGGTCCGCGGCCTGCGGCTGGAGGTGCAGGGGCTGGACGCCGTCCACGGCACGCCGGTGCTGGACGTGAAGCCGGTGATGCGCGGCTTTCTTCCGCGCGGCGCGCTTCGCGAGCCCGCCTGGGCGGCCGAGATCATGGCCCGCTACTGGAACGACTGATACCGGCGGCGGTGGGGTTCGACCTGCACCAGCCAGGGCCCTGCCCTGGACCCGCCAAAGGGCAGGCGCCCTTTGGAAACTTCTGTCAAGGCTGATCGGGTCTGGAGCCTCCGGCCCCAGCGGAGCGAGCTGCGAAGCAGACCGATGGGCGGCGCCCCGCCGCTTGCTCGCCTGCCGGTCAGACCTCGACGCCGCGCATGAAAAACCCCGGCATCCTTCGATGCCGGGGCCGAACATGCCGATCGAGGCCGTGGTTCAGAAGATCGCCTTGCCCGCCATCAGGCCGAGCACCAGGAAGATCAGGAAGATCACGATGGCGATGAAGAACAGGGTCTTGGCAATCCCGGCGGTCGCGGCCGACACGCCGGAAAATCCGAAGATACCCGCGATGATCGAGATGACCAGGAACAGGAGAGCGAGCTTGAGCATGATGGCGTCCTATCTCATCGGGTAGTTCGTTGCAGAACGCCAACGGTCCGCAAGGGTTCCGCCGGACGTCGTGTCCCGATGCCGGTCAGCGGCGGGCGAGCAGCGCGCCCAGGATGAAGCCGACGCCCACGGCCGCCGCCACCGCGACCAGCGGCTGGTCGGAGGTCAGGTCGCGCACCGAGTCGAGCGTTTCGCCGTAATAGCCCTGCGCCTGGCCGGCGAACTGCTTCGCCTTGCCCTTGGCCTGCGTCGCGGTGTCGCCGAGCAGGCCGCCCATGCCGTCCTGCAGCTTGCCGACCGTGTCTTCCGCTGCGCCTTCGATTCGGTTCGTGTCGACCACGTGATGATGCTCCGGTTCGGTTCGCCGATCGTGATGGACCGGCCTCTTGAAACTCCCAACGCCGCAACCGCCGCCCGGATGCGCCCGGCAGGATTTTATGACGCGGGCGCGACAGCCGGCGCGGTTCAGAGCGACAGCAGGCTCTGGTCCGGCTCGGTGACGGGATCGGCAGGAGGCTCGTGTTGCCGCCTGCCGAGCTCGTGACGGAGGGTGAAGGCGAGGTCGCCGTCCACCCGCTCGCCCGTCAGCATCCGCTCCAGCTCCTCGGCTGGAAGATCGCGGAAGCGGCGTCCGCGCAGCCGGCCATACGGCACCTTCACCAGCAGGGCCGGCTCCGCCGACCAGGCGAGCAGCGCGTCGGCCGTCGCCAGGGCCAGCATGTCGCGCAGGTGGAACGCGGTGACGTAGGCATCCGGACCGGCCCGGTGCGCCGGCAGTCCGGCCGCGCGGTCGAGCCCTTCCGGCCGACGCCAGTAGCGCAGGCCCTGGTTCGAGTGCCCCGGGGCGTCCGGCCAGACGCGGAGCGCGCTCTTGTAGGTGCAGATCCAGGGCAGGCCGCCCGTCAGCGCCTGGCCGCACCAGCGCTGCTCGAACGCGGCCCGGTGCGCCGCCAACGCCATCGGTGCCGGCCCGGGCGCCGCGCGCAGGATGTCCGGCGCCACGGACAGCCAGCTTCCCGCCCCCGCCACGTCCTCGTCGATGATGTGGTGGATCGCCGAGGTGGCCGGCGAGATCGGCTTGCCGGGATCGACCAGCACCGCCTGCGGTGGCCCGCGCAGGGCCCAGCCGTCCGGCCCAGGCTCCACGTCCTGCCAGCCGATCTCGACCACGCCGCCGTCGGTGAAGCTGTTGCCGGTGGTCTCGAGGTCGACCACCCGGATGAAGCCCGGTGCGGCCACGCTAAGGCGTCCCCGCCGGCGGCTGCGTCATGTCGCGCAGGCCCAGCGTGCCCAGCGCGGAAGCGAGGTCGCTCGGGATGATGATGGTGGTGCCGCGCTCCTTGTTCATCTCGTACACCAGGTTCATCTGCCTGAGCTTCAGCGCCGTCGGGTCGGACGCGTAGATCAGCGCCGCCTCGCGCACCTGCCGCGCCACCCCCACCTCGGCCGAGGCCAGCGTTTCGCGCGCCTGCTTCTCCCGCTCCGCCTGCGCCTGCCGACTCATCGCGTCCTGCAGCGAGGCCGGGATGCCGATGTCCTTGATCTCGACCGAGGTGACGGCGACGCCCCATTCCCGCGTCTTGGCGCCGATCGAGCGCTGCAGCTCCTGGTCCGCCACCTGCCGGTCCGACAGCAGACGCGACAGGTCGCTGGTGCCGATCATCTCGCGGAGCGAGGTCTGCGCCACCCGCTCCACCGCCAGGCGGAAGTCGTCGATCTCCAGCGACGCGCGCGCCGCGTCCATCACGCGCCAGAACACGATCGCGTCCATGCCGATCGCCACCGTGTCGCGGGTGAGCGCCTCCTCGGCGCGTATCTCGGTGGTGCGGATGCGCATGTCGACCACGGTCTGGACCTGGTCGACGAACGGTATCCGGAAGAACAGGCCGGGCCCGCGTATCGCCAGGAACCGGCCCAGCCGCAGCACAACGGCGCGCTGCCACTGCCCCACGATGCGCACCGAGGCCCGCAGCACCACCAGAGCGACGAGCACGATGACGGCCAGGACAATGAGCGACGTGTTCATGAGTTGATCCCCTACGGCCTACAGGTCGATGGGGACCGGGAGAAGATCAAGGGCGGACCACCCGCACGTCGCGTGAACGCTGTTCACATGCCCGGAGCGTAACCCTAGCCGGCGCGCAGCGCCCGGTACTCCCGGCGCACGATGTCCATCAGCTCCGGCACGGAGGTGGACGCCGCCTCCTTCTCGTAGGTGACGCCGCCGCGTTGCATCAGCATGATCCGGTCGGCGATCTCCAGCGTCTGCGCATAGTTGTGCATGATCATGACGATCGACAGGTTGCCCTTCGCCTTGAGGCGCAGGATCAGGTCGATGATCAGGCTGGCCTCGCGCGCGCCCATGGCGGCGAGCGGCTCGTCCAGCAGCAGGATCCGGGCGTCGGAGTTCACCGCCCGCGCCACCGCGATCGCCTGGCGCTGCCCGCCGGACAGCCGCTCCACCGGCAGGTCCACCGACTGCACGTGCACGCCGATCTCCTCCAGCAGCTCGGCGGTGCGCCGGCGCATCGCGCGGTTGTTGAGCAGCCGGATCGGGCCGGGATAGACGATCTCCCGGTTGAGGAACATGTTGTGGTAGATCGACAGCCCGTTGGCGAGCGCCAGGTCCTGGTACACGCACTCGATGCCGAGCGAGCGGGCGTGGTCGACCGAACGCAGCGCCACCTCCTGGCCGTGCACGAACAGCCGGCCCTCGGTCGGCGGCTGGTAGCCGGTCAGAATCTTCATCAGCGTCGACTTGCCGGCGCCGTTGTCGCCCAGCACGCCGAGGATCTCGCCCTCGCGCAGGTGCAGCGACACGCCGCGCAGCGCGGTCACGGCGCCGAACTGCTTGACGATGTTCTCCGCCCGCAGCGTTTCGGGCCGGTCCGGCTGGGTGGCGCTCACGACGTCGCTCCGCCGCGGCGGAGCCGGGTCACCTGGATGTTGAAGATCATGGCCAGCAGGATCGCCGCCCCCAGGATGATGTTGAAGGTGAAGGCGTTGATGCCGATCAGGGTGAAGCCGTCGTTCAGCACGCCGAGCACCGCGGCGCCGATCAGGCCGCCGATGATGGTGCCCGAGCCGCCGGCGAGCGAGGTGCCGCCGATCACGCCGGCGGCGACGGCCAGGAACATGATCTGGCTGCCGCCCGCCTGCGGGTCGATGGAGGAGATGCGGAAATCCTCCAGCACCCCGGTGAAGCCGGACAGCACCGCGCTGAGCACGAAGTTGCCGATCTTGAGCCGGGTGACGTTGATGCCGGCCTCGCTGGCGCCGACCGGGTTGCCGCCCGAGGCCACCGTGTGCAGGCCCCAGCGGGTGTTGCGCAGCACCGTGTGCATGATCGCGGCCAGCAGCACCGCCCACAGGATCTCGCTATAGCCCCAATGGCCGAAGAAGGCCTGCAAGGCGGGGCTGCCCGGGGTGTCGACCGGGGTGCCGGCGGACAGCACCAGGGTGATGCCGTTGAGCAGGAACATGGTGCCGAGCGTGGTGACGAAGCTCGGCACCCGGAGCAGCAGCGTCACCGCGCCGTTGACCAGCCCGACCCCGGCGCTGGCCAGCAGCCCGAGCAGGAGCCCGACGAAGGGCGGCAGCCCGGCCACGGTGGCGAAGTGCATCACGAACGGCGCGAAAGCGAAGATCATCCCGGCCGACAGGTCGATCTCGCCGCCGATCATCAGCATGATCTCGCCGAGCGAGATGATCGCCGCGGGAGCGATGAACTGCGACAGGTTCTGCAGGCTCGCCTGCGACAACAGGAAGTCGCGGTTGACGCTCTCGAAGTAGATGACGAGCAGCACCAGGACGACGAGGATGCTGGCCTCGCGCCAGCGCAGCACGACGTCGAGCAGGCCCACGCGCGGGGCCTGCTGCGGCGTCGCCACGGTTCGCGTACCGGACACCAGCCTCGATCCTAGCCCGAGATCGCGCCGCTGCGTGGCACGATCTGCGCCTGCGCCGACTTGCCCTCGTAGCGCGTCGAGGTCGACAGGTACGGGTCGACGTTCTCCTTGGTGACGAACTTCAGGCCGGTGTTGATGTTGGCCGGGCCCACCAGGCCGCCGGACACCAGGAAGGTCGCCATCTCCATCACCGTGTAGAAGCCCTGCAGGTAGGGCTGCTGGTCGATGGTGAAGTCCATCGAGCCCTTCTTGATCAGCTCCAGCGTGCGCGGCAGCAGGTCGAAGCCGCCGCCATGCACGCCCTTCGCCGCCAGGCCGTACTGGTCCATGGTCTCGGCGATGCCCTGGGTGGTGCCGCCGTCGACGGCGAACATCCCCTTCACGTGCTGGTGGCCCAGGTAGTACGACTTGACCTTGGAGATCTCCTCGTTGACCGTGGCGCCGGTCGCGACCACGTCGATGGTGATCGACTTGCCGGACTTCTTGATCACGTCGCTGGCGCCGTCCAGCCGCGGCTGGATGTTGAGCTGCCCCGGGGTGGCGATGAACAAGGCGACCGGGCCGCTGTCGATCATGCTGACGATGCGCTGACCCATCAGCACGCCGGCCTGGTAGAGATCCTGGCCGATATACGCCAGGCGCTTGTTGCCGCTGCTGACCGGGGCGTCGGCGTTGTAGGAGAACACCGGGATGCCGGCGTCGAGCGCGCGCTGCACCGGCTCGTTGAAGGCGTGCGGATCGACGATCGACACCGCGATGGCGCTGGCCTTCGCCGCCACGGCGGAGTTCACCGCGCTCACCATCTGGCCGACGTCGGAGGTGACCGAGCCGGTCCACTGCGTCTGGCAGCCGAACAGGGCGGCCGCGTCCGCGATGCCGTACTGCGTCGGGGTGAAGAACGGGTTGGTCGTGACGTGGTTGACGAACACGAAGCGCCAGCTGGGGTGGCTCGGGAACGGACCGCCGGTTGCGGCCTCGGCGGCACGGGCGCCACCCACCAGCGCCAGGGCGCTTCCGAGCAGGCCGCCCTGCAGCAGGCCGCGGCGGGACTGGGCGGCCAGGCCCATCCTGGTCAGACCAGGTACGGCTTCGCCATCCGGTGACGCATCATCGGCTTCGAACATCATCATCTCCCGTGACTTCGGGGTCGTCAGCAGCCGCCTTGTCAGGCTCCGCAGCATCCCGTTGGACCGGAAGCAGGCACCGCGGCGGCCGTCAAGTCAAGACGGACCGTGGATCCGAAGCGGTATTTGACCGACAAAAGAAAACGGCCGGACCGCAAGGCCGGGCCGCTCATCCCGTCCCGCGCGGCGGACGCCGCACGACGTCAGTTGGCGTAGTCGTTCTCGCTCTCGACCACCGGACGCGGGCCGCTGTCCTGGCCCTTGGCCGACACGTCGCGCTCGACCAGCTCGATCACCGCCATGTCCGCCGCGTCGCCGTGACGCATGCCCGCCTTCAGCACGCGGGTGTAGCCGCCGGCGCGCGCCTTGTAGCGCTCGGCGATGACGCCGAACAGCTTGGCGACGATGACGTCGTCGCGCAGCTGCGCGTAGGCCTGACGGCGCGCATGCAGGCCGCCGCGCTTGCCCAGCGTGATCAGGCGCTCGGCGACCGGCCGCAGCTCCTTCGCCTTGGGCAGCGTGGTGGTGATCTGCTCGTGCTTGATCAGCGCCACCGCCATGTTCCTGAACATGGCGAGGCGATGGGTGGAGGTAACGCCGAGCTTCCGGCCGGCAACACCGTGACGCATGGTGATCTGTTCCTGTTAAACTGCCGGCGCTCAGAACGGCTCGTCGAGACGCTTGGCGAGGTCTTCGATGTTCTCGGGCGGCCAGGTCGGCACGTTCATGCCGAGCGCCAGGCCCATGGAGGTCAGGACCTCCTTGATCTCGTTGAGCGACTTGCGGCCGAAGTTCGGCGTGCGCAGCATCTCCTGCTCGGTCTTCTGCACCAGGTCGCCGATATAGACGATGTTGTCGTTCTTCAAACAGTTCGCCGAGCGCACCGACAGCTCCAGCTCGTCGACCTTGCGCAGCAGGTTGCGGTTGAACGGCAGGTCGTCCTGCGGCTCCTCGACGCGCGCCGGGCGCGGCTCGTCGAAGTTGATGAACAGCTGCAGCTGGTCCTGCAGGATGCGCGCGGCGAGCGCCACCGCGTCCTCCGGCGTCACCGCGCCGTTGGTCTCCACGGTCAGCAGCAGCTTGTCGTAGTCGGTCACCTGGCCGACGCGCGTCGGCTCGACCTTGTACGAGCAGCGGCGCACCGGGGAGTAGATCGCGTCGATCGGGATCAGGCCGATCGGCGCGTCCTCGGGCCGGTTGGCGGCGGCCGGGACGTAGCCCTTGCCGAGGTTGACGGTGAACTCCATGCCGAGCTTCACGCCGTCGTCCAGCGTGCAGATCACCAGGTCCGGGTTCATCACCTCGATGTCGTGCCCGACCTGGATCTGGCCGGCCTTGACCTCGCCGGGGCCGGTCGCGGTCAGCACCATGCGCTTCGGGCCCTCGCCATGCATGCGAAGGGCGAGCTGCTTGATGTTGAGCACGATGTCGGTGACGTCCTCGCGGACGCCGGCGATGGAGGAGAACTCGTGCAGCACGCCGTCGATCTGGATCGCCGTCACCGCCGCACCCTGCAGGGAGGACAGCAGGATGCGCCGGATCGCGTTGCCGAGCGTCATGCCGAAGCCACGCTCAAGCGGCTCGGCCACCACGGTCGCGGTGCGCAGCGGCTCGTTGCCGGACTCGATGTCCAGCTTCTCCGGCTTGATCAGGTTCTTCCAGTTGTTCTGGAGCGCCAAGAGCGTGGCCTTTCGTAACGGGGCGCCGTCCGCTTCGTGATCCGACATGGACGACGAGGCTGCGGCGAGCGGAGCCGTCGGGGAACCCGACGGCGTTCGGGGGAAGTTCCGGACCTGCCCGGTCCGGTGCGAGCCTCAGACCCGGCGGCGCTTGCGCGGACGGCAGCCGTTATGCGGCACCGGGGTCATGTCGCGGATCGCGGTGATCGAGAAGCCGACCGCCTGCAGCGCACGCAGCGCCGACTCGCGACCCGACCCGGGGCCGGACACCTCGATCTCGAGCGTCTCCATGCCGTGCTCGCGCGCCTTCTTGCCGGCATCCTCGGCCGCGACCTGCGCAGCATAGGGCGTCGACTTGCGCGAGCCCTTGAACCCCTGGCTGCCGGCGGACGACCAGGCGATCGCGTTGCCCTGGGCGTCGGCGATGGTGATCATGGTGTTGTTGAAGGTGGACAGCACGTGCGCCACCCCGGAGATGATGTTCTTGCGTTCCTTCTTGCGGACGCGCGGTGCGGCGGCTTTCGCCATGGTGGTTCATCCTGCTTGTTCGTGGGGCGCCGGGCGCCCGTGGATCGTGCCTGCGGGTGGACGGAGACTACTTGGTCGCCTTCTTCTTGCCGGCGATCGCCACCGCCTTGCCCTTGCGCGTGCGCGCGTTGGTGTGGGTCCGCTGGCCGCGCACCGGCAGGCCGCGGCGATGGCGCAGGCCGCGGTAGGAGCCGAGGTCCATCAGCCGCTTGATGTTCATCGCCAGCTCGCGACGCAGGTCGCCCTCGACGCGGAAGTCGCGGTCGATCAGCTCGCGTACCTTGAGCACCTCGTCGTCCGACATCTCGTTGACCCGGCGCTCCGGCGGGATCGCCAGCTGGGTGCAGATCTGCTGCGCCTTTGCCGGCCCGATGCCGAAGATGTAGGTCAGGCCGATGACGACCCGCTTGGTGGTCGGGATGTTCACGCCGGCAATACGCGCCACGCCAGTCACTCCTCGAACTGCCCGGACCGGTCCGGGCCATAGATGCCGGCTGCGGCCAGGCAGGATGATGTTGCCCGTCAGGCGAACCTCGTCCGCAACCGGAGACGCTCGTGGATGACGGGATTCGCCGGCAGCTGCACGCGTCCGGTTCGGAAGCGCGCCCTGGTCCCGGCTGAGGGCGCGCACTATAGCGGCGGCACCCGTGAAGTCAATGAAACGGAATCAACTCTCCGTGACGGTTCCAGCCGCCTTCGCCTGGGCCAGGGCATGGTCGATCGCGCGGCTCACCGTGTCGATGTCGGCCATTCCGTCGATGTCGTGCACGAGTCCCTTTGCCCGGTAGAAGGGCAGGATGGGTGCGGTGTCCTGTCGATAGGCGTCCAGCCTGGTCACGACCGTTTCACGCCTGTCGTCGGCACGACGCGTGAACTCGTGGCTCCCGCACACGTCGCACACGCCCGGGACGCGGGGCTGCTTGTAATGGTCGTGATAGCCGGTGCCGCACCTGGCGCAGGTGTAGCGGCCCGCGATCCGTTCCGTCAGCGCCGCCTCGTCCACCAGCAGCAACAGCACGGCGTCGATCCTCGACCTGCGGGACGCCAGCATCGCGTCCAGCGCCTCCGCCTGCACCGTCGTGCGCGGGAACCCGTCCAGGATGAAGCCACGTGCGCAGTCGGGCCGGTCGACCCGCTCGCCCAGCATCGCGATCAGGATCTCGTCGGACACCAGCCCGCCCAGGTCCATGATCGCCCTGACCTGCTGCCCGAGCGCCGTGCCGGCCTGCGCCTCGGCGCGGAGCATGTCGCCGGTCGAGATCTGCGGAATCCCGTGCAGGGTCTCGATCCGCTTCGCCTGTGTGCCCTTGCCGGCACCCGGCGGCCCGAGAAAGATCAGGTTCACCGCAGACGCGCCCGCGGACGGGACTTGCGGATCAGCCCCTCGTACTGGTGCGCCAGCAGGTGGGACTGGATCTGCGTCACCGTGTCCATGGTCACCGACACGATGATGATCAGGCTGGTGCCGCCGAAGTAGAACGGCACGTTGTAGCGGCTGATCAGGATCTGCGGCAGCAGGCACACCACCACCAGGTAGAGCGCGCCGATGGTGGTCAGACGCACCAGGATGCGGTCGAGGAAGTCGGCGGTATTGGCGCCGGGGCGGATGCCGGGGATGAAGCCGCCCTGCTTGCGCAGGTTGTCGGCGGTTTCCTGCGGGTTGAAGGCGACGGCGGCGTAGAAGTACGAGAAGAACAGGATCATCGCCGCGTAGAAGATCATGTAGAGCGGCCGTCCCTGCCCCAGCTGCTGCGCCAGGAAGCCCAGCCAGTGCGGCAGGTTGGCGTTGCCGGACGCGAAGCCGGAGATGGTCACCGGGATCAGCAGCACCGAGGAGGCGAAGATCGGCGGGATCACCCCGGCGGTGTTCACCTTGAGCGGCATGTGGGTGCTCTCGCCGCCGGTCATGCGGCTGCCGACCTGGCGCTTGGGATACTGGATCACCACGCGCCGCTGCGCCTGCTCCATGAACACGATGAACGCGATCACCGCGGCCGCCAGCACGAGGAACACCAGCACGAACACCGGCGACAGGCCGCCGGTGTAGCCGAGCTGGAACAGGGTCGCGAGCGCGTGCGGCAGGTTGGCGACGATGCCGGCGAAGATGATCAGCGAGATGCCGTTGCCGACCCCGCGCGAGGTGATCTGCTCGCCCAGCCACATCAGGAACATCGTGCCGCCGACCAGGGTGATCACGCAGGAGAAGCGGAAGAACAGCCCCGGGTCGATCACCGCCGACAGCCCGCCGGCAGCGTGCATGTTCTCCAGCCCGACCGAGATGCCATAGGCCTGGAACAGCGCGATCAGCACGGTGAGGTAGCGGGTGTACTGGTTGAGCTTCTTGCGCCCCTGCTCCCCCTCCTTCTTGATCGCTTCCAGGGTCGGGATCGCGGACGACATCAGCTGCACGATGATCGAGGCGCTGATGTAGGGCATGATGTTGAGCGCGAACACGGTCATCCGGCCGAGCGCGCCGCCCGAGAACATGTCGAACATGCCCAGGATGCCGCCCTGGTTCTGCGCCAGCAGCTGGCCCATCACCCGCGCGTCGACGCCCGGCACCGGGATGTAGGTCCCGAGCCGGTACACGATCAGCGCACCCAGGGTGAACCAGATCCGCTTCTTGAGCTCGGTCGCCTTGGCGAAGCTGCCGAGGTTCATGTTCGCAGCAAGCTGCTCGGCCGCGGAGGCCATCGCACTCCCACCCCTTCTCACGAGAACAGCGCCGCACGGGTCGAACCGCACGACGCTGTCTGTTTTAGCCCGGATCGCCGCCGAGGTAACCCGTCACGACGTGCGGCCGGCCACCGGAGCGGCCCGCCGCGGCCTCGAACACTCAGGCCTCCGGGGTCGCCCTTGCCACCGTCGTCCGGACCGAGCCGCCCAGCTTCTCGACCGCCGCGACCGCCGCGGCGGACGCGCCGGACACCTCGATCGTCATCGCCCGCGTCAGCTCGCCGGTCGCCAGCAGGCGGACGCCGTGCACCTTGCCGCTGCCGATCAGGCCGGCCTGGCGCAGGGTGGCCTCGGTCACCGTTCCGTCGGCGGCAAGCTTGCCGTCTGCCACCGCCTTCTCGATCGTGCCGAGGTTGATCGGCGCGTACACCTTGCGGAAGATGTTCTTGAAGCCGCGCTTCGGCAGCCGCCGGTAGATCGGCAGCTGGCCGCCCTCGAAGCCGTTCAGCGACACGCCCTCGCGCGCCTTCTGGCCCTTCACGCCCTTGCCGGAGGTCTTGCCCTTGCCCGAGCCGATGCCGCGCCCGAGCCGCTTCTTGCGGTAGTGCGCGCCCGCGTTGTCGCGGAGTTCGTTCAGTTCCATCTCAATCCTCCACCCGCACGAGGTGGTGCACCTTGCGGATCATGCCGCGCACCGAAGGGGTGTCCTCCAGCTCGCGGACCTTGCCCACCTTGTCCAGGCCGAGCCCGACCAGGGTCGCCTGCTGGCCCGGCTTGCGCCCGTTGCCCGAGGCGATCTGCCTGACACGGACCGTGGCCTTCCTGGTGGTTCCGGCCGTCTGTGTCTCAGACATCTGCGCCCTCCGCCACGCCTTCGCGCTTGCCCAGGATGTCGGACACCTTCTTGCCGCGTCGGTTGGCCACCGTGCGCGGGCTGGCGCAGCGCGCCAGCGCGTCGAACGTCGCCTTGACCATGTTGTGCGGGTTGCGGCTGCCCAGCGACTTGGCGACCACGTCGCCGATGCCCAGGCTCTCGAACACCGCGCGCATCGGTCCGCCGGCGATGATGCCGGTGCCGGCCTCGGCCGACCGCAGCACCACGCTGCCGGCGCCGAAATGGCCGGTGGAGTCGTGGTGCAGCGTGCGGCCTTCCTTCATCGGCACCCGGATCATGGTCCGCTTGGCGCGCTCGGTCGCCTTGCGGATCGCTTCCGGCACCTCGCGCGCCTTGCCGGCGCCGTAGCCGACCCGGCCCTTCTGGTCGCCCACCACCACCAGGGCTGCGAAGGCGAAGCGGCGTCCGCCCTTCACCACCTTGGCCACGCGGTTGATGGTGACCAGCTTGTCGATCAGGTCGTCGCCGTCGCGATCCCGCTCGCCACCGCCGCTGCGGCCGCCGCGGCCGCCTTCCCTCGGTTCACGTGCCATGTGCGCCCCTCCCTCAGAAGGCGAGGCCGCCCTCGCGGGCAGCCTCCGCCAGCGCCTTGACGCGCCCGTGATACAGATAGGCGCCGCGGTCGAACACGACCTGGCTCACCCCGGCGGCCAGCGCGCGCTCGGCCACCAGCTTGCCGACGGCCGCCGCCGCGTCCTTGTTCGCACCGGTCTTGAACTGCTCGCGCAAGCCCTTGTCCAGCGACGAGGCGGCCGCCAGCGTCCTGCCGGCGACGTCGTCGATCACCTGCGCATGGATGTTCTTGCCCGAGCGGAACACCGACAGGCGCGGACGCCCGCCGGCCTTGCGGCGGAGCTGGAACCGGAGACGGACGCGCCGCCGCTCCCGCAGGTCCTGTTGCGTGCTCACTTCTTCTTGCCTTCCTTGCGCCGGATCACTTCGTTGTCGTAGCGCACGCCCTTGCCCTTGTAGGGCTCCGGCGCGCGGAAGTTCCGGATGTCGAGAGCGACCTGACCGACCCGCTGCTTGTCAACGCCGGTGACCGTCACCGCCGTCGGACGCGGCGTGGTGATGGTGATGCCGGGGGGAATCGGGTACACCACGTCGTGCGAGTAGCCGAGGTTCATCACCAGGTTGGTCCCCTGGATCGAGGCGCGATAGCCGGTGCCGGTGATCTCCAGCGTCTTCGAGTAGCCGGTGGACACCCCCTTGACCATCGACGCGACCAGCGCGCGGGTGGTGCCCCACATCATCCGGGCCGGCGCGGCGGTGCCACGCGGCACGACGGTCACGCGGTTGTCCGCGACCGTGGTCTCGACGTGGTGCGACAGCGGCAGCCTGAGCTCGCCGAGCTTGCCCTTGGCCGTCAGGATCCCCTCGACGATCGCGACGTCGACGCCCTGCGGGATCTCGACGGGATACTTGCCTACGCGTGACATCCGTCCCTCCTCAGAACACCCGA
This sequence comes from uncultured Acetobacteraceae bacterium, assembly GCA_937873225.1. Classification (GTDB taxonomy): domain Bacteria; phylum Pseudomonadota; class Alphaproteobacteria; order Acetobacterales; family Acetobacteraceae; genus Lichenicola. The sequence continues at coordinate 13,418 of CALMVN010000007.1, forward strand.
CACAGAACCTCGCCGCCGACATTGGCAGCGCGGGCTTCCGCGTCGGACAGGACGCCACGCGGCGTCGACAGGATCGAGACGCCGAGCCCGGCATACACCCGGGGCAGCTCCTTGATCTTCGAGTAGACGCGGCGGCCGGGCTTGGACACGCGGTGGATCTCCTTGATCACCGGCTCGCCGTCCGCGTACTTCAGCTCGATGCGCAGCTGGGCGATGCCGGTGCGTATCTCCTCGAGCGTGAAGCCGCGTATGTAGCCCTCGCGTCGCAGCGCCTCGAGCACGTTGGCACGCAGCTTGGACGCCGGCGCCACGCACGCGGCATGGCGCGAGCGCTGCGCGTTGCGGATACGGGTGAGCATGTCACCCAGCGGATCTGACATGGACATGGGTCGCGCTCCCTACCAGCTCGACTTGACCATGCCGGGGATCTGCCCGCTGCTCGCCAGATCGCGCAGCGCGATGCGGGACAGGCCGAACTTCCGGTAGTTGGCGCGCGACCGGCCGCTCACCCGGCACAGCAGCTTGACCCGCACGCGCGACCCGTTGCGCGGCAGCTCGGCCAGCTTGAGCGACGCCTCGAACCGGTCTTCCACCGGGAGCGTGCGGTCCATGACGATGTTCTTGAGCGCCGACCGCTTGCCCTTGTCGCGCGCCGCCATGGCGGTCCGCTTGGCGTTGCGGTTGACTGATGAGACCTTGGCCATGCCTTGTCCTACCCTCCGGAACCTGCCGGGCCCGCCCGACGGTTTTCCAAAACAGATTTCGATCGAAGACGGATATGCCGCCGTCTGCCCTGATCAGGCGGCAAACGGCAGATCGAACGCCTTCAGGAGCGCCTTCGCCTCGGCATCGGTCTTCGCGCTGGTGACGAAGATGATGTCCATGCCGCGGACCTGGTCGACCTTGTCGTAGTTGATCTCCGGGAACACGATCTGTTCCTTGAGCCCCATGGCGAAGTTGCCCCGGCCGTCGAAGCCCTTGTTCGCCGCCAGGCCGCGGAAGTCGCGCACGCGCGGCATCGCGATCGTCACCAGGCGGTCGAGGAACTCGTACATCCGCGTCTTGCGCAGCGTCACCTTGGTGCCGATCGGCAGGCCCTCGCGGATCTTGAAGCCGGCGATCGCCTTCTTCGCCACCGTCTTCACCGGCTTCTGCCCGGCGATCAGCGTCAGCTCCGACACCGCGGCGTCGAGCTTCTTCTGGTCGCCCGCGGCCTCGCCGACGCCCATGTTGATGACGATCTTCTCCAGGCGCGGCACCTGCATCACGTTCTTGTAGCCGAACTGCTCGCGCAGGCTCGCCCGCATCTCGTCGTTGTAGCGCTGCTGCAGCCGAGGCAGGGCGCGTTTCTCCGAAGTTTCCGACATGATCCGCCTCCCCTCAGCTCTCGATGATCTCGCCGGTCGCCTTGGCGACGCGGACCTTGGTGCCGTTCTCCAGCACCCGGAACCCGACCTTGGTCGGCTGGCCGCTCTTGGGGTCGACCAGCTTGAGGTTGGACAGGTGCACCGGCGCCTCGCGCGACACGATCCCGCCCGGCTCGCCCATGCGGGTCGGCTTGGTGTGCCGCTTGGCAATCGCGACGCCGCGCACCACCGCCTTGTTCGCCGCCGGCAACACCGACAGCACCTCGCCTCGGGTTCCCCTGGAGGAGCCGGTGATCACCACCACCTGGTCACCCTTCTTGATCCGCGCTGCCATCACAGCACCTCCGGCGCCAGCGAGATGATCTTCATGAACTTGCGCGCGCGCAGCTCGCGAACGACCGGGCCGAAGATGCGAGTACCGATCGGCTCGGACTGCTTGTTGATCAGCACCGCCGCGTTGCGGTCGAAGCGGATCGCGCTGCCGTCGGCGCGACGCACCGGAAACGAGGTGCGCACGATCACCGCCTGGTGCACGTCGCCCTTCTTCACCTTGCCGCGCGGGATCGCCTCCTTGATGGAGACGACGATCACGTCGCCGACCGAGGCGGTCTTCCGCTTGGAGCCGCCCAGCACCTTGATGCACTGCACCCGACGCGCGCCGCTGTTGTCGGCGACGTCCAGGTTGGTCTCGGGATGGATCATTGGTTCCTAGCCCCTTCAGGCCGACGCGGCGTCGGACGTCGCGGTGTCGCCAGGCGGCGCTCCGCTCGGGACCGCCTGCTTGAGCGGTGCGCCGTTCCGCGTCACCACGGCCCACGTCTTGCGCTTGCTGATCGGCGGGCACTCGAGGATGCGCACGGTGTCGCCGACCTTGCACGTGTTGGCTTCGTCATGCGCCGCGTACTTCTTCGAGCGGCGGATGAACTTCTTGTAGAGCGGGTGGATCACGCGGCGATCGACCAGGACCGTCACGGTCTTGTCCATCTTGTCGCTGGTCACCCGCCCGGTGAGGACGCGCCTCGGCATCGCCCGGACTCCTTAGGACTTGGCCGCGGCAGGCGCCGCAGCCTTCTTGTTCAGGTGCTGCACGGTCTTGAGGCGCGCGATCTCGCGACGCACCTCGCGAACCCGGCTCGCTCCTTCCGTTTGTCCCACCGCACGCTGGAAGCGCAGGTTGAACTGTTCCTTCTTGAGGTCGAGCAGCAGGGTGCCGAGCTCGTCCTCCGTCTTCGCCCGCAGCTCCGACGGCTTGGTCGCCTTCGCCATCTCAGGCCTCCCCGATCCGGGTCACGAACTTGGTCTTGATCGGCAGCTTCGCGGCACCCAGCGCCAGCGCCTGCCTGGCGATGTCGCCCGGCACACCGTCGATCTCGAACATGATGCGGCCCGGCTTCACCCGCGCCACCCAGAACTCCGGCGAGCCCTTGCCGGAGCCCATGCGGACCTCGGCCGGCTTGGTCGAGACCGGGACGTCCGGGAAGATGCGGATCCAGACGCGGCCGGCGCGCTTCATCGCACGGGTGATCGCCCGGCGCGACGCCTCGATCTGCCGCGCGGTCACCCGCTCCGGCTCCAGCGCCTTGAGGCCGAACGCGCCGAAGTTCAGCGTCGTGCCGCCCTTCGCCAGGCCGTGGATGCGGCCCTTGTGGGCCTTGCGGTACTTCGTCCGCTTCGGGGAAAGCATGATGGTCTACCTTTAAGCGGTCGGTATCAGCGCTGCGGCGCCTGCTCGGCGGCGCGACGATCCTGCGACAGCGGGTCGTGCGCCAGGATCTCGCCCTTGAAGATCCAGACCTTGACGCCGCAGGTGCCGTAGGTGGTCTTGGCGGTGGCGACGCCGTAGTCGATGTCGGCACGAAGCGTGTGCAGCGGCACCCGTCCCTCGCGATACCACTCGACCCGCGCGATCTCGGCGCCGCCGAGGCGCCCGCCGCAGTTGATCCGGATGCCCTGCGCGCCGAGGCGCATCGCCGACTGCACCGCGCGCTTCATGGCGCGGCGGAAGGCGACGCGACGCTCGAGCTGCTGGGCGATGTTCTCGGCCACCAGCTGCGCGTCGATCTCCGGCTTGCGGATTTCGACGATGTTCAGCGCCACGTCCGACTTCGCCATGCGCGCCAAATCCTTGCGCAGCACGTCAATGTCCTGGCCCTTCTTGCCGATCACCACGCCGGGACGCGCGGCGTAGATCGTCACGCGCGGCTTCTTCGCCGGCCGCTCGATCACCACGCGCGACACGCCGGCGCCGGACAGCTTGCGGCGCAGGTGCGAGCGCAGCTTCAGGTCGTCGTGCAGCAGCTTGGCGTAGTCGGCGCCGGCATACCAGCGGCTGTCCCAGGTGCGGTTGATGCCGAGCCTGAGCCCGATCGGATTGACCTTGTGACCCATCGATCAGGCCGCCTTCTGCTCGGTGTTGCCGCCGTCACGGGGGCGTCGCGGCGCCCGCGCGGGCTTCTCCTCCGCCGCCTTCTCCGCCACCACGATCTTGAGGTGGCTGAAGAACTTCTCGATCTGCGCCGACCGGCCGCGGCCACGCGCGTGGAACCGGCGCATCACCATCGCCTTGCCGACCTCGGCATGGATGACGACGAGCTGGTCCACGTCGAGCTGGTGGTTGTTCTCGGCGTTGGCGATGGCGCTTTCCAGCGTCTTCCTCACCGCGAGTGCGATGCGGCGCTTGCTGAAGGTCAGCGTCGCCACCGCCTTCGACGCCGGCTGGTTGCGGATCAGCCCGGCCACCAGGTTCAGCTTGCGCGGGCTGACGCGGATGTTGCGCGTGATCGCCTGCGCCTCGGTCTCGCCGAGCGCGCGCGGCGCCTTGGGCTTGCTCATCCCCGCCTCGCCTTCTTGTCGGAGGAATGGCCGGTGAAGGTGCGGGTGGGCGAGAACTCGCCGAACTTGTGCCCGACCATGTTCTCGTTGACCTGCACCGGCAGGAACTTGTGGCCGTTGTAGACGCCGAACGTCAGCCCGACGAACTGCGGCAGGATCGTCGACCGGCGCGACCAGATCTTGATCACCTCGTTGCGACCCGACGCGCGCGACGCCTCGGCCTTGTTCAGCAGATACCCGTCCACGAACGGGCCCTTCCAGACGGAACGTGCCATTCCTGCGCGCCCTCCTACTTGCCGGTCTTGCGACGGCGGATGATCAGGCTGTCGGTGCGCTTGTTGACGCGCGTCTTGTAGCCCTTGGTCGGCTTGCCCCACGGCGTGACCGGATGGCGGCCGCCCGAGGTACGGCCCTCGCCGCCGCCATGCGGATGGTCGACCGGGTTCATCACCACGCCGCGATTGTGCGGACGACGGCCCATCCACCGCGCGCGACCGGCCTTGCCGATGCTCTGGTTCATGTTGTCGGGGTTCGACACCGCGCCGACCGTCGCCATGCACTCGCCGCGCACGATGCGCAGTTCGCCGGACTGCAGCTTGACCTGGGCGTAGCCGCTGTCCTTGCCGACCAGCTGCGCATAGGTGCCGGCCGAGCGCGCGACCTTGCCGCCGGCCCCCTGCTTCAGCTCGATGTTGTGCACGATGGTGCCGACCGGGATCGCCGACAACGGCATCGCGTTGCCCGGCTTGATGTCGACCCTGGCACCTGCCACCACCTGGTCGCCCGCCCTGATGCGCTGCGGCGCCAGGATGTAGGCCAGCTCGCCGTCGGCGTACTTCACCAGTGCGATGAACGCGGTGCGGTTCGGGTCGTATTCCAGCCGCTCCACCGTGCCGACCACGTCGAACTTGCGACGCTTGAAGTCGACGTGGCGATACGTCTTCTTGTGCCCGCCGCCGCGGAAGAACGAGGTGGTGCGGCCGTGGTTGTTGCGGCCGCCGGTGCGGTGCTTGCCCTCGGTGAGGGTCTTGACCGGCGCACCCTTCCACAGCTCGCGACGGTCGATCAGGACCGTGCCGCGAAGCGAGGCCGTGACCGGCTTGAAATGCTTCAATGCCATCGAATTCTACCCCGCGTCAGGCGAGCCGGGCGGACAGGTCGATCGACTGACCTTCCGCAAGCTGCACATACGCCTTCTTCACGTCGGAACGGATGCCGGGGCGGCCGCGGAAGCGCTTGGTCTTGCCCTTCTGCACCACGGTGTTGACGCCCAGCACCTTGACGCCGAACAGCCCCTCGACCGCTGCCTTGATCTGCAACTTGTTGGCGTCGATCGCCACCCGGAACACCACCTGGTTCTTCTCCGAGAGCGCCGTCGCCTTCTCGGTGATCACCGGGGCGCGCACGATGTCGTACATCGCCTCGCGCGAGATGCGCTCCGCCTGCCTGCGGATCGCCAGGATGTCGGTCATGCCAGGCGCTCCTTCAGGCCTTCGACCCCGGCGCGGGTGATCGCCAGCACGTCGTGGTTGAGGATGTCGTAGACGTTGGCGCCGACGGACGGCAGCACGTCGATCCTGGGGATGTTCCGTGCCGCGCGCAGGAAGCCCTCGTCCACCGTCCCGTCGACGATCAACGCCGAGGTCCAGCCGAGCACCTTCAGCTTCGCCGCCAGTTCGGCGGTCCGCACCAGGCCGGTCGCCTCCTCCAGCACCACCAGCTTGCCGTCGGCCAGCTTCTGCGACAGCGCCGAGATCAGGCCGAGACGGCGCACCTTCTTCGGCAGGTCGAAGCCGTGGCTGCGCACCACCGGCCCGTGCACCGCGCCGCCGGTGCGGAACTGCGGTGCACGCAACGAGCCCTGGCGGGCGTTGCCGGTGCCCTTCTGCTTGTACGGCTTGCGCGTGGTGCCCGACACCTCGCCCATGCCCTTCACCTTGTGCGTGCCGGCCCGACGCTTGGCCAGCTGCCACTGCACCACCCGCGCCATGATGTCGTTGCGCGGCGTGGTGGCGAAGATCTCGTCCGGCAGGCTGGCGGAGCCGGCGCTGTTGTTGTCGAGGGTCCTGATGTCGACGTCCATTGCCTTCTTCCTCAGCCGGCGGCCACGAGTGCGGCCGGATACGGCGCGTCGGCGTGCCGTGCCTTCTTGATCGCATCGCGGACCAGCACGAAGTCGTTCTTCGCACCGGGAATCGCGCCGCGGATCATCAGCAGGTTCTTCTCGACATCCACCAGCGCCACCTCAAGGTTGAGCGTGGTGACGCGCTCCTGGCCGAGATGGCCCGGCATCTTCTTGTTCTTGAAGGTGCGCCCCGGGTCCTGCCGGTTTCCGGTGGACCCCAGCGAACGGTGGCTGACGGACACGCCGTGCGAGGCTTCCAGGCCGCGGAAGTTCCAGCGCTTCATGCCGCCAGCGAAGCCCTTGCCCTTGCTGGTGCCGGTGACGTCCACCTTCTGCCCCACCACGAAATGCGCGGCGGACAGGGTGGCGCCGGACTCCAGCACCGCATCCTCCGAGACCCGGAACTCCACCAGGCGGCGCTTCGGCTCCACCTTCACCCGAGCGAAGTGCCCGCGGTTCGGCTTGGACACGTTCTTCACCTTGGGCGTGCCGATGCCGAGCTGCACGGCGGTGTAGCCGTCGCGCTCCACCGTACGGGTGTCGACCACCTGCACCGTGTCGAGATGCAGCACGGTGACCGGCACGTGGGTGCCGTCGTCCCTGAAGATGCGGGACATGCCCAGCTTCCTTGCGATCAATCCGGTTCGCATCACACGCGGCCTTACAGCTTGATCTCGACGTCCACGCCGGCGGCGAGGTCGAGCTTCATGAGGGCGTCCACGGTCTGCGGCGTCGGCTCCACGATGTCGAGCAGCCGGCGATGGGTCCGGATCTCGAACTGCTCGCGGCTCTTCTTGTCCACGTGCGGCGACCGGTTGACGGTGAACTTCTCGATATGCGTCGGCAGCGGGATAGGACCCCGAACCCGCGCACCCGTACGCTTCGCCGTGTTCACGATCTCCTTGGTGCTGTTGTCCAGCACGCGGTGATCGTACGCCTTCAGGCGAATGCGGATGTTCTGGTTGTCCATGGTAACTCAGTCCAACTTAGGTTCGGGGTCGTCCTGTGCTCGCCGTTACGCCTGGATCGACGCCACCACGCCGGCGCCGACGGTGCGGCCGCCCTCGCGGATGGCGAAGCGCAGGCCCTCGTCCATGGCGATCGGCGCGATCAGCTCGACATCCATCGAGATGTTGTCGCCCGGCATCACCATCTCGGTGCCCTCCGGCAGCTGCACCACGCCGGTCACGTCCGTGGTCCGGAAGTAGAACTGCGGACGGTAGTTGGTGAAGAACGGCGTGTGGCGGCCGCCCTCTTCCTTGGTGAGGATGTAGGCTTCGGCCTTGAACTTGGTGTGCGGGGTGATCGAGCCCGGCTTCGCCAGCACCTGGCCACGCTCCACGTCCTCGCGCTTGGTGCCACGCAGCAGCGCGCCGATGTTGTCGCCGGCCTGCCCGCGGTCGAGCAGCTTGCGGAACATCTCGACGCCGGTGACGGTGGTCTTCACCGTGGTCTTGATGCCGACGATCTCGACCTCCTCGCCGACGTTCACCACGCCGCGCTCGACGCGTCCGGTGACGACGGTGCCGCGGCCGGAGATCGAGAACACGTCCTCGATCGGCATCAGGAACGGACGGTCGATCGCGCGCTCGGGCTGCGGGATGTAGGCGTCGACCTGGGCCATCAGCTCCAGCACCGCCTTCTCGCCCAGCTCCGGGTCGCCGTCATTGAGGGTGACCACCGCCGAGCCCTTGACGATGGGGATGTCGTCGCCGGGGAACTGGTAGGATTACAGCAGCTCGCGCACCTCCATCTCCACCAACTCGAGCAGCTCAGGGTCGTCCACCAAGTCGACCTTGTTCAGGAACACCACCAGCGCCGGCACGCCGACCTGGCGGGCCAGCAGGATGTGCTCGCGGGTCTGCGGCATCGGGCCGTCGGCCGCGGACACCACCAGGATCGCGCCGTCCATCTGTGCCGCACCGGTGATCATGTTCTTCACGTAGTCGGCGTGGCCGGGGCAGTCGACGTGGGCGTAGTGGCGGTTGGCGGTCTCGTACTCGACATGCGCGGTCGAGATGGTGATGCCGCGCGCCCGCTCTTCCGGCGCCTTGTCGATCTGGTCGTAGGCGGTGAACACGGCGCCACCGGACTTCGCCAGCGTCTTGGTGATCGCGGCGGTCAACGACGTCTTGCCATGATCGACGTGGCCGATCGTGCCGATGTTGCAGTGCGGCTTGTTCCGCTCGAATTTAGCCTTTGCCATCACACTCTCTCCGTTGGCCCGCCGCCCCTGCTCATCGCGGGGTCGCCGGTCGGTCGGGTTGGAAGGGGTCTAATACTGAGGGCCGCGCCTACCAGCGGTAGTGGCTGAAGGCCTTGTTGGCTTCCGCCATCCGGTGCGTGTCTTCGCGCTTCTTCACCGCAGAGCCGCGGTTGTTCACCGCGTCCAGCAGCTCGTTCGACAGCCGGTCCTGCATGGTGTGCTCGCCGCGCTTGCGCGAGCTGTCGATCAGCCAGCGGATCGCCAGCGCCTGCCTGCGCTCGGTGCGCACCTCGACCGGGACCTGGTAGGTGGCGCCGCCAACGCGACGCGAGCGCACCTCGACCGCCGGCTTCACGTTGTCCAGCGCCTCGTGGAACATGCGCACCGGGTCGGCGGCGGACCCGCCGCGGCGGCGCATCGACTCCAGTGCGCCATAGACGATGCTCTCGGCGGTCGACTTCTTGCCGTCATACATCAAGGCGTTCATGAAACGCGTGATGACGACGTCACCGAACTTCGGGTCGGGAAGGATCTCGCGCTTCACGGCGCGGCGGCGACGGCTCATGCGTGATGCTCCTTACTTCGGCCGCTTGGCGCCATAGAGCGACCGGCGCTTGCGACGCTTGGCGATGCCCTGGGTGTCGAGCACGCCGCGCAGGATGTGGTAGCGCACGCCCGGAAGGTCCTTCACGCGGCCGCCACGGATCAGCACCACCGAGTGCTCCTGCAGGTTGTGGCCTTCGCCGGGGATGTAGCTGACCACCTCGAAGCCGTTGGTCAGGCGCACCTTGGCGACCTTGCGCAGCGCCGAGTTCGGCTTCTTCGGCGTGGTGGTGTAGACGCGGGTGCAGACGCCGCGCTTCTGCGGGCAGCCCTGCAGCGCCGGAACCTTGTTGCGCTTGGGCGCGGGCTCGCGTCCCTTGGCGATCAGCTGGTTGATGGTCGGCATACGCCCTTCCCAATCCTCGACAGTCGATGGGCCACCCTTCCCATCGAGAGGACCGAACCCGCCATCCACAACAAAAAGCCGCCTGGGCGGGAGCATCCCGTCCGCGGTGTTCTGACCACATGCGGCCTTGGTCCCCTGTAGCAACGGGGACGGCGCCGCACGCGAGGTGCTGCATCTGGCGGCTTCCGACCGTCTCGGGACGGGGCTAGCCGAGGGGCGGATAACTACGAGTGCGGAGACCCCAAGTCAAGCATGTGCACCCGCCTGCGTGACGATTCGGAGCGCTCCCGCCGCAGGGCGGGTATTCCGTGCTGCGCTGCCCGTGCCGGGCAAGAAGAAGGCCGGCCAGGTTACCCCGGCCGGCCTTGATGGTGACAATCCCGCAGGGTGGGAGGCGGCCTACTCCGCCGCCTTGACCGCCGCCGCCGGCACGTCCCGGCCGATGACCCGCTGCTTGTCGCGGCCGGCGGCCACGGCACGCAGCTTGTTCATCACCGAGCCGGTCCCCGCCGGGATCAGCCGCCCAACGATGACGTTCTCCTTGAGCCCGTTCAGCGTGTCCACCTTGCCGGCCGTCGCCGCCTCGGTCAGCACCCGCGTGGTCTCCTGGAACGACGCCGCCGAGATGAACGAGTGCGTCTGCAGCGACGCCTTGGTGATGCCCTGCAACACCGGCATCGCGTGCGCCGGACGCTCGTTCGCCTGCAGCCGCTTGGCGTTCTCGCCCTCGTACTCGATGCGATCCACCGTCTCGCCGATCAGGTAGGTCGTGTCGCCCGGCTCCAGGATCTCCACCTTCTGCAGCATCTGGCGAACGATCACCTCGATGTGCTTGTCGTTGATCTTCACGCCCTGCAGCCGGTAGACGTCCTGGATCTCGTTGACCAGGTAGTCCGACAGCGCCTCGACGCCCAGCACCTTGAGGATGTCGTGCGGCACCCGCGGCCCGTCGACCAGCGGATCGCCCCGGCGCACGAAGTCGCCTTCCTGCACCGACACGTGCTTGCCCTTCGGGATCAGGTAGTCGGTCTCCTCCTGCGTCTCGTCGTTCTTCACGATCACCCGGCGCTTGGCCTTGTAGTCCTTGCCGAACTCGATGCGGCCATCGGTCTCGGCGATGATCGCATGGTCCTTCGGACGGCGCGCCTCGAACAGCTCGGCCACGCGCGGCAGGCCGCCGGTGATGTCGCGGGTCTTGGAGCCCTCGCGCGGGATGCGCGCCAGCACGTCGCCCGCCGCCACCACCGCCCCGTTCTCGACCGACAGGATCGAGTCCGGCTGCAGGAAATAGCGCGCCTCGCCGCCGGTGCCGAGCTTGAGCACCTCGCCGCGCTCGTCCTTGAGCTGCAGCCGCGGGCGCAGGTCCACCCCCTTGGAGGCCTGCTTGTAGTCCACCACCACCTTGGAGGTGAGGCCGGTGACCTCGTCCATCCGCTCCACCAGGGTGATGGAGTCGATCAGGTCGAGGTACTCCACCGTGCCGGCCCGCTCGGTGATGATCGGCAGGGTGTACGGGTCCCACTCGGCCAGCTTCTGCTGGCGCGACACCGCCGCCCCCTCGTCGACCAGCAGCCTTGCACCGTACGGCACCCGGAACCGCGCCCGCTCGGTGCCCTTCTCGTCGGTCAGCACGATCTCGCAGTTGCGCGACATCACCACCGGCACGCCCTGGCTGTTCTGCACCACCGTGCGGTTCTTCACCGTGACGATGCCGTCGTGCGACGCCTCCACCATCGACTGCTCGGCACCACGCTGGGCGGCGCCGCCGATGTGGAAGGTGCGCATGGTCAGCTGCGTGCCCGGCTCGCCGATCGACTGCGCCGCGATCACGCCGACCGCCTCGCCGATGTTGACCGGCGTGCCGCGGGCGAGATCGCGCCCGTAGCACAGGCCGCACACGCCGACCCGGCTGTCGCAGGTCAGCACGGAACGGATCAGCATGCTCTCGACCGCCGCGTTCTCGACCAGCTCAGCTTCCGCTTCCCCGATCAGGGTGTTGCGCGGCAGCACCACGTGCCCGTCGGCCGGAGCCAGCACGTCGGTCGCGGTCGTGCGGCCGAGGATCCGCTCGGACAGCGACGACACCACTTCGCCGCCATCCATTACCGCGCGCACGGTCAGGCCGCGCTCGGCACCGCAATCCTCCTCGACGATGATGCAGTCCTGCGCCACGTCGACCAGCCTGCGGGTCAGGTAGCCGGAGTTCGCGGTCTTCAGCGCCGTGTCCGCGAGGCCCTTGCGGGCACCGTGAGTGGAGGTGAAGTAGTCGAGAACCGACAGGCCTTCCTTGAAGTTGGCGATGATCGGCTGCTCGATGATCTCGCCGGACGGCTTGGCCATCAGCCCGCGCATGCCGGCCAGCTGCTTCATCTGCGCCGGCGAGCCGCGCGCGCCCGAGTGGCTCATCATCCACACCGAGTTCGTCTGCTTGCCGACCTCCTGGCGCGAGATCTCCTTCATCATCGCCGCCTGCACCTCGTCGGTGCAGCGCGACCAGGCGTCGACCACCTTGTTGTAGCGCTCGCCGGCGGTGATCAGCCCGTCCTGGTACTGCTGCTCGAACTCCTTCACCTCGGCGGTGGTCCTGTCCACCAGCGGCTTCTTCGCGTCCGGGATGATCATGTCGTCCTTGCCGAACGAGATGCCGGCCTTGGCCGCCTGGCCGAAGCCCAGCCCCATCAGCCGGTCGGCGAAGATCACGCACTCCTTCTGGCCGCAGTGGCGATACACCGCGTCGATCACGTCCGACACGTTCTTCTTGGTCAGCTGCTTGTTGAGCAGCGAGAACGGCACCGCCGGGTGCTTGGGCAGGATCTGCGCGATCAGCATCCGGCCCGGCGTGGTGATGACGGTGCTACGCACCTTCTTCCCGTCCGCGTCCACCGTCTCATAGCGCGCCCGGATCTTGTCGTGCAGCCGGATCGCCTTCTCGGTCAGCGCGAACTCGATCTCGCCGATCGAGCCGAACGCCGGCGCGCCAGTTACGGTGACGCGGCCCTTGTCGTCGTACTCGTTCTGGTCCGGCGTCTCCCGGAACTCCGCCGTCTCCAGCGACAGGTAGTACAACCCGAGCACGATGTCCTGGCTCGGCACGATGATCGGCTTGCCATTCGCCGGGCTCAGGATGTTGTTGGTGCTCATCATCAGCACCCGCGCCTCGAGCTGCGCTTCCAGGCTCAGCGGCACGTGCACCGCCATCTGGTCGCCGTCGAAGTCGGCGTTGAACGCGGTGCAAACCAGCGGATGCAGCTGGATCGCCTTGCCCTCGATCAGCACCGGCTCGAACGCCTGGATGCCCAGCCGGTGCAGCGTCGGCGCCCGGTTCAGCATTACCGGGTGCTCGCGGATCACCTCCTCCAGGATGTCCCACACCTCGGGACGCTCCTTCTCCACCATGCGCTTCGCCGCCTTGATGGTGGTGGCGTGGCCGTACTTCTCCAGCTTGGAGTAGATGAACGGCTTGAACAGCTCGAGCGCCATCTTCTTCGGCAGGCCGCACTGGTGCAGCTTCAGCTCGGGCCCGACCACGATCACCGAGCGGCCGGAATAGTCGACGCGCTTGCCGAGCAGGTTCTGCCGGAACCGGCCCTGCTTGCCCTTCAGCATGTCGCTCAGCGACTTCAGCGGACGCTTGTTGGCGCCCGTGATGGCCCGTCCGCGACGCCCGTTGTCGAACAGCGCGTCGACGCTCTCCTGCAGCATGCGCTTCTCGTTGCGCACGATGATGTCGGGTGCACGCAGCTCGATCAGCCGCTTCAACCGGTTGTTGCGGTTGATCACGCGGCGATACAGGTCGTTCAGGTCGGAGGTCGCGAACCGGCCGCCGTCCAGCGGCACCAGCGGACGCAGCTCGGGCGGGATCACCGGCACCACGTCCAGGATCATCCAGTCCGGACGCGAGCCGCTCTCGGCGAACGCCTCGACCAGCTTCAGCCGCTTGACCAGCTTCTTGCGCTTGGCTTCGGACGTGGTGTCCTTGAGGTCGCTGCGCAGCTTCACCTTCTCGGCGTCGCAGTCGACGCTGACCAGCACCGACTTGATCGCCTCGGCGCCGATGCCCGCCCGGAACCCGTCCTCGCCGAACTCGTCCTGCTTGGCCAGCAGCTGGTCCTCGTTCAGCAGCTGGTGCAGCTTGAGGTCGGTCAGGCCCGGCTCGAGAACCACGTAGCTCTCGAAGTACAGGATCTTCTCCAGCTCCTTGAGCGTGAGGTCGACCATCAGCCCGATCCGGCTCGGCAGCGACTTCAGGAACCAGATGTGGGCCACGGGCGACGCCAGCTCGATGTGGCCCATGCGCTCGCGGCGCACCTTGGCCAGCGTCACCTCGACGCCGCACTTCTCGCAGATGATGCCGCGGAACTTCATCCGCTTGTACTTGCCGCACAGGCACTCGTAGTCCTTGATCGGACCGAAGATGCGCGCGCAGAACAGCCCGTCCCGTTCCGGCTTGAACGTGCGGTAGTTGATGGTTTCCGGCTTCTTGATCTCGCCGTAGGACCAGGAGCGGATCTGCTCCGACGAGGCCAGCTGGATCTTGATCTGGTCGAAGGTCTGCGCCTGGCCGGTCTGGCCAAGGATCTTCATCAGTTCGTTCATGCGCCGAAACCCTTCACGAAGGGAGGCCGACCGCACGAAGCGACCGGCAAACCGTTGAATACATCCGAGAAGACCAGGGCTCTGCCCTGGACCCGCTCAAGGCTCGCCTTGAGAATCCTCTTATCGATCGGTTTCCAAAGGCGAGCCTTTGGCGGGTTCCAAGGGCAGAGCCCTTGGCCTTGCGTCCTCAAGTCCCGCTCTGCTCCAAGTCGACGTTCAGCCCGAGCGACTTCAGCTCCTTGACCAGGACGTTGAAGGACTCCGGGATGCCGGCCTCGAAGTCGTCCTGCTCGCGCACGATCGCCTCGTAGACCTTGGTGCGGCCGGACACGTCGTCCGACTTCACCGTCAGCATCTCCTGCAGCGTGTAGGCGGCGCCGTACGCTTCCAGCGCCCACACCTCCATCTCGCCGAAGCGCTGGCCGCCGAACTGCGCCTTGCCGCCCAGCGGCTGCTGGGTGACGAGCGAGTACGGCCCGATCGAGCGCGCGTGGATCTTGTCGTCCACCAGGTGGTGCAGCTTGAGCATGTACACGTAGCCCACCGTCACCTTGCGCTCGAACGGCTCGCCGGTGCGCCCGTCGGTCAGCTGCGACTGGCCGGAGGTGTCGAGCCCAGCCCGGCTCAGCATCGCCTCGATGTCGGAGATGCGCGCACCGTCGAACACCGGCGTCGCGATCGGCACTCCCTTGCGCAGGTTGTGCGCCAGCTCGACTAGCTGCTCGTTCGGCAGCGTGGCGATGTCGTCGCGATACACCTCGTCGCCGTATACCGCCTTCAGCTCGTCCAGCAGCTCCTGCTTCGCCGCCCCCGTGCGCTGGTACTCGTCCACCAGCTCGCCGATGCCCTTGCCGATGTTGGCGCAGGCCCAGCCGAGATGCGTCTCCAGGATCTGCCCCACGTTCATGCGCGACGGCACGCCGAGCGGGTTCAGCACCAGGTCGACCGGCGTGCCGTCCTCCAGGAACGGCATGTCCTCGACCGGCGTCACGCGGGACACCACGCCCTTGTTGCCGTGGCGTCCGGCCATCTTGTCGCCCGGCTGCAGCTTGCGCTTCACCGCCACGAACACCTTGACCATCTTCATCACGCCGGGCGGCAGCTCGTCGCCGCGCTGGAGCTTCTCGACCTTGCTGTCGAACCGCGCCTGGATGCGGCCCACCGCGAAGTCGAACTCGCGCTTCAGCGTCTCGATCTCGGCCACCGCCTGGTCGGACGCCACCACCACGTTGCGCCACGCCCCGCGCGGATGCTCGGCCAGCACCTCCTCGGTCAGCTCGGTGCCCGACTTGATGCCCTTGAACCCGGCGCCGGCCTTCTGGCCGAGCAGGCGCTCGCGCAGCCGGTTGTAGAACGACCGCTCCTGGATCGCGCGCTCGTCGTCGCGGTCCTTGGCCAGGCGCTCGATCTCCGAGCGCTCGATTGCCATCGCGCGCTCGTCCTTGTCGACGCCGCGACGGGAGAACACGCGCACGTCGACGATGGTGCCGGTGGTGCCCGGCGGCAGCTTCAGCGAGGTGTCGCGCACGTCGGACGCCTTCTCGCCGAAGATGGCGCGGAGCAGCTTCTCCTCCGGCGTCATCGGGCTTTCGCCCTTCGGCGTCACCTTGCCGACCAGGATGTCGCCCGGGTTCACCTCGGCGCCGACATACACGATGCCGGCCTCGTCGAGGTTGCGCAGCGCCTCCTCGCCGACGTTGGGGATGTCGCGGGTGATCTCCTCCTGGCCGAGCTTGGTGTCTCGCGCCATGACCTCGAACTCCTCGATGTGGATCGAGGTGAACACGTCGTCGCGCGCGATACGCTCGGAGATGAGGATGCTGTCCTCGAAGTTGTAGCCGTTCCACGGCATGAACGCGACCAGCACGTTGCGCCCCAGCGCCAGCTCGCCGAGCTCGGTGGAGGGCCCGTCGGCGATGATGTCACCCACCACCACCCGGTCGCCCACGCGCACCAGCGGACGCTGGTTGATGCAGGTCGACTGGTTGGAGCGCATGTACTTGCGCAGCCGGTAGATGTCGACGCCCTGTGTGGCGCCGCCCTCGTCGGTCGCCCGCACCACGATGCGCGCGCCGTCGATCTGGTCGACCACGCCCGGCCGGCGCGCCACAATGGTGGCGCCGGAGTCACGCGCGACCGCCGCCTCCATGCCGGTGCCGACCAGCGGCGCGTCGGACTGGATCAGCGGCACCGCCTGGCGCTGCATGTTCGAGCCCATCAGCGCGCGGTTGGCGTCGTCGTTCTCCAGGAACGGGATCAGCGCCGCAGCCACCGACACCAGCTGCTTCGGCGACACGTCGCACGCCGTCACGTCCTCCGGCTTGACCAGCCGGAAATCGCCGCCGCGTCGCACCGACACCAGCTCGTCGGTGAGGTTGCCGCTGGTGTCCTGCGCGGCGTCCGCCTGCGCCACCACCAGCTTCTCCTCCTCCATCGCCGACAGGTACTTCCACCCGTCCTGCAGCGCCCCGTCCTTCACCAGGCGGTACGGCGTCTCGATGAAGCCGTACTTGTTCACCTTGGCATAGGTGGCGAGCGAGTTGATCAGGCCGATGTTCGGCCCTTCCGGAGTCTCGATCGGGCAGATGCGGCCGTAGTGCGTCGGGTGCACGTCGCGCACCTCGAAGCCCGCCCGCTCGCGCGTCAACCCGCCCGGGCCAAGCGCCGACAGGCGGCGCTTGTGCGTCACTTCCGACAGCGGGTTGGTCTGGTCCATGAACTGGCTGAGCTGCGACGAGCCAAAGAACTCGCGCACCGCGGCGGCCGCAGGCTTGGCGTTGATCAGGTCGTGCGGCATCACGGTGTCGATGTCGACCGAACCCATGCGCTCGCGGATCGCGCGCTCCATGCGCAGCAGCCCGACCCGGTACTGGTTCTCCATCAGCTCGCCCACCGAGCGCACCCGGCGGTTGCCGAGGTTGTCGATGTCGTCGATCGTGCCGCGGCCGTCCTTGAGCTCGCACAGGATCTTCACCGTGCGCAGGATGTCCTCCTTGCGCAGCACCCGCACCGTGTCCTCGGCGTCGACGCCAAGGCGCATGTTCATCTTCACCCGCCCGACCGCCGACAGGTCATAGCGGTCGGCGTCGAAGAACAGCCCGCGGAACAGCGCCTCCGCGGTGTCCGGCGTCGGCGGCTCGCCCGGGCGCATCACCCGGTAGATGTCGACCAGCGCGTCCTCGCGCGAGCCGTTCTTGTCCACCGCCAGGGTGTTGCGGATCCACGGCCCGTTGCTGTTGTCGACCGCCAGCGTCGGCAGCCGGTCGATGCCCATCTCCTCCAGCGCAGCCAGTCGCGGCTCGGTCAGCTCCTCGCCCGCCTCGCCGTAGATCTCGCCGGTGTCGTCGTTGACCAGGTCATAGGCGACGTAGCGCCCGAGCAGGTCGGCGCGCCCGACCAGGACCTCCTTGGTCTTCTCGGCGATCTTGCGGGTCGAGCGGGCGGTCAGCTTGTCGTCCGCCTTGGCCACCACCTCGCCAGTGTCGGCGTCGACCAGCGGCTCCAGCAGCTTCAGGCCGCGGAACGCGTCGGGGTCGAACGGCCGTGCCCAGCCCTTGGGCGTCCGGGTGAACACCACCTGGGCATAGAAGTTGGACAGGATCTCGTCCTGGTCCATGCCGCGTATGTCCATGGAGTCGACGTCGCCGCCCTCGGCCGCCTTGGCGGCGCGCGCAGCCGCCGACGCGTTGCTTTCCAGCGCGTACAGCAGCGTCGTCACCGGCAGCTTCCGCTTCCGGTCGATGCGGACATAGACCATGTCCTTGCTGTCGAACTCGAAGTCGAGCCAGGAGCCGCGATACGGGATCACTCGGGCAGCGAACAGGAACTTGCCGGACGAGTGCGTCTTGCCCTTGTCATGGTCGAAGAACACGCCCGGCGACCGGTGCATCTGAGACACGATGACGCGCTCGGTGCCGTTGATGATGAAGGTGCCATTGTCCGTCATCAGGGGCATGTCGCCCATGTAGACGGGCTGCTCCTTGATGTCGCGGATGGAGCGCGAGCCTGTATCCTCGTCCACGTCCCACACGATCAGCCGCAGGATCACCTTCAGCGGCGCCGCAAACGTCATGCCGCGCTGGATGCACTCCTCGACGTCGTACTTCGGCTCCTCCAGCTCGTAGTGCACGAACTCCAGCCGCCCGCGGCCGGCGAAGTCGTTGATCGGGAACACCGAGCGGAACACCTCCTGCAGCCCGGACGCGGTCCGGCTGTCGGGGGCTACGTTCATCTGCAGGAACGCCTCGTAGGAGGCACGCTGCACGTCGATCAGGTTGGGCATCGGAGCCACCTCGGGGATGCGCCCGAAGCTCTTGCGGATGCGCTTGCGTCCCGTGAACGATTTGGTCATCGCGTTCATCGTGTGGTCCTGCCCCGTCGCCTGCCGGCTCCGGGTCCTGCGCGGACGGTGGGGACATGCCATGCTGCGGCAGCCGCACGCGTCCGGCCGAACCCTCGGCCGGAAAAACCGTTCGCAATCCGACCGATACCGGATCGCATGACCATCCTGCTGCACTGCAGCGCCGCCAGAACGGTCTCAATGCCTCAAGCGCCCGACCCGATCCGGACATGTCCGGAGGATCCAGGCGCCACCACGACCAAGAGGGCGGGAACCATTCCTGATTCCCACCCCGATGGACTACTCCTCCGGCCGGAGAACCGGCCGCACGACAAGAAGCCTACTTGATCTCGACAGCGGCACCCTGCTCTTCCAGCATCTTCTTGAACTTCGCGGCGTCTTCCTTGTTGACGCCTTCCTTCACCGGCTTCGGCGCACCCTCGACCAGGTCCTTGGCCTCCTTCAGGCCCAGGCCGGTGATGGTGCGCACCTCCTTGATCACGTTGATCTTCTTGTCGCCCGCCTTGGCGAGGATCACCGTGAACTCGGTCTGCTCCTCGACCGGTGCCGCAGCGGCGGCGACCGGGGCAGCAGCGGCGGCAACCGGTGCCGCAGCGGACACGCCCCACTTCTCCTCGAGGAGCTTGGACAGCTCCGCAGCCTCGAGAACGGTGAGAGCGGACAGCTCGTCAACAAGCTTCGTCAGATCGGCCATGATGTGATGTTCCTGATATAAAGGCTGTGTGGTTCCGTGCAAGCCCGGTTTCCGGACCCGCGATCACTTTCTCGACTGCCACCCCTGGGGATGGCGGCGTCGCCCCGGGTCCGCCTCAGGCGGCCTCTGGCTCCGCCTCCGCGTCCTTCTTGGCGTAGGCCCCGAAGACCCGCGCAAGCTGTCCCGCCGGCGCCTGCAGCACGCCCGCGATGCGGGTCGCCGGCGTGGCGATGAGCCCCACCAGCTGCGCACGCAGGACGTCCAGGGACGGCAGCTCGGCCAGCGCCCGGACACCATCCGCATTCAGCGTCTGGGTCCCGAGCGCACCGCCGAGGATGACGAGCTTGTCGTTGGTCTTGGCGAACTCGACCGCCACCTTGGCCACCGCCACCGGGTCGTGCGCCCACGCGAGCGCGGTCGGTCCCTTCAGCATTGGCACGATGCCGTCGAATCGGGTCCCATCCAGGGCGAGCGTGGCCAGCCGGTTCTTCGCGACCTTGAACGTCGCTCCCGCGGCGCGCATCCGGCTCCGCAGCCCCGTCACCTGCGCCACCGTCATCCCGTCATTGCGGGTGACGACGACCATGGACGTGTCTGCGAACACGGCGGCGAGCGAGGCGACGAACGCGTGCTTCTCCGTACGGTCCAAATCCCGTCTCCGTCGTGGCCCGCCAGGCGAACGCCTGGAGGGCCGGGTTGCCCATGGACCGGCACGCGCGAACGCCTGCCGATCCGGTTCGCCTGTCCGCAAGGAAGAAGTCGGAACCACCAGCGAACTGGCGTCTCCCGTCTTTCGCGCGCCGACCCGGAGGGATCGATTAAGGCCGCATCCCCGAAGGGGTGCCGCCGCGAGCGGTCTTGGACAGGTCCGGAAGAACGGCCCGGAGGCCGCTCCCCTGCTCGCCGGCGCCGGAGCGCCGGCGCATTCTTCAGGACGCGGTAAAGGAGGACACGTCCACCTTCACGCCGGGCCCCATGGTCGAGGACAGCGCCGCCCGCTGCAGGTAGGTGCCCTTGGCGCCGGTCGGCTTGGCCTTCTGGATCGCGTCCACCAGCGCGCGGATGTTCTGCGCCAGCTTGGCCGGCTCGAACGACGCCTTGCCGATCCCGGCATGGATGATCCCGGCCTTCTCGGCGCGGAACTCCACCTGCCCGGACTTGGCAGCGCTCACCGCGCCCTTCACGTCCATGGTCACGGTGCCGAGCTTCGGGTTCGGCATCAGCCCGCGCGGCCCCAGGATCTTCCCCAGCCGCCCGACCAGCGCCATCATGTCCGGCGTGGCGATGCAGCGGTCGAAGCCGATCTCGCCCGCCTGCACCTTCTCCGCCAGGTCGTCTGCGCCCACCACGTCGGCGCCCGCGTCCAGCGCTTCCTGCGCCTTCGGCCCGCGCGCGAACACCCCCACCCGCAGCGTCTTGCCGGTGCCGTTCGGCAGGCTCAGCAGCCCGCGCACCATCTGGTCGGCATGGCGCGGGTCGATGCCCAGCCCCAGCGACAGCTCCACCGTCTCGTCGAACTTGGCCGTGGCGTTGGTCTTCACCAGCGCGATCGCCTCGTCCAGGCTATAGGCCTTGTTGTGCTCGACCTTCGCCTCGGCCGCGGTCAGCCGCTTGTTCTTCGCCATCGGATCAGCCCTCCACCACGGTGAGACCCATCGAGCGCGCCGAGCCCGCCAGCATGCGAACCGCCCCCTCGATGTCGTTGGCGTTCATGTCCTTCATCTTGATCTCGGCGATCTCGCGCAACTGGGTGGTGGTCACCCGGCCGGCCGCCGCCCCCTTGCCCACCGTGGCCGAGCCCTTGGACACCTTGGCCGCGCGGAGCAGGAAGTGGGTGTTCGGCGGCGTCTTGGTGATGAAGGTGAAGGTGCGGTCGGCAAACGCGGTGATCACCACCGGCGTCGGCGTGCCGGGCTCCAGCCCCTGCGTCGCCGCGTTGAACTCCTTGACGAACTGCATGATGTTCAGCCCGCGCTGCCCGAGCGCCGGGCCCACCGGCGGCGACGGGTTCGCCTTGCCGGCGGGGATCTGCAACTTGATGTAGCCGACGATCTTCTTGGCCATATCCTGGGCTCCTTGTGACGCCAGGACCGCGGTACGGACGACCGACCCGCCGGCATGTGCCGGCAGGAGGTCTCCCGCGTTCCGGAGAGGGAGGCGGGCCTTTAGACCACCCTCCGGCGCTTGGCAACCCTCCTCCCCGTGCCGCCGTCGGCGCGGCCCTCAGGTCCGTTGCATCGCGTAGTAGGCGGCGAAGAACAGCGCCAGGGACAGCAGGTAGAGCAGGGTGATCCACGCGGCGTCCACCGACAGGCGGCCGCCGGCGAGGTGAAGGCCGTCCTGCATCGGCGTCGTGCCGCGCAGGATCACGATGCCGAGCGTGGCGAGGATCACCAGGTGGCCGAACACGTCGAGCCGACCGAAGGCCGGCATGGCGGCAATGAAGATGGCGGCGTATCCCGCGCCGCCGAGGCGGAGCAGGCCGCGTCCGGTCACCAGGTAGAACGCCAGCGTGAACTCGACGAAGCCGGCGATGACCACCACGGCGGACACCGGCAGCCCCATGGCGATGCTCGGGTGCGTGGCGACCACCGCCTCGGTCCACTGCGGATAGAGGAACTTCTCGATCGCCGTCCAGGCCAGGCTGAAGGCGAGGCCACCGGTCAGCAGCGGCTCGCGCAGCCGGAACAGCGCCGCCCAGCGGATGGAGAGGGAGGCCAGATAAGCGGCCAGGCAGGGCATGAAGACGTAGTCGGTCAGGTGGAACAGGCCGTACTGGCGGATCGCGTCGAGGTAGAGGACCAGGACCCCGAGACCCGACAGGATGCAGGTCCGCCGCCAGACCAGGCACAGGGCGATCAGGAACTGCATCACCGCGACCCACGGCATGTGGGTCCGCAGCTCCGGCGTCAGGATCATCCTGCCGGCCGCCGAGGCGCACACGAAGTAGGCGCCGGCGGCGGCGCGCACCAGGCGCTGCTCGGTCGCGTCGCAGGACCGGCCGCTGCTGAGGAGCCTCGGCCAGACGCGCGCGATCCAGCCATCGAGCAGGAAGCCCAGCAGCACCAGCAGGGTGAAGACCGCGAGGACGTCCAGGAAACGCGCCGAGAGCACCGCCCGAAGCGCCACAGGCGCATCGTGGACGTTCGTGGTCGTGAACCACTTCACGTGGGCCTCGGCGTCCGGCGCCCTGCCGAGGACGGAAAGGACCACGAAGGTGATGGCCGCCGGACGCCGTCGGCCACGCGCGTCGGTCATGGCGCCGCCTGCATCGCGATGTCGTCCCCGTCCTGCTGGAAGGTCTACTCGCGGATGCCGCCGTTGGATGCGGCGGAGGCCTGCACGATCGGTCGAGCGGATCCCGACGCGACCCTCCGGGGCGCCTTTCCGGGCGGCGTTCTCAGGGCACCGCGTCGGGGGGACGCGACGCCTCGTCCGTTCCGCCGCCGGTGCCGTCCCGCCGCGGCACCCGGTCGCTGCCGGTGACGGCGACAGGGTTGAACGGCAGCACCCCGTTCTCGCTCGGCAGGTCCGCCGTGCTCCACCCCCCGCCCACCGCGCGCACCAGCGACACCGCCGCCTGCAGCCGCGCGGTCTCCACCTCCACCTCGGCGATCTGCGCCGTCAGCGCCGTCACCTGCGCCACCACCGCATCCAGGTAGTTGGTCAGCCCCCCGGTATACAGCGCCAGCGTCATCGCCTGCGCCCGGTCGGCCGCCGCCACCGCCTCCCGCTGCTCCTGCGCCTCGGTCTGCAGCTGCGCGGTCAGCGTCAGCCCGTCCTCCACCTCCTGGAACGCCCCCAGCACGGTGGAGCGGTACGCGTCCACCGCCTGGCTGTACTGCGACCAGCTCCGCTGCAGCTCGGCCCGACGCAGGCCGCCCTGGAACAGCGGCAGCACCGAGCCGGCGCCGATCGTCCACAGGCTGTTCGGCAGGCTGGCCAGGCTGAACCCGGTGTCCTGGAACCCGCCGAGCAGGCTGATGGAGATGTCGGGATAGAATGCCGCCCGCGACACGCCGATCCCGGCGTTCGCCGACGCCATCTCCCGCTCGGACTGCGCGATGTCCGGCCGGCGCTGCAGCAGCTGCGACGGCACCCCCGCCGGCACCGCCGGCACCGTCAGCCGGGCATCGCCCACCGGCTCGATCCGGAACGTGCTCGGGTTGGCGCCCGCCAGCACCGCGATCGCGTGCTGCAGCACCGCACGCTGGCCGGAGATGCCGCTGTCCAGCGCCTCCGTCGCCGTGAGCTGGTTCTCGGCCCGCGCCACGTCCAGCCCGGAGGCGATCTTGCCCTGGAGCCGCAGCTCTGTGATCTCCACCGCCTTGCGGTAGAACCCGATCGCCTGCCGGTACACCGCGTCCTGCGAATCGAGCCCGCGCAGCCCGACATAGTCCGTCGCCAGCTCCGCCTGCAGGATCAGCCGCGCCGAGGCCAGGTTCGCCGCGCTCGCCTGCGCCAGCCGCTTCTGCTGCCTGGTCTGGTTGCGCAGCCGGTCCCAGAAATCGGGCTCCCAGGACGCGGTCGCCTCGATCTGGTTGGACGACTGCTCGTTCGGCCCGCCCCCGCCGCTTCGGAACAGCCGGTGCTCCGACTGCCTGTTGTCGGTGGTGGACGCGTTGCCGACCACCTGCGGGAACAGCGCCGAGCGCGCTTCCGCGGCCAGGTCGCGGGCCTGCACGTACTGCTCGTAGATCCCGGCCAGGTCTGCGTTGTCCGCCGTCGCCTGCACCTCGAGCCGGTCCAGCAGCGGGTCGCCGAACCGCTCCCACCAGGGCCCGCGCGGCAGGGTGTCGGCGGGATCGGCCCGGCGGAACGGGCCCGACCCCGCATAGCCGTCGGGCAGCAGGTAGTGCGGCGGCCGGTACTCCGGCGCCAGGTCGCATCCGGACCCCAGCCCGAGCAGCAGCGCCGCCGCGATCCGCGACGCCGCCCGGCCGCGCCGGCGAAGGATCATCGGAGCGCTCCCGCCTCCGGATCGTCGGCATCGATCGCTGGCTGGGGCGCGGCCGCCGGCGCCAGCGCCGGCGCGGGTGCCGGCGCCTCGCCCATGTCGCCGTAGCCGTGCACCGGCTCGACCACCTTCACCTTCTCGCCCTCCAGCAGGCCGAGCGACGGGTTGTTGATCACGCGGTCGGCCCTGTTCAGGCCGGCCAGGACCTGGATCGTGGTGCCGAAGTTGAGGCCGAGCGTCACGTCCTGCAGGTGCACCCGGTCCTGCGCGTCGACCAGGGCGACCTGCATGCCCTGCGCCCGGAACAGCATCGCCTGCTCCGGCAGGATCAGGATGTCGGGATCGGCCGGCACCGTCATCCGCACGCTGGCGTAGCTTCCCGGCCACAGCTCGTGCCGGGGGTTGTCGACGGTGAGCTCGGTGACCACGGTGCGCGTCTGCGGGTTGACCGCGTGCGCCGTGGTCAGGAACGTCGCCGGGATGCGCTCGGCCGGATTCTGCGGCAGCGACAGCGTCGCGGTCAGGCCCGGCTTCAGCACGTCGGCGTAGTCCTGCGGCACCGAGACGAACACCCGCATCTCGTGGATGTCGGCGACGCTGAACAGCTCCGACGCAGCACCGCGCGCGCCCACGTCGCCGCCGCCGGCGTTCACGTAATCGCCCACGTCGGTGCGCCGCGACGTCACCACGCCGTCGAACGGCGCCACCACCCGCTCGAACGCGTGCTGCGCCCCGTAGCGCGCCACCCCCTGGCTCGCCGCCTCGACCTGCGCCTTCTGCGCCGCGGCGCCGGCGACCTGCACGTCGACCTCCTGCTGCGACACCGCCTGCGTGCCGGACAACGCCTTCCAGCGGCCCGCGGTCACCACCGCGAGCTTGTAGCGCGTCTGCGCCACCGCCAGCTCGGCCTGCGCCGCCGCCAGCTGCGCGTCCGTGGTCGGGCTGTCGATGGTGGCCAGCAGCTCGCCCGCCTTCACCGGGGCGCCGTAGTCCTTGTACCACATCCGCACGTAGCCCGAGATCTGCGCGTAGATCGGCGCCTCGAACCAGGCGTTGATGTTGCCGGGCAGGGTGACGGTACGCGTCCGCGGCCCGGGCTTCGCGGTCACGACCTGCACCCGCGGGATCGACGCGTCCTCGGCGCGGTCGCCGAGCGCCGCCAGCGCGGTCTCCCGGGTCCAGATCCCGTAGCCGGCCAGCACGACCGCCACCGCCGCCAGCAGCAGCACGACGCGGCCGCCGCCGGCCGAGCCCCGGCGCTGCTTCCTGCCGTCGCTCATGCGGGTTCTCCTCCGGACCTGGGCTTCTTCCGGTGCAGCAGCGCGAACACGCACGGCACGAACAGCAGGGTGGCGAAGGTCGCCACCGTGAGGCCGCCGATCACGGCGCGGCCGAGCGGCGCGTTCTGGGTGTTGCTCATCGACATCGGCAGCATGCCGATGATCATCGCCAGCGCGGTCATCAGCACCGGCCGTATGCGGCCGTAGCCGGCCTCGATCGCGGCCAGCACCGGGTCGCCGTGCGCCTCGAGCCGCTCGCGGGCGAACGACACCACCAGGATCGAGTTCGCGGTCGCGGTGCCCATGCACATGATGGCCCCGGTCAGCGCCGGCACCGAGATCGTGGTGTGGGTGAGGAACAGGCTCCAGGCGATGCCGCCCAGCGCCGCCGGCAGCGCGCTGATGATGATGAACGGATCCAGCCAGGACTGGAAGTTCACCACGATCACCAGGTAGATCAGCACGATCGCCAGCGCGAGGCCGCCCAGCAGCTGCCCGTAGGCGTCGAACATCGTGGCCGCCTGGCCGCGCACGCCGATCGAGGAGCCGTGCGGCAGGCTCGGCTGCATCGACTGCACCACCTGGTTGACCATGCCGCTGACCGCGCCCAGGTCGCGTCCCTCGACGTTGGCGTAGATGTCGATCACCGGCAGGATCGAGTAGTGCGAGACCAGCCCCGGGGTGCCGGTCTGCTCGATGCGCGACAGCGCGCCCACGATCTGCGGCGCCCGGCCCGACGGGTTGCCGTCGCCCTTGTCGATCGGGATCGTTTCAAGGTCGTTCATGGTGGTGAGCTGGTCCTGCGGGGTCTGGATGTTGACCAGGTGCGACACGCCGTTGGAGGTGTCGAGCCAGTACGTCGGCGCCACCTGGCCGCTTCCCGACAGGGTCGCCAGCACGTTCCCCGCGATGTCGGACTCGGTGAGGCCGGTGCCGAGCGCGAAGGAGCGGCGCGAGTCGATCTTCAGGGTCGGCTCGCTCATCACCTGCTGGATGCGCACGTCGGCGATGCCGGCGATCCGCTTCATGCGCGCCATCATGCGCGTGGCGTAGGCGTAGTTGTCCTGCAGGTCCCGTCCGGTGATCTGCACGTCGATCGGCGACGGCAGCCCGAAGTTCAGGATCTTGGCGGTGATGTCGCCGGGCAGGAAGCTGAACTCGGTGCCCGGAAAGCGCTCCGTCAGGCCGACGCGCAGGACCTGCCGGTCGCGGGCGACCGGGGAGGTCGGGCTGTCGAGCAGGATGCTGAGGTCGCAGTCCTGGGTGCCGATGGTGCCGGTCGAGCTGTAGGCCTGGTTGATGCCGCTGACCGGCTGGCCGCAGTTGGAAACGATGCTGACGACGTGGCCGCGCAGCAGCGCGTGGACCTGCTGGTCGACCAGGGTCGCGGTCTTGCCGGTATCCTCCAGGCGCATGCCGATCGGCGCGCGCAGGTGCATGTCGATCTCGTCCGACCTGATGCCGGGAAAGAACTCCCGCCCGGCGAACAGCAGCAGCAGCAGCGAGGCGAGCGCCGCGGCGAGGAAGCCGGCGGAGAAGCGGCCGCGCGCCGACACCAGCCCTTCCAGCGTCGCCCGGTAGCGGTCGCGGAAGCGGTTGAAGCGCCCGTCGAAGCCGCGCTGGAATCGCGTAAACGGGCCCGGGCGCCGCGCCTGGCGATGCGCGTCGCGGTGCGCCGACACCTGCGCCCCCAGCAGCCAGTTGGCCATGGTCGGCACCAGCGTGCGCGACAGGATGAACGACGCGATCATGGCGAACACGATCGCCTCGGCCAGCGGCAGGAACAGGTAGCCGGCGACGCCTCCGAGCTGGAACAGCGGCAGCCAAACGATGCAGATGCACAGCGTCGAGACGAAGGTCGGCACCACGATCTGGTTCGCGGCGTCGACGATCGCGGTCTCGAGGGCTTTCGGCTGGCCGTCCTCGCCCGCCATCTCCAGGTGGGAGTCGATGTTCTCGATCATCACCGTGGCGTCGTCGACCAGGATGCCGACCGCCAGCGCCAGGCCGCCCAGGGTCATGACGTTGATGGTCTGGCCGAGCCAGGACAGCACCAGGATCGAGCACAGGATCGACAGCGGGATCGAGGTCGCGACGATCAGCGTCGAGCGCCACGAGCCCAGGAACAGCAGCACCACCAGGCCGGTGAGGCAGGCCGCGGTCGCCATCTCCTGCACCACGTCGACGATCGAGTCGCGGACGAAGCCGGACGCGTCGTTCAGCGGAACGATGGACACCCCGGCCGGCAGCGTCCTCAGGATCTGCGGGATCTTCGCCTTGACCCCCTTCACCACGTCGAGCGTGGAGGCGTCGCCGGTCTTGAGGACCTCGATCAGCACCGATTGCTGGCCCTTGACCAGCACGATGTTCTGCTGCGGCGGCCCGCCGCGGTGCACGAAGGCCACGTCGCGCAGGTAGACCACCGTGTTGCCGACCTGCTTGATCGGCAGGTTGTTGAAGCTGGCGACGGCGAGCGGCGCGGCGTTGGTCTGCACCAGGTAGTCGATGGCGCCGATCTTCTGGTCGCCCGCCGGCAGCACGATGTTCTGGCCGGCCAGGGCACGGCCGACATCCGACGCGGACAGCCCGTGCGCCAGCAGCGCCGCCTGGTCCAGGTCGACCTCCACGTTGCCGGCGCTGCCGCCGTACGGCGTCGGGATCGCGGCGCCGGGCACCGAGACCAGCGCCGGCCGGATCAGGTTCGACGACATGTCGTAGAGCTCGGAGCCGGTCATGGTGGGCGAGGAGACCTGGAGGTCGAGCACCGGCACCGAGGAGGCGTCGAACGCCAGCACCTGCGGCGGCGTGATCCCCGCCGGCATCTGCTTGAGCACGGTCTGCGAGATCGAGGTGATCTGCGCCTGCGCCGCCGCCACGTCGGTGCCCGGCTGGAAGAAGATCTTGACGATGCCGCGGCCGTACAGCGACTGGCTCTCGATGTGCTCGATGTTGTTGACCGTCGTGGTCAGCGCGCGCTCGTAGTAGTAGATCACGCGGCCCGACATGTCCTGCGGCATCAGGCCGTTATAGGTCCAGACGACCGCCACCACCGGCACCCGTATGCCCGGGAAGATGTCGGTCGGCGTCCTGTACACCGCCATCCCGCCGAACAGCAGGATCAGGATGGCCATCACCACGAAGGTCAGGGGACGCCTGAGCGCCGTGACGACGATCGCGTTCAAGGCGCCCGCCTCGCCCCGGCCTGCCGCCGGCGCCGCTCCCGGTCAGCCCGTGCGCGTCGATCCATCGCTCCCCGTCCCGCCCCGTTCGACCGGAGGGGTTAGGCCAGCGCCCGCCGCGCACCAATGAAATAACTGTTTAGGTATCGTCCCCGGCCCGATCAGCGACGGCCGCCGCCATGGAAGCCGCCGCCGCCGCGGAAGCCGCCGCCATAGCCGCCGCCATAGCCGTAGCCGCCCCGGTAGCCGTAGCCGCCGTAGCCGAAGCGGCCGTAGCCGAAGCGCCCATAGCCGAAGCCGCCGTAACCGAAACCGTAGCCGAAGCGGCCGAAGCCGAAGCCGAGATAGTCGAACCCGTAGGGATACGCGTAGCCGAAGCCGAACGGGTAGCCGTAGCCGTAACCATAGCCATACGGCGACGCGTATCCGTAATAGCTGCCATAGGCGCCCCCGTAGCCGTAGCCGTAGCCACCCCCATAGCCGTAGCCATAACCCGGCGGGTAGTACTCGCAGCCCGCCACGGCCAGAACCGCGGCGGCGGCGGCGATGCGCAGCGGCCCGGGCGAACGGGAGGCGAAGGATCGAGGCTTGAACGGCTGCTTGGGCATGAAGGTCTCCCGGCACGAGATCCGGTGGGGGGCGAAGGAACAACGCAGGAGATGGTGCGGCGGATCACCGTCCGCCGCTTTCGAAGCGTGACCTTTTGTCACGGCATCGTCTCGTTCCGAAACACGATCTCGAACACCGCGCCGCTGCCCGCGTCGGCGCCCGACACCACCACCCGCGCCCCGTGCAGCCGCGCGATCGCGCTGGACAGGCTCAGGCCGAGCCCGCTGCCGCCGACGTGACGGCTCTTGTCGGAGCGGTAGAACCGGCCGAGCACCGCCTCGCGCTCCGACGGCGCGATGCCGATCCCGGTATCGGCCACGCGCAGCACCGGTTCCTGGTCCCGGACCAGCACGGCCACCCGGATCGTGCCGCCGGCGGGGGTGAACTTGATCGCGTTGTCGACCAGGTTGGCGAGCAGCTCGACCAGCAGGTCGCGGTCGCCGCGCAGCGACCCCGCCGGCCCATGGTCGAGCAGCAGCCGGTTGCCGGCCGCCTCCGCCAGCGGCTCGTACAGCTCGACCACCTCGGCCGCCACCTCGCGCAGCGCCACGACCGAGAAGCCGCCCTGCCTGCGCCCGTTCTCGATCTCGCCGATGCGGAGCAGGGCGGTGATCACCGAGAAGCACTGGTCCAGGTCGGCCACGGCGCGGTCGATCGCCGCGCGCAGCCCATCGGCGGGCATTGGATGCAGCACCGCCCGCTCCAGCCCGGCCCGCACGCGCGCCAGCGGCGTGCGCAGGTCGTGGGCGATGTCGTCGCCTACCCCCTTGATCTCGTCGAGCAGCCGCTCCAGCCGCTCCAGCATCCGGTTCACGCTGCCCGCCAGACGCGCCATCTCGTCGCCGCCGCGTCTGACAGGAAGGCGCTCGTGCAGCCCGCCTTCCATGATCCGGTCGATCGCCAGCTGCATGCGGCCGACGCGCACCAGGTTGCGACGGCTCAGCCAAGCCCCGGCCAGGAGCGAGAACAGGAGAGCAGGAATTGCCGCAGTCTCAATGGCATCCAGCGTGATGCTGCGGATCTGCTGCAGGTCGCGCAGGCCCCGCCCGATCACCAGAACGCGCCCTCCCGGCACCGGCAGCGCTTCGGCACGGATGGTCCGCACGCCCTGGTCGAGCGGATGCACGGTGATCTCGCGGATCGCGCCGTCCACCGGAAGCGCTTCCGGCCAGTCCCGGAGGTTGCCGGCGATCGGCCTGCGGTCGGCATCGAACAGCCCGGCCGCGGTGATCAGCAGCCTGAGGTCGTTGGTGGCCCAGAGCCGCATCTGCTCGCGCAGGTCGGCCGGGTCCTGCGCCGCCATCAGCGCCGCCTCGCGGTCGAGCAGCCGGTCGGCCCGCTCCACCTCGTACTGCGTGGTGCGCCAGTAGATCAGCGAGAACTGCAGCAGCGCCACCCCGGCCAGCAGAACGGACGAGCCGAGCGCCAGCCGGAAGGTAGCCGTGCCGAACAGGTCGGCCGCCGACCGGATGCGCCCGGTCATCTCCCCCGCCTCACCCGGCCGTGCCGCTCATTCCTCTACCCGGAGCAGGAAGCCGGCGCCGCGTATGCTCTGGATCAGCGGCGTCTCGTCCGGCGGGTCGAGCTTGCGGCGCAGCTTGCCGATGTGCACGTCCACCAGGTTGGTCTGCGGGATGAACCGGTAGTGCCACACGTCCTCCAGCAGCATGTCCCGCGTCAGCACCTGGTTCGGCCGCCGCACCATGTACTCCAGCAGCCTGAACTCGCGCGGCAGCAGCTCCAGGCTGCGCCCGGCGCGTCGCGCCTGCCGGGTGATCAGGTCCATCTCCACCGGCCCGGCGCGCAGCACGGTTTCCCGCGTTTCCGGCGGCCGGCGCAGCAGCGCCTCCAGCCGGGCCGCCAGCTCCTCCATCGCGAACGGCTTGGCCAGGTAGTCGTCGCCGCCCGCCTTGAGCCCGCGCACCCGGTCGTCCACCGCCGACAGCGCGCTCAGCACCAGCACCGGCGTGCGCACCCCCTCCGCGCGCAGCCGTTCCAGCACCGCGAGCCCGTCCAGTCCCGGCAGCAGCCGGTCCAGCACCAGCACGTCGAAGGCGCCGCTCATGGCGTGGTCGAGCCCGTCCGGACCGGTAGCGGCATGGACCACGGAGAAGCCGCGGCCGGACAGCTCCGCCGACACCTCCTGGGCGATCCCGGCATCGTCCTCGACCAGCAGCACGCGCCGCTCCCGCGGCGGAACGGAGTCGCTGGACAGGAGCTCGGCTGAAGGAGTCATCACTGCTGCCAGTTGGGGTCAGGAAAGCCGACAGACCAGTCAAATCCCGGTCAGCCCGGCAAGCCCCGAGCCCGACCATCCCAGACCTGCCCGTTCCAGGCCCGCCCGTCCCGATGCGGCCGAACCGACGCGCCGGCTCAATCGGCCGCCAGCCCGTCCGGCCCGTTCTCCTCCGGCTCCCGCTCCTCCAGGTCGGGCAGCGCCATCGCTCCGGCCGGGCCGGGCGCCTCGACCTCGCGCAGCTTGCGCGCCACCACCCGGGTCCGCCTGCGCGCCTCCTCGATCGCGTTGCTCATCGCCCCCGCGTTGCGGCCCAGCTTCTCCAGCACCCCGTCCATGCGGATCATCTCCTGCCGGGTGGCCCCCAGCAGGTGGCTGATCGCCTCGGTCTTCTCCTCCAGCGCGAGCGTCACGTAGCCGAGGTGGATGGTGCGCAGCAGCGCCGGGATCAGGCTCGGCCCCATCACCAGCACCCGGCAGGTGCGGCCGATCCCGTCGATCAGCCCCGGCACCCGCGCCACCTCGGCATACAGCCCGTCGGTCGGCAGGTAGAGCACCGCGAACTCCACCGTCACCGGCGGCAGGATGTACTTGGAGGCGATCTTGCGCGCTTCCATGCGCACGAGCGCCTCCAGCGCGCGCCGCGCCGCGCGCTCGCCCTCCGCATCCACCGCGTCCACCGCGTTCAGCAGCCGCTCGTACGCCTCGGTCGGGAACTTGGAGTCGATCGCCAGCAGCGGCGCCGCGGCGCCGCGCATCGGCATCCGCACCGCGAACTCCACCACGTCGGCGTTGGCGGGGTTGAGCCGGCGGTTGGTCTCGTAGCTGCCGGCCGGCAGCACGTCGTCCAGGATCGCGCGCAGCTGCGCCTCGCCCCAGCCGCCGCGCGTCTTGACGTTGGAGAACAGCCGCTTGAGGTCGCCGATCTGCGCGGTCATGGACGACACCTCGCCCATCGCCTTCTGCACCGCCGCGAACTGTTCCAGCACGCGCTGGAAGCTGCGCGTCATCTGCTTCTCGACCGCCGCGTGCAGCTGCTCGTTCACGCTGGACTGGATCGCGGCCAGCCGGGCGGCGCTCTGCTCCCCCATCTGGCGCAGGGCGTTCGCCATCGCCGTGCGCGCCTCGCCCTGCTCGCGCGCGATCACGGTGGTCAGCCCGCCCAGCCGCTCCTCCATGCCGAGACGGACCTGCCCCAGCCGGTCCGCCATCTCGCGCTCCAGCCGGGCCAGGTGGTGCAGCGCCAGGTCCTCACGGCCCGACGCCAGGAGCACCAGCCGGAGCACGAGCAGGGACACGACCAGGGAGGCGACCGCGCCGGCGGCGCCGAGCAGCTGCAGGACATCGAGCGACATGACGGGACGCTACCAGCGTCGCGCGAGTCGCCGCGGCAGGATTCGCCCGGCCGGCGGCTCAGCCCTGCAGCGCGTCCCGGCGCTCCTCCAGCCGGGCGCCCTCCGACAAGGCGGCGGCGGTGTCCTCCGCCGAGCGCGGCCAGCCCAGGAAGTAGCCCTGCACGGCGGCGCAGCCCACGAGGCGCAGCGCCGACAGCTGGGCCTCGTCCTCCACGCCCTCCGCCACCACGCCCAGCCCCATGGCGTGCCCCAGCCGCACGATCGTCTCGACGATCGTCACCGCGGCCTGCCTGGTGGACATCCCGCTCACGAACGAGCGGTCGATCTTGATCGTGTCGACCCGGTAGCGGTCCAGGTAGCTCAGCGAGGAATAGCCGGTGCCGAAATCGTCCAGCGCGATGCGCACGCCGAGCGCCCGTACCCCTTCCAGGATCTCGCCGATCAGGTCCGGCTGCTGCAGGAAGATGCTTTCGGTGACCTCCAGCTGCAGGCGGCCCGGATCGAGGCCGGCCTCGGACAGGATCTCATGAACAGCGTTCACGAAGCCTGATCCCTTCAGCTCCTGGCCGGAGGTGTTGACGTTGAGGTAGAGGTCCAGCCAGGGATACCGGTCCCGCCAGCGGCGCATCTGGTTGCAGGCCTCGCGCAGCACCCAGCGGCCGATCTCGCGGATCAGGCCGGTCTCCTCCGCGATGCGGATGAACACGGCGGGCGGCACCAGCCCGCGCCTCGGATGACGCCAGCGCAGCAGCGCTTCCAGGCCGACGGTCTGCCCGGTCGCGACCTTGCAGATCGGCTGGTAGTCCAGGAACAGCTGGTTGCGCCCCAGCGCGTTGCGCAGGTCGGTGCGAAGCTCCAGCGCCTCCACCGCTTCCCCGCGCATGGCGTCGGTGAAGACCACGTAGCCGCTGTCGCTGCGCTTGGCGCAGTACATCGCGATGTCGGCGTTGCGCAGCACCTCCTCGGACGCCAGCTCCTCCGCGGTGGCGTGGACGATGCCGATGCTGCCGGACGAGAACAGCTCGTGCTCCCCGAGCCAGACCGGTCGGCGGATCGAGCCCAGGATGCGCTCGGCCAGGTCCAGGACGAGGGTGGTCCCGTCCACGTCACGGACCAGCACCGCGAACTCGTCGCCGCCGAAGCGCGCGAGCGTGTCCTGCGGCCCGATGCAGCCGCGCAGCCTGTTGGCGACGTCCATCAGCAGCAGGTCGCCCACCTGGTGGCCGAGGCTGTCGTTGACCAGCTTGAAGCGGTCCAGGTCGAGAAACAGGACGGCGCACCGGCGCGGCGCACCGCGTTCCGGTTCCTCCAGGGACGCCTTGAGCCGGCTCATGAAGAAGGCGCGGTTGTGCAGCCCGGTCAGCCCGTCGTGATGGGCATCGTAGACCAGCCGCGCCTCGATCCGCCTGCGCTCCCCGATCTCGTCTTCCAGCTCGCGCGCGTGACGCTGCAGGTCGGCGAGCAGCACCTCCTGATGCTCCTGCAGCGCCTTGAGGTCCTGGATGTCCGTGGTCGAACCGAGCCACTCGACGATCCGGCCGGCCTCGTCCCGCACCGGGGTCGACCGGGTGCGGTGCCACAGATAGGCGCCGTCCGCCGCCCGGCGCACCCGGAACTCGACGTCCAGGCAGCCGAGCGGCACCGCCGCCTCCCAGGCGGCCAGGGTCCGCTCGCGGTCCTCCGGATGCACCGCGTCCAGCCATCCCCGATCGTGGCTGCCGTCCTGGCTCTGGCCGGTGAAGGCGAGCCATTGCGGGCTGGCCCAGGTCCAGCTGCCCACGCTGCAGGAGCGCCAGAGCAGCTGCGGCACGCCCTCGACGAACACGCGCAGCTGCCATTCGGCCTCCGCGATCTGCTGCCGCAGCCGGCAGAGATCGTCGATGTCGACCGAGCTGCCCACCCAGTCCGCGTCCGGCACCGGCCATCCGTCCAGGGGTGCCGCCCTGGTCTGGTGCCAGCGGTAGGAGCCGTCCCGGGCGCGTCGGATCCGGTGCTCGACGAGGCAGCTGCCGGAGGCCGGGGCTCCGGACCAGGCCTCCAGCGTCAGCTGCCGGTCGTCGGGATGCACCGCGTCGAGCCAGCCGAAGCCGAGGCTCCTGTCCACCGGCAGCCCGGTGTAGACCACCCATTGCGGACTGGGCCACGTCCGGTCGCCATCGGCGCGACAGCCGAACACCAGGTGGGGCAGACCGTTGATGAAAGCCTGGAAGCTCCCATAGCCGGGCTCGTGGTCCAAGCATCGCCCCCTTGTTCCCGATCGACACGGGAGAAACGCCAGGATTGCGAAACTCTTTTATCCTGGACCGCCGGATTGCAATGTCAATAGGCCGTGACATGAAGAGGCAGGCCCGGCGGCGCTGGTCGGTTTCGCTCCTGTCCGGGCCTGGCGGAGCGCGACGTCCCGCCGCGGCGATGGACCTGCTTCCGTCGATCACCCGCCTTGCGTCCACGTGGAACGTCGATTTGCCAGGAAAGCGATGGCCTCTTGGCTGAACTCTTCGAAACGTAATATGAAGCCGCGGATTGGTCGGGCTTGTCTCATGGATAGCCAGGCACGTGCCCGAGGCCTGGCCGAACTCCTCACCTCCGGCCCGGAGCCGCGCCCGGACTGTCGCCACGCGGTGGTCGACGGCGCCCGCTTCGACGACGCGTCCGCCACCCTCGGCCGGGCCGGCATCCCGGCGCGCTCCCTGTTCCTCGACGCGGGCGACCGGGCGCGCAACGAGGCCGGTCCGTTCCTCGCGCGTCTCGACCCGGCGGCGCTGCCCCGCTTCCTCGCCATCCCGGACATCGCCGCCGCCTGCGTGTTCTGGCTCGGCCCGGTCGAGGAGGGCGTGCTGTTCCAGCACCTGCGCGGCCTCAACCTGATCGAGCTGCCACGCACCGATACCGCGTCTGACGTCATCCGCCCCGCGACCGAGGCGGTGCTGTTCCGGCACTGGGACCCGTCGGTGATGGCCATGACCTTCCGGGTGCTCGAACCCGGGCAGCGCGCGCGGCTGATGGGACCGGCAACCGGCCTGGCGCTCAGCGACGACGACGGCAAGGCCCACATGGGCGCCCGCCAGGCCGGCTGGCCGGAGCCGGCGCGCGGCCGTCTGCGGCTGTCCGCGCAACAGCTGGCCGCCATGGACGACGCGGTGGTCCGGCGCTCGCACCGCGCCATCGCCCGCTAACCTGCGGTCTTCCGCCCCCGAGCAGACGCGGGCGATGGACGATGCGGAGCTGGACCGCTTCGTGCGGCACGCGGAAGCGGACGGGCGCACGCTCGGCCTCACGCGGGAACGGGCGCTGGGCCAGTTCTGCTACGTCAGCCTGGTCGGGAAGGGCCAGGTCGAGCGGCTGCCGCAGACCAGGCGCTTCCTGATGCACGGTGCCGGCAGCGCGGACGAGCGCATGGACCAGCTGATGCGCGCCATGGCCGCGGAGGCCGGTCGACGCGCCGGTGCGGCCGGATGAGCGGCGCCGCCGCCGCGGCACTCGCCGGCGTCCAGTTCGTGCCCGGCCTCGACGTCATCGTCGACGTGGCCCTGGTCGTCAGCGTGGTCGGCCTGGGCGCCATCGCGCTGTCCAAGGCCTACAGCAACTCGCACGCGCAGCTGAAGGACTCGCCGCAGGTCGAGGCTTGCGCCGACTGTGGCGACGGGCCGGACTGCTTCGAGCCGCCCGACCGCAACGATCCGGAGAAGCTTGCGGAGTTCCGCCGTCAGCTGAAGGGGCAGCAGGACGGTATCAACGAGATGTCGCCCGACCAGGTGATGAACAACATCGACCG
>CALMVN010000008.1 GCA_937873225.1 uncultured Acetobacteraceae bacterium
GAACCATCAGCACGTCATCCCGGTCCACGTCAGCGTGCAGCAACCGAACGGTTACCGATGACATGACGTCAGGGCCAGGGCTCTGCCCTGGACCCGCCAAAGGGCAGTCGCCCTTTGGAAACCCAAATATCAAGCCTTCGCGCCCGGGGAAGCCGAACCTTCACGGGGGATCGTCGTGGGCGTGCAGCCGATGATGGCTATGGGCCCGGTTGTTCGAGCAGACATCCACGCAACAGGGTGCATGAAAGCTGCTCAGCCCAGATCTGGTCGATGGCCTGACCGAACAGCAGGCGGAGATAGACGGCCCCGATGGCCGCATCCAGAAGACGCGATACGTCGAGATCCTTGCGAAAGCGGCCGGCATCGACGCCGGCCTGGACCAGCACCGCGGATCGCTGCCGCAGCGGTCCGGAGAAGTCTTCGAGGAAGTGCGTCCGGACGGCGGGATCGCTCTGCGCCTCCGCCACGACCGACGTGGCAAGCCGGCCCGCCGGCCCGCTCAACAAACGTGCCAGCGAGGCGACAAGGGCGTGTAGATCCTTTTCCGGCGATGCCGTCCGTTCAAAGGCAAGCTGCGTCTCGAACGCCTCGCGAAAACTCTCGAACGCCAGCAACCCCTTGCTCGGCCACGACCGGTAGATCGTCGTGCGCGCGACACCCGAGCGGACCGCGACAGCATCGATCGAGAAGGCCTGCAAACCGTCCTCGATGAGGATCGCGTAGGCGGCATCGAGCACTGCCCTGCGCGACCTGGCGCTGCGGGGCCGGCCCATGCGAGGTGCGACCGTTGTCATCGGCCGGCCCCGCCGAGGGGTGGCGTGTCCTTCAAGACCTCACCCCCTCGCTTGCATCGAGCTACATACGCTACGATATGTAGCGGATCGACACGGCCACGGCAAGTTGCCTCCGCGCACCGTTGCCTTGGAACAGGAGGTCCATGTGTTCATCGATGTCGAGAACGTCGGGCATGTCAGCGTGGCGCGGGCGGGGCCGGTCGGCGACACGCCCCTGGTTCTCCTGCATCCAGTCGGACTGGATCTCACCTGGTGGGGCGCGCAATTCGCGGCCTTCGCAGGCGAGCATGACGTGATCGCGTTCGACATGCCGGGCCACGGGCTGTCCACCGACCCGGGAAGGGCTCCATCCTTCGAGGTCATGGTGCATGCGGCCGAGTGCGTGATCGAGCGTACCGCCGGGCGTGAAGTCCATCTCGTCGGCCTTTCGGTCGGCGGAATGATCGCGCAGATGCTCGCCCTTCGTCGTCCCGACCTTGTCCGTTCGCTCTGTCTCGTTGCGACGTTGTGCACCTTCTCCGACGACGTGCGGGTCGCGCTGCGCGAGCGGGCGGCCGTTGCGCGGCGCGAAGGCATGGCGCGGATCGCGGAACTGTCGAACCAGCGCTGGTTCACCGACGAGTTCCGTGCACGACGACCCGACATGCTGGAACGCGCCACCAGGAGCCTGCTCCAGCAACGCGGCGACTTCCATGCCGGCATGTGGGACATGATCGCCGATCTGGAGCTTGAAGCGGAGTTGTCGGTCCTGTCCTGTGCGACACTTGTCGTCACGGGTGACGCGGACATCAACGCGCCGCCGGCCGCGGCGGTGAAGATCGCGAAGGCGATCCGGTCGTCCTCGCTCCAGGTCCTGTCCGGCATCGGTCATTTTCCGCCTTTCGAGGCGCCGGACGTCTTCAACGACATCCTTCGGGAATTCGTTGCCTCCTCGGGAACCCTGGTGGCTGATGCGACCGGATAGTTCGAGCGCGTCATCCCGGCGTGCGCCGAACCCCGCAGGGCTTCCGAACGGCCGACGCGAGCGCGGAGCGGCAGGTCGGCCTGCCTCCATGAACCTCGCCGCACGCTGCACCACAACCTGGCCATCACCTTCGTGTCGGTGGTGGTCGCGGTGCTGGTCGGCGGCATCGAGGCGCTCAGGCTGCCCGGCGACCAGTTCGCGCTGAAGGGCCGGTTCTGGAACGCGATCGGGGCGCCGAACCACGACGTCGACGCCCTCGGCTTCGCCATCATCGGCCTGTTCATCGCGACCTGGATCGGCTCGGCGGTCGTCCACCGCTACCAGGGCCTCGACGAGCTGGAGATGGGATCCACCGGAAGCTGACCGTGCTGCGCCAGGGCCGCCACGCGAGCCGGCACGGATCGCTGCCAAGCCTGCACCGGCCATCCATCGGGAGGCCCGGCCAGCCTGCCCATGTGGGGCGGTCGTTCCCAGGTCCGGAACAAGCGGCTGCGGCTTGGCGCGTCGGTTCGACCTGTTATCATCGGGCCGATGTCGCCCGGCTCCGCACGCATCTGGCCGTCGATGCTCCTCCTGCGCGCCGTGCTCGCCGCAGTGGCGCTCGTCAGCCAGCTCCTGCTCGGATCCCTGGTGCTGCCCGACGAGGCGGCGGCCGAGGCGACGGCGCAGCTGCGTTCGGTTGCAGCGCTCTGCACGAGCCTGCCGGCCGCCCCGGCCACGCCGACGCATCATCGGCACCATCCGGTCGAGCCGGCGGTTTGTCCGCTCGAGATGGCAACGGGGCTCCTGGCCGTCATCCTGATGCCGGGCATCGTGCTGCCGCCGCCGTCGACGTCGAACGGCACAAGGCTGTTCGTGCTGCCGGCGGCTCGTGCGCCGCCTGCGGCCGTCGCCTGGGCGCTGCACGCCCGGGCCCCACCCCGACCGGCCTGAGACCCACGGAGCGGCGGCGGCGCGATGCGCCGGCGCCTGTCGGTTCATCTCCTGTCAGGACGACTTCCATGACAAGGCGTTCCACGGCCGTCGCCTTCGGGTGCGCGGGCCTGCTTGCCGTCACCGTTCCCGCCCGGGCGCACGTCATCGCCGGCGCGCGGGTGTTTCCCGTCACCCTCACCTTCGACGATCCCGGCGTCAGCGACGAGGTGTCGCTCCCGGCCTTCTCCTACGCGCGCAGCGGCTCGGACGGCGGCACCGGCCCCAGCCACGAGTTCGACTTCGGCTTCGAGTACGACAAGACCATCACGCCGAACACCGCGCTGATCTTCAACGACGGCTACGACGTGATCCAGACGAACGGCTCCAAGACGCAGGCCGGGTTCGAGAACATCTTCATCACCGGCAAGTGGCAGCTCTACACCAACGATCCGCACGAGTTCGTGGTGTCGCTCGGCATCATCCGCGAGCTGGGCGGCTCCGGCACCGACCACATCGGCGCCGACCATTACGGCTCGACCGCGCCCACCGCCTATTTCGGCAAGGGGCTCGGCGACCTCCCGGTGCCGGCACTGCGGCCGTTCGCGGTCACCGGCGAGCTCGGCTACACGGTCGCCGACAAGGAGCTCAAGGCGTTCACCCCGCCCTCCTCCAGCCTCGCCGCCGGTGCCGGCGGTGCGGAGTCGCCGAGCAGCGGCATCGCGGCGCAGTTCAACACCGGCAACAACAATGCCTGGGCCGGCGCCGCCTCGCTGCAGTACAGCATCCCCTACCTGCAGACCCAGGTGCACCATTTCGACCTGCCGCACCTGTTCGACAACATGATCCCGCTGGTCGAGGTGACCTGGACCTCGCCGGCCTCCTCGCCGAGTACCCAGGGCACCACCTGGACCATCGCCCCCGGCGTGATCTACCTCGCGCAATGGGGCGAGGTGGGCGTCGAGGCGCTGATCCCGGCCAACAAGGCGGCCGGCACCAACGTCGGCGCGGTGGCGCTGTTCCACATCTTCCTGGACGACCTGCTGCCGCACAGCCTCGGCAAGCCGGTGTTCCCATGACCGGGCCCGGAAGGGCGGGCGGGAACGGCCGGCTGGCGACGCGTTCCGCGCGGGCGGTCCTGCTGTGCGCGTGGCTCGTCCCCGCCCTGCCCGGAACCGCCGCCGCGCACGCCTTCCTGGCCAAGGCGGACCCGGAGGTCGGCAGCACGGTTTCCGCGGCACCGGCCGAGCTATGGATCGACTTCACCCAGGACGTCGAGCCGGCGTTCAGCCGCATCGCGGTCACGGACGCGGCGGGCGCCAGGGTCGACCGCAACGACGCGCACGCCGAAGGCGGCGGCAGCCGGCTGGCGATCGGGCTGAAGCCGCTGCCGCCCGGCCGCTACCTGGTCACCTGGCAGGCGATCTCGGTCGACACCCACCGGACGCAGGGCAGCTTCAGCTTCACGGTCGCCCCGTGACCCTGCTGAACGGCGCGGTGCCGCCTTTCGCGATCTCCGGCGGGATGCCGCTCGCCGCGATCCGCGGCGCGTTCGACCTGGCGCTGTTCTCCGCCTTCGGCACCCTGCTGTTCTGGGTGGGCGTGCTGCCGCGCGCGCGCAGGCGGATGCCGGACGAGGCGGCATCGGCGCTGGACCGGCGGCTCCTGGCGCTGGTGCGAGGCAGCCTGGCTCTGGCCCTCCTGGCCGGGGCCGCCTGGCTGGGAACCGAGGCCGGCCTGATGTCGGGCGCCGACACCACGGCGCAGTGGCGGGCGGCGCTGCCGATCGTGGCGGGCTCGACCGTGTTCGGCCACCTGCTGCTGGTCCAGGGCATCGGGCTCGTGGCCGCCCTGCTCCTGCTCGGACGAGGCGGACGGCCGGCCTGGCGGCGCCTGGCCCTGGTCCTGTCCGCGGGCGTGCTGCTGCTCCAGGCCGGGCACGGTCACGGCATGTCGATGTCGGGCCCTCTCGGCCTGCTGACGATCGTGAACGTCGTTCATCTGCTGTCGGGCGGCGCCTGGCTCGGCGGCCTCCTGCCGCTGCTGCTCGCGGCCCGGATCGCGCCGCCACGCGCGGGAGCGACGGCGGCGCGGTCGTTCTCGGTGCTGGGGAAGTGGTGCGTGGGGCTGGTGGCGGCGACGGCCGCCTGCCAGGCCTGGGTCCTGGTCGGATCGGTGCCCGCACTGGTCGGCACCGCCTATGGCTGGATCGCCTGCGTCAAGCTGCTGGTCTTCGGCGTTCTGCTGGGCTTCGCCTGGGTGAACCGCTACCGGTTCGCGCCCGCCCTGCTCGGCAGCGAGCCGGACCGGGCGAAAGGCAGGCTGGCCGTCAGCATCGCGGTGCAGAGCGGCTTCGCCGTGCTGGTGCTGCTGGCCGCGGGGGTGTTGGCCAGCCTGGTGCCGGGCATGCACGAGCAGGCGGTGTGGCCGTTCACCGAGCGGCCCAGCCTGGCTGCGGTCGACGAGGATCCCGGCTTCCGGCGGGAGGTCGTGCTGGCGCTGGGGGCGCTGGCGACTGCGGTCGCGCTGGCCGCGTCGGCGCTCGTGCTTCGCCGCTGGCGACGGGTCGCCGCGCTGGCGGGCGCGGCCGCGATCGGCATCCTGGCGGCGCCCCATCTCGACCTGCTTCTGGTCGAGGCCAGCCCGACCAGCTTCTACCGCTCGCCGACCGGGTTCGCGTCGAGCAGCATCGTCGAGGGCGCGTCGCTCTACCCGGGCCGCTGCGCCGCCTGCCACGGCGCGAACGGACGCGGCGACGGGCCCCTGGCGGCCGGGCTGCCGGTCCCGCCGGCCGACCTGTCCGCCGGCCATCTCTGGATGCACGACGACGGCGAGCTGTTCTGGTGGCTGACGCACGGCATCGAGGCGCCCGGCGGCGGCCAGGCGATGCCGGGCTTCGCGGCCGTGCTGTCCGAGGACGAGCGCTGGGCGCTGATCGACTTCATCCGCGCGCGCAACGCCGGGCAGGCGCGGCGCGCCACCGGCGCCTGGCCGGTCCCGGTGCGGGCACCCGGGCTGCAGGCGACCTGCGCCGGCGGCCGCACGGTGACGCTGGCGGAGCTGCGCGGCCGCATCGTGCGGATCACGTTCGGACCGGCGCCGGCGGTGCCGGATCCGGACGTGGTGACGGTGCGGGTGTCCGCCGACCCGGCGGTCCGCCCCGACGCCGGCACCTGCGTCGCGACCGACCGGGCGATCGCGCCGGCCTATGCCCTGGTCACCGGCGACGCGTCGGGCCGGCAGGTGCTGGTCGACGCGCAGGGCTGGCTGCAACGGCTGGTCGGGCCGGAACCGCTGGAAGCCGACATCCGCCTGGTCAGGAACCGCCCGGCCGGCCCGGCGCCCGGCATGGAGCAGGGGCACATGGCCATGTGAGCGCGGATCAGCGCGGCAGATCAGCGCGGCGGCGGCAGCGGCTGCTGCTGCACCGGCCCGGTCGGCGCCAGCTGCATCGGGCCGTTGGCTTGCGGCGGCTGCGCATAGGCGCCCGGCTGTCCGTAGGGTGGCGGGCCATAGGGGGGCGGCCCATAGGGCGGGGGCGGCGGCTGCACCGGTTCGGCGGCGCCGTAGCGCATCAGCGTCGCACGCAGCGGGTCGGCGCCCGGGTTGTTGACGCGCATCGCCACCACGATGTCCTCCGGGCCGACCGGCTGGCCGTAGTACGCGCGGTCGCCGACGCTGTCGGAGCTCATGATGCTGCCCTGCAGCGCGATCCCGGCGAACAGGCCGCGTGCCTTCTCCACCGCCACGATGTCGGCGCGCAGGGCCGCGGTGGTGGCGCCCTCCATGCCGACGCCCAGCGTGGCGAAGGCGAGCGAGGCGTCGGCGCCGATCTTGAACTGGCTGTCCATCACCGCGGTCAGGCCGCGCCTGGTCAGGATGAACAGCATGACCTCGGCATCCTGCACCCCGGCCTGCAGGCCGAAGCTGCCCGACCCGATGGAGTAGAACGCCGGCGCCGACCAGGAGCCGTTGGCGTCGCGCGACAGCAGCACGCAGCCGCCGCCGGAGCCGCCGAACAGGAAGCTCATGCGGAAGATGCTGGGGCAGATCATCACCCCCCTGGAGCGCGCCAGCAGGCGGCGCTCGGTGGGATCGTTGTCGTGCCAGTTCAGCACGTCCTGCGCGGTCAGGGTGGCACGGTCGACCAGCTCCTGCTGCTGCTGCTGTCGCGTGCCCTGCGCCGACGCGCACGGCCCGGACAGGAGGGCGAGGGCTCCGGCCAGCAGCGCCGGCGCCAGCCGCAGCCGCTGCGATCCGGACCGGGCGGCGGAAGAAGCATGCATGAACCGTATCCTCGACCTGTCGACTCGGTTGACGCCGGGAATGCGTCGAAACAATGGCCTGTTCCGCACGCTTCGCCCGGAACGTCAACGGCCGAGCGGCCGGAAACGGCGATCAGTCGAGGCCGACCCGTGCCGCCTCCGACAGCGCGGCGGCCACGCCCGGCGCCGCCGCCACGATCGGGATGCCGCGTTCCAGCCCGCCGTCGCGCAGGAACGGCGACACCCGCGCCCCGGCCTCCTCCAGGATCGCCAGCGCCGCCGCCACGTCCCACAGGTTGATGTACAGCTCGATGTAGCCGTCGAGCCGACCCGCCGCGACGTCGGCCAGCGCCATCGCCCCGGAGCCGCCGGAGCGCGGCATGGCGCCCAGCGCCATCACCCGGTCGACCGTGGACACGAAGTCGGCCCGGCTCACCTTCGGGCTCCAGCCGACCTCCACCATCGCGCGCGCCGGGTCGTCCACCGGGGACGCACGGATCGGCCGGCCGTTCAGGGTGGCGCCGGCGCCGCGCAGGGCGGCAAAGGTTTCCCCCAGCGCCGGCGCCGCCAGGATGCCGGCCACCGGAAGGTCGCCCTGCAGCAGGCCGAGCGACACGCACCAGCGGTTGCGTCCGCGGGCGAAGTTGGAGGTGCCGTCGATTGGGTCCACCACCCAGCGGAAGGCGCCGTCGCGGGTGCGGCCGGTTTCCTCGCCCTGGAACCCGTCCTCCGGGAACCGGGCCGCGATCCGCTCGGCGATCAGCGCCTCGACCGCGCCGTCGGCTTCGGTCAGCCAGTCCTGGGCGCTCTTCTGCGTGCCGGACGGGCCGCCGGGAGGGGGCCGCATCCGCATCGCCAGGGCGGCGGCCTCAGCGACGATCCCCTGCGCCGCCTCGAAGCGGT
>CALMVN010000009.1:0-9168 GCA_937873225.1 uncultured Acetobacteraceae bacterium
GCCCCGTCCCCGCCCGGTGGCGTCCCACGGCCACGCAGCGCAGGCCGAGCCCGAACCCGGCCTCTACGAGCTGTTCGGGCGCCGGGTCGAGGTGCTGTTGCGGAGCGGCCCGCTCGGCGCGGCACGGATCGCCGAGGCGATGGACCTGACCCGCCCGCAGACGGACGCATGGCTGCTTCGCGCCGAAGGCGAGGCGCGCGTCCTGCTCGATCCCGGGACGCGCCTGTAT
This sequence comes from uncultured Acetobacteraceae bacterium, assembly GCA_937873225.1. Taxonomy (GTDB): domain Bacteria; phylum Pseudomonadota; class Alphaproteobacteria; order Acetobacterales; family Acetobacteraceae; genus Lichenicola. The sequence continues at coordinate 230 of CALMVN010000009.1, forward strand.
CGGCTCCCGTAGTCCATGTTGCACTGCACAGTGGCGGCGTTGACCGCCTGCCCCTGCAAGCGTAGGACCGTTCGATCCCACGGCGGCTTCCAATCTTTCGGGGCCAAATCAAGGAAGTAGCCAGCGCGCCCATGAAGGATGTTCGTGACGCGCTGTTCGTGGCGCACGCAAGCGACGGCAAGCTGGTGCGCCGTCCGATGTCTCCCCATCTCGGCGTCTACCGGCTGCAGCTGTCGATGGTGCTGTCCGGCCTCAACCGGATCTCCGGCATCGTCACCTCGCTCGGCACCCTGCTGCTGGTGTGGTGGCTGGTGGCGGCGGCCAGCGGGCCAAAGCCGTTCGACACCGTGCAGCACGTGGTGGCGAACCCGCTCGGCATGATCGTGCTGTTCGGCTGGACCCTGGCGCTGGTGTTCCACACCGTGGGGGGCCTGCGCCACTTGGCCTGGGACGCCGGCTACGGCTTCGCCAAGGACGTGTTCAACCGCACCGGGCCGATCGTGATCGCGGTGTCGGTGGTGCTGACGCTGCTGATCTGGGTGGTAGGCTTCGCGCTGTGGCACCACGGCGTCCCGGCTGCCGGAACGGGGAGCTAGACGCGATGGCCGGCAGGAACGCGCAGGTCCAGATCATGCGCTCGCAGCTCGGGCGGGTGCGCGGGCTCGGTTCGGCCAAGTCCGGCGTCGAGCACTGGTGGGTCGAGCGCCTCACCGCGATCGCGCTGGTGCCGCTGACGGTCTGGTTCGTGGTGGCGGTGCTGCTGCATCTCGGCCAGCCGCAGCTCGCGGTGGTGCACTGGGCGGCGCATCCGGTGAATACGGTCTTGTTGCTGGCGCTGGTGATGCTCACCTTCCATCACATGCAGCTCGGGCTGCAGGTCGTGATCGACGACTACGTGCACGACACCCGCTCGCACCTGGTGGTGTCGCTGCTGAACAAGGGCGCCTCGCTGCTGCTGGCGCTGTTCGCGATCGTGGCGATCCTGAAGATGGCGTTCTGGATCCACGCGTCCTGAACGGGCTCCCGGCTGGAACAAGAGTTTTGACATGAACGCGATCACGCTGCCCTCGTCCCGCGCCTACACGATCGTGGACCACGCCTATGACGTGGTGGTGGTGGGCGCCGGCGGCTCCGGCCTCCGCGCCACGCTCGGCATGGTCGCGGCCGGTCTGAAGACCGCCTGCATCACCAAGGTGTTCCCCACCCGCTCGCACACGGTGGCGGCGCAGGGCGGCATCGGCGCCTCGCTCGGCAACATGGCCGAGGACAACTGGCGCTGGCACATGTACGACACCGTGAAGGGGTCGGACTGGCTCGGCGACCAGGACGCGATCGAGTACATGTGCCGCGAGGCGGTGCCGGCGATCCAGGAGCTGGAGCATTTCGGGGTGCCGTTCTCGCGCACCGAGGACGGGCGGATCTACCAGCGGCCGTTCGGTGGCCACATGTCGGACTACGGCAAGGCGCCGGTGCCGCGCGCCTGCGCCGCCGCCGACCGCACCGGCCACGCCATCCTGCACACGCTCTACCAGCAGAGCCTGAAGCACAACGCCGAGTTCTTCGTCGAGTACTTCGCCCTCGACCTGATCATGGACGAGGACGGCGCCTGCCGCGGCGTCATGGCCTGGTGCCTGGAGGACGGCACCATGCACCGGTTCCGCGCCAACATGGTGGTGCTGGCGACCGGCGGCTACGGCCGCGCCTACATGAGCTGCACCTCGGCGCATACCTGCACCGGCGACGGCGGCGGCATGGCGATGCGCGCCGGCATCCCGACCCAGGACATGGAGTTCGTGCAGTTCCACCCGACGGGGATCTTCCCGGCCGGCTGCCTGCTGACCGAGGGCTGCCGCGGCGAGGGCGGCTACCTGACCAACTCCGAGGGCGAGCGCTTCATGGAGCGCTATGCGCCGACCGCGAAGGACCTCGCCTCGCGCGACGTGGTGTCGCGCTCCATGACCATCGAGATCAACGAGGGGCGCGGCTGTGGTCCGAACAAGGACCACATCATGATGCACCTGGAGCACATCGGCGCCGACCTGCTGCACGAGCGCCTGCCGGGCATCTCGGAGACGGCGCGGGTGTTCGCCGGCATCGACGTCACCAGGGAGCCGGTGCCGGTGCTGCCGACGGTGCACTACAACATGGGCGGCATTCCCACGAACTACCACGGCGAGGTGCTGCGGCCGACGCAGGCCGACCCGGACGCGGTGGTGCGTGGGCTGATGGCGGTGGGCGAGGCGGCCTGCGTGTCGGTGCATGGCGCCAACCGGCTCGGCACCAACTCGCTGCTCGACCTGGTGGTGTTCGGGCGTGCGGCGGCGCTGCGCGCGGCCGAGATCGTCAAGCCGGGCGAGACCAGCCGGCCCCTGCCCGACCGCGCCGGCGAGTTCTCGCTCGACCGGCTGGACCGGATGCGCCACGCCAACGGCTCCACCCGCGTCGCCACCATGCGCGAGGAGCTGCAGCGCACCATGCAGGCGCATGCGGCGGTGTTCCGCTCCTCCACCAGCCTGACCGAGGGCGTGCAGAAGATCGACCGGCTTTGGACCGGCCTTGCCGACGTGTCGGTCGCGGACCGCTCGCTGATCTGGAACAGCGACCTGATGGAGGCGCTCGAGTACGAGAACCTCATGGCCAACGGCACCGTCACCATGGTCAGCGCAGAGGCGCGCAAGGAAAGCCGCGGCGCGCAGGCGCATGACGACTATCCCGACCGCGACGATGCGGAGTGGATGAAGCACACCGTGTCCTATCTGGGCGACAAGGGCGACGTGGACCTGTCCTACCGGCCGGTGCGGATGCAGACGCTGACCAACGAGGTGTCCGTGTTCCCGCCGAAGAAACGCGTGTACTGAACCGTCCCAGGGGGCTTTGCCCCCTGACCCTCACCAGAGGACAGTCGTCCTCTGGACACCTGATCTGACGTAGTGGGTTCCAAGGGCGCGCCCTTGGCGGGTCCAGGGCAGCGCCCTGGCCTTGATGCAAGGAATCTCCCCGATGGTCGAGTTCACGCTCCCGAAGAACAGCAAGGTCGGCCGCGGCCGCACCTTCGCCGCACCCGCCGGCGCGAAGCGGATCAAGGAGTTCAAGGTCTACCGCTGGAGCCCGGACGACGGGCAGAACCCGGTGCTGGACACCTACGAGCTGGACCTCGACCGCATGGGCCCGATGGTGCTGGACGCGCTGATCCACATCAAGAACGAGGTGGACCAGACGCTGACCTTCCGCCGCTCCTGCCGCGAGGGCATCTGCGGGTCGTGCGCCATGAACATCGACGGCACCAACACGCTGGCCTGCCTCAAGCCGATCGAGGAGGTGAAGCGCGCGGTCAACATCTACCCGCTGCCGCACATGCCGGTGGTCAAGGACCTGGTGCCGGACCTGAGCATGGCCTACGCGCAGTTGCGCTCGATCGAGCCGTGGCTGAAGGCGGACACCAACCCGCCGCCGGACGGCGAGCGCCGGCAGAGCATGGAGGAGCGCTCCAAGCTCGACGGCATGTGGGAGTGCATCCTGTGCTTCTGCTGCACCACCTCCTGCCCGAGCTACTGGTGGAACGGCGACAAGTATCTCGGCCCGGCGACGCTCCTGGCGGCCTACCGCTGGATCGCCGACAGCCGCGACGAGTATACCGGCGAGCGGCTGGACGCGCTGGAGGACCCGCTCAAGCTGTATGCCTGCCGCACCATCATGAACTGCACCCAGACCTGCCCCAAGGGCCTCAACCCGGCGGAAGCGATCGGCAAGATCAAGCAGCTGCAGCTGGAGCGGAAGGGCTAGGCCCCACGCCCAGCTGACGCCTGGTGTTCGACCAGCCCCTCGTGACCGGGTCGGCCCGCCGGGCCGCCTGGCGCGACAGCCTGTTCGTCGACCATGGGGTGTTCCGCCTGGTCTGGACCAACGCGGCGGCGGTGGTGCCGGGCAAGGTGTACCGCGCCAACCATCCGGCCCCGTTCCGGCTGGCCCGGCTGGCCCGGCGTTACGGCGCGCGCACGCTGGTGAACCTGCGCGGCCACCGTCGATGCGGCTCCGACGCGCTGTCGCGCGAGGCGGCGTCGCGTCTGGGGCTGTCGCATGTGGACATGGCGTTCGAAAGCCGTGGCGCGCCGCATCGCGACCGGATCCTGCGCTTTGCCGGGCTCTACCGCGAGCTGGCCTTCCCGGTGCTGATGCACTGCAAGTCGGGCGCGGATCGCGCCGGACTGGCGTCCGGGCTGGTGGTGCTGTTCGAGGGCGGCACCGCGACCGAGGCGCTGCGCCAGCTGTCCTGGCGCTACGGGCATTTCCGGCGGTCGCGCACCGGCATCCTGGACGCCTTCTTCCTGCGCTACCGGGCCGAGGCGGAAGGCCGGCTGCCGTTCCTGGACTGGGTGCGCCACGAATACGACGAGGCCGCCCTCAAGCGTGACTTCGTCGCAGGGCGGCTGTCGAGCTTCGTGACGGACCGGATCCTGCGTCGGGAATGACGCGCCGGATCAGCCGGCGATCCTTTCCGGCCCCATCGACTTGATCAGGTCCAGCACCCGCTTGCGCACCGGTTGCTCGCTGATCTTGTAGTAGGCGCGCACCAGCTCCACGGTTTCCCGGCGGCTGAACAGGTCGTCTGGCGCGCCGAACCCTTCCTGCGCTTCCGCGAAGCCGCCGGCCTGCGGCATCGGCAGGCGCGTGCCGCCCCCGGTGCCGTAGGAGGTCGGCATGTCGTCGAAGAAGAAGCTCACCGGCACGTCGAGCACGCGCGACAGGTCGAACAGGCGAGACGCGCCGACGCGGTTGGCGCCACGCTCGTACTTCTGCACCTGCTGGAAGGTCAGGCCGAGCGCGTCGCCGAGACGTTCCTGCGACATCTGCAGCAGGGTGCGACGCAACCGGATCCGGCCACCGACATGGACGTCGATCGGGCTCGGCCGCGACTCGCGTTCGACGGGCGCGGCGTCGGCCGACATCTTCATCTCGTCGTTTCCGTCCAGCCTTTTGGCGGAGGCCTGCTTCACCATCAACACGTTCTCTTTTTCGATGTAAAACAGCTAGGAGCACAACCCTCAATTGTCAACAGCCGGTCGCGCGCTTCCTTCTGCCTCGCACAGTTGAAAAACACCAGCTTATCTGCGCGCGTCTCAAAATTTATCCGCGGTTTCGCCACGGTATCAACGCAATCACCGCGAGCAGGACGCTCATCAGCGTCGGGATCGGCAGGCCGAGGCGCGCGAAGATGGTCGGCGGCAGCGATCCCGGCAGAGCCACGACCAGCGTCCCCGCGATCCCCCAGCCGAGTCGCCCGAGCAGGTGTCCCGACGCGTCGAAGGCGGCGGAGATCCCGGTGTTGGCGGCGCGGGCCAGCGGCAGCCCTTCCTCGACCGCGCGCATGCGGGCGGTGGCGAGGTGCTGCCTGGGCCCCGCGGTGTTGCCGTACCAGGCGTCGTTGGTGATGTTCAGCAGCCAGGCGGGGCGGTCGCCGCGCCGGACCACGGCGCCGGGGAAGATCACCTCGTAGCAGATCAGCGGCCCGAACGGCGCCAGGCCAGGAAGGTGCAGCGTGCGCGGCCCCGGACCGGCGGCGAAGCCGCCGCCCGGCACCAGCTGGAGCGGCAGGAACGGCGGCTGGTACTCGCCGAACGGCACCAGGTGCGCCTTGTCGTAGTAGCCGGCGACCCGGGCGTCCGGCAGCACCGCGACCAGGCTGTTGCGCGGATGGCCCTGGCTGTCGAAGCGGACGCTGCCGATCAGCCCGGCCGCCGCGTCGGGCACCGCGTCCATCAGCACCTCGCGCGCCACCGGCTCGCGGTCCAGCAGGCCCGGGAAGGCGGATTCCGGCCAGGCGAACACGATCGGCCGACGCGGGTCGCCGCCATGCGACGCCGCGGCCGCGCGCCCGGCCGCCGCCTCGGCCACGCCGGAGCGGGTCAGCTCCAGGTACTTGCGGAAGATCGCCGACGGGTCGTTGCCGCCGCCCTGGCCCTGCTTCTCCTCCTCCGACACGTTGCCCTGCACCAGCACCACCAGTGGCCCGTCCGGTCCGGGGCGCGGCAGCAGGGCCAGGCGGGCCGCGCCGGCGCCGATCCAGGCGGCGAGCAGGACGACGCCGACGAGGAGGCCGCGCAGCCGGAGCCAGGAGCAGCGTCAGCAGGGTCAGGCCGTGCACCGAGATCCACGCCGCCGGCTGGATCATCACGTCGCCGGCGCGGCCCGGGAACTCCCACACGCTGCCCCACAGGTTCCAGGGAAAGCCGGAGAACACGAACTCGCGGACCAGGTCGGACAGGGTCCAGAGGGCGGCGAACAGAGTCACCCGCCGCCAGCCGGACGGCGCCGAGCGCGCCAGCGCACAGGCGAGCGCCGTGAAGCAGGACAGCGGGACGGCGCCGCCGGGGGCCGCCAGCGGCACCGCCCACCACAGCTCGTCCGCACGCACCAGCACCGCGTCGGTCAGCCAGTACAGCCCCGCGGTGTGCAGCCCCATGCCGAACGCGAAGCCGTGGCGCAGCGCCTGCGGCCAGCGCGGGGCGGCGCCCACCAGGCCGAGCAGGGCCGGCACCGTCAGAAGCAGCACCGGCACGAGGTGGACCGGCGGCAGCGACAGGGCGGAGGCGAGCCCAAGCAGCACGGCACGGAGATCCGGCGGCAGCCGGTTCCAGCGCCCCCTCAACCCGGTCCGGGCCTGCGCGGCGGCAGCCCCGTCAGTAGATGGCTTCACGCAGCTGCCGCTCGTAGTGGCGGTAGTACTTGTCGGTGATCAGGTCGGTCTTGACCACCACCGCGACGTCGGTGGTGTTGAACTGCCGGTCCACCACCGCGCCGTCGCCGATGAAGCCGCCGAGCCGGAGGTAGCCCTTGATCAGCGGCGGCAGCGCCTGCTGCACCCGGCGGTGGTCGAACGAGGCCGGATCGACCCGGCGCATCTCGACGTAGCGGTTCGGCACCGCGCGCAGCCGCAGCGCCGGGGGCGCCAGGTGGTTGTGGTACAGGTAGGTGAGCTCGGCATCGAGCCGGCCCGGATCGGTGCCGGGCAGGCTGGCGCAGCCGAACATCACGTCGATCCGGTGCAGGAACACGTAGGCGGCGATGCCGCGCCACAGCAGCTGCATCGCCGCGCGGCCGCGATAGGTGCGGTCGATGCAGGAGCGGCCGAGCTCCAGCAGGCGGCCGGGAAAGCCGGTGATGGTGCTGATGTCGTACTCGTCGGAGGTGTAGAAGCGGCCGAGCCGGGCCGCCGCCTCGCTCTGCACCAGCCGGTAGGTGCCGATGATGCCCTTCGCGCCGGAGCCGACCGCATGGTCGATCACCAGCAGGTGGTCGGCCACGTCGTCGAACATGTCCACGTCGCGCTGCATCCGGCGCACCCGGTCGTCCGGGGTGGCGCCCATCTCGCCGTAGAAGATGCGGTAGCGCAGCGCCTGCGCCGCGTCGCGCTCGGCCTCGGTGGCGGCGATCCGCACGCCCAGGTGGCCGGCGCGCAGCTCGCCGAAGCCGGTCACGGTGCTCCCTGCGGCGAGCAGGGGCGCCGTGATCGGCTTGCTGATCGTCAACGTCCCTTCCCCGCGACACGCTCGTCGACCGCGGTTCCGGCCGTGCCGGCGCCCTGGCCCATGCTTTGGCCCACACCCTGGGGCCGCCTGCGGGCGAACAGCTCCATCCGGTGCGACACGAGGTCGAAGCCGAGCCGGGTCGCGATCTGGCGCATCAGCTGCTCGTGCTCCGCATCCTCGAACTCGATCACCCGGCCGGTGTCGATGTCGATCAGGTGGTAGTGGTGGCCGTGCTCGGTGGCCTCGTAGCGGGCACGGCCGCCGCCGAAGTCGCGTCGCTCGAGGATGCCCTTCTCCTCCAGCAGCCGCACGGTGCGATACACGGTGGCGACCGAGATGCGGCTGTCCAGGGCGGTGGCCCGCCTGTACAGCTCCTCGACGTCGGGATGGTCATCCGCCTCGGACAGCACGCGGGCGATCACCCGGCGCTGCCCCGTCATCTTGAGCCCGCGGTCGATGCACAGGCGCTCTATGCGCGATTCCATCGCTCCACCAGCCGTGGCCATCTCAGGCGGCGTAGCCGATCAGGGGGAGAATTGTCCAATCGCCGCCGCACCGCTGTTGCAGCGCGGACACGCTGCTCAGGCCTCGTCCTGCGGCTTGCGCCCCAGGCCGATCTTCTTGGCCAGGTCGGAGCGGTGGCTGGCGTAGTTCGGCGCCACCATCGGGTAGTCCTGCGGCAGGCCCCAGCGCTGCCGGTAGGCGTCCGGGGTCATGTCGTAGGCGGTCTTCAGGTGCCGCTTCAGCATCTTCAGCTTCTTCCCGTCCTCCAGGCAGATGATGTAGTCCGGGAACACCGACTTCCTGACCGCCACGGCCGGAAGCGGCTTGTCCGCCGGCACCGGCACGCCCGCCGACCCTTGCGCCAGGTCGTTGAGCGCGCGGAACACCTCCCCGATCAGCACCGGCAGCGCGTCGGGCTCCACCGGGTTGTTGGACACGTGCGCCGAGACGATCTGCGCCGTGAGCTCCAGCATGTCCGTTCCGTCCGCGTGGTCAGCCATGTCGTGATCCCGGCACATCATTGCATCATCTATAGAAAAAGCGGACACGCTTCTGCAACGGGGGCCCGCGCCGGGTCGTGAACGGATCGCCATGACCGACGGATCGACCATCGAGCACCTGGACATCACGGGCGAGGTGTGCCCGATGACCTTCGTGCGCACGCGCCTGGCGCTGGACCGCCTGTTGCCCGGCCAAAGGCTGGACGTCCGGCTGCGCGGCAACGAGCCGCTGCGCAACGTGTCGAACAACGTCCTGTCCCTGGGCCACGCGCTGCTGGCGACCCGGCCGATGGAGGACGGCAGCGTCGTGCTGGAGATCAGGCGGCGCTGAGCGGCGCGGCCAGCACCAGCGCGTCGTCGCCGTCGGGATAATAGCGGCGGCGGCGGCCGATCTCGACCAGGCCGGCCC
>CALMVN010000009.1:9178-19320 GCA_937873225.1 uncultured Acetobacteraceae bacterium
CGCGCATACAGCGCCCGGGCCGGCGCGTTGCCCGCCGCCACCTCCAGGAACAGACGGGTGGCGCCGAGGCGGGCAGCCTCCAGGCCCGCCGCACGCAGCAGTGCCAGGCCTGCGCCGCGACGGCGCGCCTGCGGCAGCACGCCGATCGTCAGCAGCTCCGCCTCGTCCGCCGCCACGCGGGCCAGGGCGAGCCCGTCCGCGTCCGCCAGTGCGAAGCAGCCCGGCATCGCCAACAGCCCGGCCATCGCGGGCTCGTCCCAGCGTCCTTCACGGGGAAAGCAGGCGGCGTGCAGCGCGGCCAGTAGGGGCGCGGCACCGGAGCCGGTCAGGATCACGCGGGCCCGGCGGTCTGCCGCCCGTTCTCCGGCAGCCTGGCTTCGGGCGGATCGACGTAGAGCGGCTGCGCCGGGAGCGGCGGCAGCGCGTGGTCGCGTCGCGCCAGGGCGGCGCCGGCGACGGCGGCGGCGGTCGGACCGAGCAGGCCGGACCGTGTCGCGGCGTTTCCCAGGGCGTCCGCCACCGCCTCCGACGCGTCGCCGCCGAGCAGCACCGGCCGTTCCGGCACCGGCAGCGCGTCGAGGGAGGCGGCCTGAACCGGCACGCCGTCCGGACGCTCGATGAACACGCGGCCCCGCCTCGCCTGGCTGACGCACCAGAACCGGTCGCCGCCGGCAGCCGCGCGAAGCCCGGGCGCCAGCGCCTCGCCCACGGTGACGCCGACCACCTCCGCCCGGCTGGCCAATGCCAGCCCGTGCGCCAGCGCCAGGGTGGCGCGAAGCCCGGTGAAGCTGCCCGGGCCGACCACGACGGCAATCAGGTCGAGGCGCGCGGCCGGCCAGCGCAGCGCGTCGAGCTGGTGTTGCAGCAGGGCCGGCAGGCCGGCGGCGTCGCGGCCGGGCTGGGTCGCCTCGAACGCGGTGCGGAGCCTGCCGTGCTCCAGCGCCAGCAGCCCGAACCCGATGCCGGACGCGGCGGACGCCCCGTTGAGGGCCAGGATGCGCATCAAAGCAGCATGCAGGCCTCGTCGAAGGTCAGTCGCGGCGCGCGCGGCTGCTCCGGCCCGCCGGACGCGTAGCCGAGGTTGACCAGGAAGTTGGAGCGCCAGCCGCTGCCGGCCAGGAAGATGTCGTCCACCAGCTCCCTGTCGAAGCCGGACATCGGCCACACGTCGAGCCCCAGCGCGCGGGCGGCCAGGATCAGGTAGCCGCCCTGCAGGGTGGCGTTGCGGAACGCGGTCTCCTCGGACAGGCCGAGGTCGCCCGCGAACCAGGAGCGCGCGTCCTGCGACGGGTAGAGCCGCGGCAGCTGGTCGAAGAACAGCGGGTCCTGCGCCACGATCACGGTGACCGCCGCCTCCAGCGTCGCCTCGATGTTGCCGGCGGACAGGGCCGGACGCAGGCGCTCGCGGCTGTCCCGCGTGAGGAGGAACACGAAGCGGCCGGGCGAGCAGTTGCCGGACGTGGGCGCGAGCTTCAGGAGGTCGTAGAGCGCGCGCAACGTGTCCTCCTCGACCGGCGTGCCGGTCCAGGCGACGGGGGTGCGTGCGGTGCGGAACAGCGCGTCGAGTGCGGAATCGTCGAGCGGCATGGTGGACTCGCGCCTGCCCGTTCCCCTGCCGCTATGCCTCGACCTGCTCCACCGACTGCACCTCGGGCACGTAGTGGCGCAGCATGTTCTCCACCCCGTGCTTCAGCGTCGCGCGCGAGGACGGGCAGCCGGAGCAGGCGCCCTGCATGTGCAGGCGCACGATGCCGTCGCGGTAGCCGCGGAACACGATGTCGCCGCCGTCGCCGGCCACCGCAGGACGGACCCGGGTGTCGAGCAGCTCCTTGATCTGGTCGACGATCTCCCGGTCCTCGGGCAGCACGTCCTCGTCCGCCTCGTGGGCCTCGCCCTCGATCACCGGGCGCCCCGAGACGAACTGGTCGACCACCACCGACAGCACCAGAGGCTTGAGCGCGCTCCAGGACACGTCGTCGGACTTGGTCACGGCGATGAAGTCGCCGCCCAGGAACACGCGGGACACGCCGGCCTGCGCGAACAGCGCGGCGGCCAGCGGCGAGCGGCCGGCGGTCTCGACGGAGGTGAAGTCGGCGGTGCCCCCGGCCATCACCGTCTGCCCGGGCAGGAACTTCAGCGTCGCGGGGTTCGGGGTGTCCTCGGTCTCGATGAACATGGCGGCGATCCTGGTTCTGGTGCGACGGGACACGGTCCGGCCCGGAACGAGGGGCGGCGGGATCCCTGGTGCGTCACATGTGGCAAGACCGCCGCGCGAGGCAAGGGGCGGCGCCGGGAGCGGCGGCGGCCGGGAGTTTCCGATTGACAGGCAGGCCACCGGTCTGGCCATCCATGATGCGCAGGCGCGGCGCGTTGCCCGGCCTGCAACAACGGTTTGGACAGACAGGCTGGTGCGGCACATGAGCAGGAAGTCCCTTCGCGCCGCCCTGGCGCTGTCGTGCCTGTCCGTCGCGGTCGCCGCCGGGACGCCGGCGCGGGCGGACGGGATCGCCTTCGTGCTCAACTCCGCCGACGCCTCGATCAGCGAGTTCGACACCACGACCCTGCGCGAGATACGGCGCCTGCCGGTGCTGCGCGAGCCGCACCACATGGCGACCACGCCGGACGGCAAGTCGCTGGTGGTGGGCGACACCGCCGGCAACGCCGCCTTCTTCCTCGACGCCGAGACCGGGCTGATGCAGCGCCGGGTGCCGATGAGCGATCCGTACCAGCTGCAGTACAGCCCGAACGGCCGGCTGCTCACCGTGGCCGGGCTGGCACGCGACCAGGTCGACATCTACGACGCCGCCACGCTGTCGCTGCTGCACCGCGTCCCGGCCCGCTCCATGCCGAGCCACATCAACTACTCGCCGGACTCCGCGACGGTCTACGTGAGCCTGCAGGACACCGGCCACCTCCTCGCGATCGACACCGCGAGCGGCCGGGTGCTGTGGGACACTCCGGTCGGCAAGACCCCCGCCGGCGTGCTGTGGCACAACGGGAAGCTGCTGGTCGGGCTGATGGGTGCCACCTATGTCGCCGAGGTCGACCCGGCGGACGGGCATGTCGACCGCAGGATCGAGATGGCGCCGGGGCCGCACAACCTGTTCGTCTCGCCGAGCCGACGCCTGCTCTACGTGACCTGCCGGGTGTCCGGCACCATCCAGCAGCTGGACTGGGACAGCCTGGCGATCCTCAAGACGTTCCACGTCCCCGGCGGCCCGGACGACATCGTCATCGCCCCGGACGGCAAGCTGTGGGCGACGCTGCGCTGGCGCCAGAAGGTGGCGATCATCGACCCGGCGACGGCAGCCGTCACCTACCTGCCGACGGGGCGCAGCCCGCACGGGATCTGGCTCAACACCACGCAGGCGCCGCGACAGCTCAGCATGCGGTGAGGCCGCCGCCGCTGCGTCATCGGCGCGCGCCGGCGGTGTCGGCCTGCGGCTCTTCCGCACGCGCCTTCAGCGCCGCGTTCATCTCGTCGAAACGCGGACGCAGGCCGCCGGCGTCGAAGAACCACAGGGCGACACCGCGAAGGCGCTCGCCCTGCGTCATCAGGGTGCCGCTTCCGGTCGACCGAAGCAGGAAGTAGTGCTCGGCGTCGAGCACGCCCGGCAGCATGATCCGCCCGAGCCAGCGCAGCTCGCGATCCGGCCGCACCACCAGCAGCCGGGGCCGGAACACGGTGCGGTCGCTGCCGTCGAGCTCGACGTGCTCGATCACGCGGCCCTGCACCAGAGGACCGACCAGCCGCATGTGCGGGTTCCACTGCGAATAGGCGGCGGTGTCGGTCAGCACGGCCCAGACGCGGGTGGCGGCGCGGCGATGTCGATGGTGGTGAGGAGATCGCGGCGCGGCGGAAACGACAACGCCGCGACCAGCAGGAGCAGGGTCGCGGCGGTCGCCGGAGCGATGATTTTCAGCTGGGCGAAGGCAGGGATCTGCAAGCCGGCAGATCCCTGCAGGGTTCGGCGTCCTAGAAGTGCGCGCGCACCGTGAACGTGATGGAAGCGGGCTCGCCCGGCAGGGCATCGTTGAAGGCCGGGCTGCAGCCGTAGTTGCTGACCTTGGAACCGGCAAATCCCGGTCTCTTGTCGGTGGTCGGAAACGTGCCGCAGGAAGCCGGCGAGATCTGGTTGTAGAAGTACTGGAAGTAGCCCTGGTTGAAGATGTTCAGCACGTTCAGGTCGAAGTCCAGGGACTTCAGCGGCCCGGCGGCGCGGATCGGCATCTTGTAGTTCAGGTCGAGGTTGAAGAGCGCGAACGGCGAGATCTTGGTGCCGTTCTCGTTGGTGAAGGTCTGGCCGGCGGTGGCGCTGTAGTAGGGGTAGGTGCCGAAGGCTCCGGCGACTCCGGGAATTGCGCCGAGGTTGGTGAAGCCCTGCCCGTCGATGGTGGTGTACTGGCTCCCGGTGTACTGGCCCTCGAAGCGGACGTTCAGCTCGTCCCTGGGCAGGAACAGGTCGCGATGGTCGTAGTCGACGCCGAACGTCGAGAGCCAGTCCGGGATGCCCGAGATGTGGTCGCCGCGGATCGCCAGGCCGAACTGGTCCTCCTGCACGGTGACGGAAGCGAGCGAGGTCGCGAGGTACTTGGCGAGCGTGTAGGACACGTTGCCGAACAGCTGCCAGCGCGGGGTCAGCTGGTAGATGGCCGAGGCCTCGAAGCCCTTGAACTCGCGCTGCCCGTCGTTGGTGAAGATCTGGTCACCCGTGAACGGCCCGGACTGGTACTGGAAGAAGCCGAAGTCGCGCGTGACGTGCTGGTAGAAGTAGTCGAGGTTGAGGCTGACGTTGTTGCGGTTGTACTTCACGCCGAACTCGTACATGTGCACGATCGACGCGTTGGGCGGACCGGCTCCGGGGATGCTGTTCGGCACGTAGTCGCCGATCGGCGCGAACAGCGCGGAGGTGCCGTAGCTCGCGTAGAGCGAGACGCCACGCGCTGCGGGCAGAACCCTGTCCAGGTCGTAGTCGACGTTGGCGAACGGCAGCCAGGTGCGGTCCCACTTGTGGACCTTGTAGGCACCGAAAGCCGTGCCGAAGGTGTCTTCGTTCGGCGTGCCGCCAAGGACCGCCTGGCCCTGTTCGCTGCTGTCGCTCGTCTGCAGCGTCACGCCGGGCGTGACGTGCAGCGTGTTGTGCAACAGGTCGATCTTGTCCTGGGCGTAGATCTGATAGATCGTGCGCTGGCCGCCGCCGTCGTAGCCGGTGTTGCTGGCATCCGGGATCAGGTTGGCCGGCGTGTGCGCGAACTCCGACGTCGTGCCGAGATAGGCCGATCCGCCGTTGCCTCCGTTCTCCGTCTCCTTCGCGATCAAGCCGCCGACGTGGATGGTGTTGTCGATGCCGAAGACCTGCGGCGGCGTGATGCTCACGCGCGGCTGCAGGCCATACGTGTCGTTATGTTGTGCTCCGTATTCGGAGTTATAGCCGCAGGGACTGATCTGTCCCGCGGCGGCGAATGCGGCCGTCACGCTCGCCGGGCAGTTCGCGAGCTGGTTCGGGTTGTACGGGTAGGCCTTCGGATTGTAGAAAGTGTTGCCTGGCCCATAGCTGCTCTGCTCGCCGAACCCTGCCGGCACCTGTACGAACGGGTTGGCGCCGCCGACGGCAGCCGAGCCGGGACCGCCGTTCGGCGCGAACAGGGTTGGGTTGGCGTAGTCCTGGGTGTAGCTGTCGGAATACAGGTAGAACCCGGTCAGGCCGGCGCTGACGTAGTCGTTGATGTAGGTGTCGTTCTTCAGGATCAGGGTAAAGTAGTCGTTGTCCTGACGGAAGAACTCCTGGCTAGGGTTGTAGTTGCTGAAGTACCCGTTCTGCTGGAGGTACGGCAGCGGCACCGGCTCAGGCGTGATCAGCGCGTTGGCAGTGTTGTAGATCGTGGTCAGCTGGAACAGCGACTGGCCCTGGTTGTAGGGCTTGTCGAAGGCGAACTCCATGTTGTTGTAGCGCGCCGGCGTGTAGTCGATGTAGCCGGAGGTCTGCAGGTTGGAGTACTTGAGCATCGCCTTGGGCGCGTCGACGCCGGTGCCGAGCGGGCCATCGATGCGACCGGTGTTGACGTCGAAGCCTTCGTTGTAGGTGCCGAACGAGCCGACGGAGCCGAACAGGTCCGCGCCCGCCTTGTTCTCGGGCCGCAGGCTGGTGTACGCGACGGTGCCGCCGATGGTGCCGAACGTGCTCTTGTCCGGGAAGGCGACGCCCGGATAGATCGACACGCCGCTGATCTGGTCCAGGTTGAAGTGCGAGCCGACGATGTCGGACAGGAACGAGCCCGAGCCGCCGCTCAGCAGGTCCTGGGTCGGCACGCCGTCCAGGGTGCTGGCGACCTCGCTGCCGCGGATGCCGCGTATGGTGAGCACCGGCTCGTTGTCGCCGATGCCCTGCTGGTAGACGTTGACCGACGGCGCCTGGCGCAGCAGCGTCGCCACGCTGCCCTGCACGCCGACCTGCGAGATGGCGGCGGTGCCGAGCTCGGTCACGGCGCTCGGCGCGTCCTTCTCACGAAGCAGGCGCTTCTGCGCCCGCACGGTGATGCTTTCGCTGTTGCCCGGCGTGTTGCCGTTCTGCGTCGCCGGCGCCTGGTCGCCGGTGTTGGCCGGGATCCGGGAGGGCACGCCCTGGGCCGGCACCTGCGCGCGGGCCGCCACGCTGGACAGTGTCAGAACAATGGCGGTCGCACCCAGGAGCGCGTGCTTACGATTGAACAGGTCGGAGTTACGCAAGGCCAAGTCTCCCGAGAACGATCTGCTGGATCCGTCCTAATGGAAACTTGATGCATTTGGGACCGGTTACGGTCGAAACTTCGCTCCCTGGGCTCATTCCGCATCGAACTGTAGCCGATACAACACGATGTTGTTACATTGGCCCGGACTTGCTTGCGATCCATGCAGCCGGACCGCCGATCTGGCGCAAAACTGGTCGTTCTGCGTCGGGATGTCAGGGTCGGCTCCGTCGTGGAAGCCGTCTTGCGGGTCCGGGAGCCGGGGCCCTGATCGACCGGCAGGCGACCGATCAGGACGGGAACGGGAACGCCCGCCCCTGTGGCGGCGTCTCGGCTGCGAAAGATCGCAGCGCGGGTCTAGTGCCTGCCGATCTCCAGGATCCACAGATGCGCCATGTCGGCGGCACCGTCGGTGCCGCCGACGGTCTGCAGCGTGCGGATCGCGTCGGCCTTCAAGCCGGCATCCATCTGCGCCAGCCCGAGATGCAGCCGGGCGTCGTCGACCGACACCAGGCCGCCCTTGGCGATGCCCGCCTGCATCAGCGCCAGCCCCTGTGCCGCCTGGCCGGCATCGACGGCGTTGGCGCCGACCGCGACCAGCGCGTTGCCGTCCGGCGCCGCCTTCGCGGCGGCCTCGTCGGAGGCAAGGCTCGCCTTCTTCGCCGCCGCGGTCTGGTCGATCAGCGCCCGGAGCCGTGCCTCGCGCGGCGCGCCGGCGTCGCGCCCGAGCGCGCCGCTGGCATAGCCCGCCGCCATCACCTTCTGCGCCTGCATCGGATATCCCTGCTGCACGGCGAGCTCGGCCATGTCCATGAAGTCGGCGGTGGAGGTCAGCAGCCCCACCGCGAGGCGGATGCGGTCGACGTCGTACTGCAGCCGCTCCGGAACGTTGGGGTTGGTGCGCAAGCCCTGCATCAGGTTCGCCCAGTAGTCCGGCTTCGGGTAGTACTGCACCAGCTTGACCATGGTGGCGTTGAAGCCGTTCAGGTCGCGCGACTGCTGCTGCACCGCGGCCAGCAGCTGCAGCTGGTTCTCGGTCGGCTTCTGGCCGGCGCGCTCCTCCATCGCGATCTGGCGCGCCTGCGCCTGTGCCGCGTGGGGGTAGTCCTTCAGCAGGTAGTAGGACTGGATCAGCAGGGTGTGCATCTGCGGGTCGTTGCCGCCCGCCTTGAAGTAGCGCTCCAGCGCCGTGACGGTGCGGGCGTAGTCGTGCGCGGTGTAGGCCAGCCCCGCTTCCGCCATCAGCAGCCTGGTCCGTTCCGCCGCGGACGTGCGCGGCGAGGCGATCAGCACGTCGTCGGCGCTGATGGAAGCCGCGACGTCGCCGGAGGACTGCGCCACCGCGGCACGCATCTGCGCGATCACGTAGGTCTCGTCGGGGGTCTTGTCGCGCACGGCGTCGGCCGCGTTCACGTCGCGCATGGCGGCGGCGAAGTCGCGCTTGCGCAGCGCGACCTGGGCGGCCTGCAGCGGCTTGCCGACCGCCGGACGAAGCGGGTCGGCATGGGCCAGGTCGGGTGCGATCGCGGCGCCGGCAAGAACGGAGCCCGACAGGACGGCGTGGAGGAGGCGGAGCTTCATGTGCGTGTCACTTTGATGCCTATTGGCCCATGAACTGTTCGTTGCCGACGATGCCGAGCTTGGTCATGCCCAGGCGCTGCGCGTCGGCCAGGACGTGCGCGACGTACTTGTAGTTCGCGAGCTTGTTCGGACGGAGGTGGATCTCCGGCTGGTCCGGCAGGGCGGCGGCGGTGGCGAAGTGCGACTGGAGCGACGCCTCGTCGGGGATCGGCTCGCCGTTCCAGGAGATCGCGCCGTCGAAGTCGACGTCGATCGTGACCACGGTGGGCGGCACCGGCGGCGGCGGCGGGTTGCCCTGCGGCAGGTCGAGCTTCACCGCATGGGTCTGGATCGGGATGGTGATGATCAGCATGATCAGCAGCACCAGCATCACGTCGATCAGCGGCGTGGTGTTGACGTCGACCATCACCTCCGGATCGCCGGAAGAGCCTTCGGAGCCGACATTCATGGACATGGCGATGGGTTCCTGGTTGCGCGCGTGCCGGCCCGCACGAGCGTCACGGGTGCATGGCGGGTAGAGGTCCGGGCCGGGAGATGATCCCCGGCCCGGACCGTCAGGCTCGGATCAGCCGCCGTGCGGCGGCGGCTGGGTGATGAAGCCGACCTTGGAGATGCCGGCCTGCTGGCAGGCGTACACCACCTTGCCGACGCTCTCGTAGCGCGACAGCGCGTCGCCGCGTATCTGCACCTCCGGCTGCGGCTGCTTCACCGCCGCCGCCTCCAGACGGACCAGCAGGTCGTGCGTGTCCTTGACCGGCACCGTGTCCCAGAAGATCTGCCCGGCCTCGTTCACCGCGATGATGACGTTCTGCGGCTTGGTCTGTGAGGGCTGGTTGGCGTCCTTGGGCAGGTTCACCTTCACCGTGTGGGTGACCACCGGGATGGTGATCAGGAAGATGATCAGCAGCACCAGCATCACGTCGACCAGCGGCGTGGTGTTGATGGCCGAGACGACCTCGTCCTCGTCGTCCGGCGAGCCGACGTTCATGCTCATGGATCAGGCGACCCGCGTCACGCCGGCGGTGGCGGTCATCGGCGCGTTGGAGGCGGCGGGCAGGGTCTGGGTGCCGACGCGCACGCCGCCCAGCAGGATCGAGTGCAGGTCGGATGAGAAGTTGCGCACCCGCTCCACCGCGCCCTTGTTGCGGCGGACCAGCCAGTTGTAGCCGAGCACCGCCGGCACCGCGGTAGCGAGGCCGATCGCGGTCATGATCAGCGCCTCGCCGACCGGGCCCGCCACCTTGTCGATCGAGGCCTGGCCGGCGATGCCGATCGCGGTCAGCGCGTGGTAGATGCCCCAGACGGTGCCGAACAGGCCGACGAACGGCGCGGTGGAGCCGACGGTGGCGAGGAACGCCAGGCCGCCCTGCAGGCGCGACTGGATGGTCTCGACCGAGCGCTGGATCGACATGGTGACCCACTCGTTCAGGTCGATGCTCTGGGTCAGCGTGCCCTCGTGGTGCTCGGTGGCGGCCAGCCCGGTGTCGGCGATGTAGCGGAACGGCGACGAGGTCTTCAGCGACTTGGCGCCCTCGGCGACGCTCGGCTTGGTCCAGAACTCCTTGGCCGCGGTGCGGCTGGCCGAGAACAGGCGCGCCTGCTCGAAGTACTTGGTGATCATGATGTACCAGGTGCCGAGCGACATGATCACCAGGATGATCAGCACGCCGCGGGAGATGAAGTCGCCGCCCTTCCACAGCGCATCCAGGCCGTACGGGTTGGACACCTGCGCGGTGGGGGTCGCCGCGTCCGGAGCGGGTGCTGCGGCCGGGGCGCCGCTGGCGGTGGCACCGGCGGGAGCCGGCGAGCCGGGCGCGCCCGGAGCGGTGGGCGAC
>CALMVN010000010.1 GCA_937873225.1 uncultured Acetobacteraceae bacterium
GTCGTAGCCGTCGCCGCCGGCCGGCGGCGGCGCGAACGCGAGCTTGTTGTCCGGCTGCAGGTACAGCGCCTGTCCCTTGTCGGCGCACGCGGCGCAGGCCAGCGGCCAGCGGTCGTAGGTCCGCCAGGTGTTGGTGCCGGTCTGGAACGCGGTCACCGGGGCGGTGGTCGCCGGCCGGGCGCCGTCCTTCAGGTAGCCGTCCAGGAACGGCAGCATCACGTGGTGGCGGAACCAGGCGCCGGTGTCCTCGCCGTAGTCCAGCGGCCCGAGCGAGGACCCGTCGCCGTTGGCCTGGCCGTGGTACCATGGCCCGATCACCAGGTGGCCCATGTCGGCGACGCCGTTCCTCGGCACCGTCGCCTCGTAGGCGGCGACGGCGCCGTAGATGTCCTCCTGGTCCCACTGGCCCTGCACGAACAGCGTCGGCACGGTCAGCGGTGCCCGCGCCAGCAGCCTGTCCACCGCCTGCCCCTGCCAGAACGCGTCATACGCGGCGTGCGCGGTCAGCCGGTTCCAGAACGGCAGCTGCTCCATGCCCATCGCCTTGCCGAACGCGCCGGCGTTGCCGTGCTGCTTGTAGATGGTGAAGTCGTCGTGGCCGGACGCCCACCATTCCAGGTCCGAGCTCTTGGTCGCGGTCTGGAGATAGATGTAGTCCATCATCTCCTCGCGGAACGCGCCGTTGTGGAACCAGTCGTCGTCCTTCCAGGTGTCGACCATCGGGTTGATCGGCACCGCTGCCTTCAGCGCCGGGTGCGGATGGATCAGGCTCATCAGCACGGTGAAGCCGTCGTAGCTGGTGCCGATGGTGCCGACCCGCCCGTTGGTTTCCGGCACGTGGTGCACCAGCCACTCGATGGTGTCGTAGGCGTCGGTGGTGTGGTCCACCTTCGTGGGGTTGAGCGGGCCGACCACCGGGCGGTTCATCACGTAGTCGCCGCCGGAGCCGTACTTCCCGCGCACGTCCTCGAACGCCAGGATGTAGCCGTCCTCCACCAGGTCCCGGTCCAGGCCGCGCGTCAGCTCCGACACGTGCGGGGTTTCCACCCGGCTGGTCATCTCCTTGGCGCTGTACGGGGTGCGGTCCAGCATGATCGGCCCGTGGGTGACGCTATGCGGCACGATCAGCACCGCGTGCAGCGACACCCCGTCGCGCATCGGGATCATCACGTCGCGGCGGTCGTAGTCGTAGGCGCTGTGCACCGGCGTGAAGTGCTGCGGGATGTCGCCGCCGGATCCCGACGCACTGCCACCGCCAGCACCTGCCGTGCCCGGTGCGGTGCCCGCGGCCTGCTGCGTCTTGGAGGACTGCGCCTGCGCCGCCGCCTGCCCCGCCGGCTGGCCCGTATCGGCGGCCTGGGCATGGGCCGCCGCCAGGCCGCCGCCGAGCTGCGCCGCCCCGACCAGCGCCATCACCGCCAGCACAGACCATCGTTCCGCCATCGACCACTCCACGTCAGGGACGGCGCGACTATGTGAGCCGTCCTGCCGTGTTGCAACACGACCGGCAGCCCCCTACGCGGGCAGCCGTCCCGGCTGCTGCACCTGCTGCCTCTGCAGGATACGTTTGCGGCCCGGTGCGTTCGGGCTGGACCGGATAACGGTTCCGGCGCTCGCCAGTCGATGCAGGAGGCTCCATGGAAGACCTGACGCCGATCCTGCCCGCGCACATCGAGGACACGATCCGCTCGATCGCGCGGCTCCATGCCGAGCACCACCAGGCCGCGACGCCGGTGCAGCGGGTGGTCGACCGGGTCACCGGCTTTGTCGGCCGGCCGCGCTTCATCGGCGCCCTGACCGTGGCGACGACCATCTGGATCGGCGTCAACCTGTTCGTGCTGTGGGCCGGGCACACGCCGCCGGACCCGCCGCCGTTCCCCTGGTTCGACAGCCTGGTCGGCATCGGCGCGCTCTACATCGCCCTGCTGATCCTGACCACGCAGCGCCACGCCGACGAGCTCGCCCAGCATCGCGAGCAGCTGACCCTGGAGCTTGCCATCCTCAACGAGCAGAAGACCGCCAAGGTGATCGAGCTGCTGGAGGAGATGCGTCGCGACAACCCCAGCCTCCGCAACCGGGTCGACACCGAGGCGGCCGCCATGGCGGTGCCGGCCGACCCGCAGGCGGTGCTGGACGCGATCAAGGTGAGCCATGCCGAGGCGGAGCTGCTGGACGAGGCCGACCGCCTTCCCGACGGGGTCGAGTAGTCTCCGCAGGACACGCATGCGGGGCGGCGCGACGGCGGTTCCGGCGTCGCCGCCGCTGCAGGGCCGGGCTTCCCCAACGACTTGACGGCGCGGCTCCGACCTCGTTCCGTCGCGGCGGCCTCCCGATCCAGGCAGGTGACCTCCTGCGACCGGACCCGTCATGACCCGCCCGCTCGCCGTGCTCTATCTCGCGGCCCTGATCGACGCGACCGGCGTCGGGCTGATCGTGCCGATCCTGCCCACCGTGCTGCGCCGCCTGAGCCATGGCCCGATCGCGCTCGACTATGGCGCCCTGATCGCCTCCTTCGCGCTGATGCAGTTCCTGTTCGCGCCGGTGCTGGGCGCGCTCAGCGACCGCTACGGCCGCCGCCCGGTGCTGCTGCTGTCGCTGGCCGGCGGCGCGCTGGACTACCTGCTGACCGGCTACGCGCCCGCCCTCTGGCTGCTCTACCTGGCCCGCGTGATCGGCGGCATGACGGCGGCGAACCTCGCGGTGATCTCCGCCGCCATCGCCGACCTGACCCCGACCGGGGAGCGCGCCGGCCGCTACGGCACCATGAACGCGGCGCTTGGCATCGGCTGGATCGCCGGCCCCGCCCTCGGCGGCACGCTGGGCCAGCTGTCCCCGGTGCTGCCGTTCCTGGCAGCCGCCCTGCTCAACGGCGTCAACCTGGTCCTGGCGATCGTGCTGCTGCCCGAGCCGGCACGGGAGCGCAGCCGGTCGCCCGTGCGCCTGTCCCAGCTCAACGCGTTTGCCGCCCTGGCCTGGCTCGGCAGCGTGCGCGCGCTGGCGCCCCTGATCGCGATCTATTGCGCGCTCTGCCTGTTCGGGCAGATCCCGGCCGCGCTCTGGGTGCTCTACGGCCAGAACCGCTACGGCTGGACGCCTGCGCTGGTGGGCTGGTCGTTCGCCTGCTTCGGCCTGCTGTTCTCCTTGTCCCAGGCCCTTCTCGCCGGCCGGCTGGCCGCCCGCCTCGGCGAGCGAAGCACGCTCCGCGTCGGCATGATCTGCGACGCCGCCGGCAGCCTGCTGATGGGGCTGTCCAACCGCGGCTGGATGCCGTTCGCCATCATGCCGCTGCTCGCCGCCGGCAGCATCGGCCTGCCGGCGCTGCAGGCCGAGATGTCCCGCGCCGTCGGCGAGGAGCGGCAGGGCGAGCTGCAGGGCACGCTGTCCAGCCTGGCCAACCTCGCCTCGGTGGTCGGCCCGCTCCTGGCCACCGCGGGCTACGCCGCCACGCAGGACAGCCTGCCCGGCGCGGCCTGGTTCGTCGGCGCCGCCGGCTATCTGGTTTGCCTGCTGCTGTGAGGCGGCCCTTCTCCCGTCCGCCGGCACGCGGACGCCGCGAACCCGGACAGGAGCCTGGCGAGCCTCCCGGCCACCCCCGCGTCGTCCGGGAGCGCAGGCCGGACGGTGTCCGTCGGCGACGCCGTTCGCAGCAGCCGCTCGGCAGCGAGGAACAGCCGGGGATGCCTGCCTGTCGGCCCGGGCACCCTGGAAGTCTGCTTGGCCGGCATGAGCGTGTCGGAGGTGATCCACGGAATCGCGTCAAGCCGCCATCATGTCGCTCGACCGCGTAAAGCGTCCCGCGCCCGGCGGCTGCGGTCCCGGCCGAGTCGGGCCGCACGCACGCAGGGCCTGTCCGTTCGCGCGGCACGCAACCGTTGCCCGAAGCGCGGCTTAATCGTCCAGCGAGACCACGGAGCCCTCCATGACCGACAACAGCGCCAGCAAGATCGACATCGCGGAGTCGCAGCAGGGACCGCAGGGACAGCGCTATCTCGCCAGCGGCGACGCGATCTCGATGCGCCTGTGGGACAAGGTTCCCGCGGGCCATGCCAGCGCGCCGGTCAGGCGGGACTACGAAACGGTCGGCTACGTCATCGCCGGGACCGCGGAGCTGATCCTGGAAGGCAGCAGCGTGACGCTGGAACCCGGCAGCTCCTGGATCGTGCCCAAGGGCGCCGAGCACAGCTACCGGATCCGGGACGGCTTCACCGCGATCGAGGCCACCCATCCGCCGGCCGAGGACCACCACCGCGACGCCGTCGGCTGATCCTGGCGCGCGTCGATCGGCAAGCGGCGTCACCCGGGCATCCAGCGCGAACGGCGACTTCCGGACACGGGAGAAAACCAGGCCATGGATCTGGATCGGCGCCGTTTCCAGGCCCTGCTTGCGAGCCTCGGGATCATGCTGGCAGGCGCGGAGGCGGCGGCGCCGGGCAGGGTGGAGTCGTTTCTCCTCGCCCGGAACGGCTGGGTGCCGAACAACCGGCGTCTTCCGGTGATCCTGTATCGAGCCGCGCTGCCGGTGACAGGCAGGGATCCCGCGTCCTCGCATGAGGCGCTGTTCGCCCGCAACGGCTGGCCGCCCCGATGGCGCAACGGCGTTTATCCGTTCCACCACTTCCATTCCACCGCACACGAGGTGCTCGGGTTTGCCGTAGGCTCGGCGCGCCTGGTGCTGGGCGGCCCGAACGGACGCGTCGTCGACCTGCACGCCGGCGACGTGGCGGTGCTGCCCGCCGGCACCGGGCACTGCAGGCTGGATGCCGGCGAAGACGTCCTGGTGGTGGGCGCCTATCCGCCCGACCAGGACTGGGACATCTGCCGGGACCGGCTGCCACCCGACGCGTTGGCACGCATGGAGCACCTGCCCTTCCCGTCCACTGACCCGCTGATCGGCATGGACGGTCCGCTCCCGCAGCTCTGGCATCAGGCCTGACGCGCCGCTGTACAGGCTCCGCAACCGAAAGCTGAGGACGTGGCCGTTCCCGGGCCGCGCCGGGCAGGCCGACGCGAGGCTTTCCAGGCCGACCAGCCATCCCCATCTGGGGTCCGTGCGACGAAGCATTGCAACACCCGAGGCCGAGCCGGACGCGTCCGTCGTCTGCGTCCTGTGCAACCGCCTGATCCCGCCCGGCGCCAAGTCGTCCCTGCACCACCTGATCCCCAGGCTGAAGGGCGGCACCCGTCTCGGCACGGTGCGGCTGCACCAGATCTGCCATTCTGCCATCCACGCCCGCTACACCGAGGCGGAGATAGCCCGCCATCTGGCGGCTCCGGACGCGTTGCGGAACGACCCCGAGCTCGCGCGCTTCGTGGCCTGGGTGCAGAGCAGGCCGGACGACTTCCACGCTCCGACCCGACGGACGAGGGGCCGAACGGCGAAGTGGAAGTGACGGC
>CALMVN010000011.1 GCA_937873225.1 uncultured Acetobacteraceae bacterium
GCGGCGACGCCGCACCCGCAGCCCGACCTGCCGAAGATGACGCTGCCCTCGCACCTGACCCAGCCGAACCGGACCAGCAACGTCCAGCCCGACACCCATTCGCTGCTGGCGACGCTGGAGAAGTTCCGCGCCGACCAGCCGCAGACCCACCCGCCGCGCCACCGCGCCAACCCCGATCAGGGCGGCTCGCCGTCGCGCGCCGGCGACGTGACCGGCCAGCTCAGCGCCGGCGCGCAGCGGGCGATCGGCGGCTCGGTGCGCCGCTGCTATGCCGAGGACACCGAGGCCAAGGACTACGCCAGCTTCACCGCCCACCTGCTGGTCACGGTGGACGCAACCGGGGAAGCGCGGATCGTCGACTTCAAGCCCGACACCGCCGCCCGCATGGCCGCCGACCCTGAATACCGGGCGCTGGCCGAGCGGGCGCGCGACGCGGTGCTGAACCCGACCTGTTCCAGGCTGCCGATCCCCGCCAACCTGCTGGGCCGCACCCAGCAGCTCAGCTTCGTCTTCCGCCCCTGACGGGCGAGCTTGAGGAGAACGCCATGTCCATCATCAGCGCGAGCGGCGACGGCCTGACGCGTCGGCGCCTCGTCGGCGGCGCCCTCGCCGGCGGCATCCTCGCCACCCCGCTGGCCGCCTTCGGCCAGAACGCCCCGGGAGGCTTTCCGGGAGCCGCGCCTGCCGCTCCCGCGCCGGATGCGCCCGGCGGCGCGGAGATCACCGTTGACCAGGCACGCACCGCGCCGATCCCGATCGCCATCCCCTCGTTCGGTCCGGGCATCGGCGACCAGATGACGCAGGTCATCAGCAACGACCTGGCCGGGTGCGGCCTGTTCCGCCCGCTCGGCGCCGCCGCGTCCGCCGGCGGCCCCGGCGTGCCGGACTTTGCCGCCTACAAGAGCATGGGCGCGCAGGCCCTGGCCGCCGGCACCACCTCCGGCTCGGGCGCCGGGGTGCGGGTCGAGTTCCGGCTGTGGAACGTGCTCACCGGGCAGCAGCTGCAGGGCACCGCCTACAGCACCAGCGGCGCCAACTGGCGGCGCATCGCCCACATCATCGCCGACGTGATCTACGAGCGCATGCTGGGCGACAAGGGCTACTTCGACACCCGGATCTGCTACGTCGCCACCTCCGGCCCGCGCTCGCACGAGACCACGCGGCTCGCCATCATGGACCAGGACGGCGCCAACAACCGGGTCCTGACCGGCGGCGAATGGCTGGTGAAGACGCCGCGCTTCCATCCGACCCGCGACGAGATCGCCTTCATGAGCTACGCCAACGACCGGCCGCGGGTGTACCTGTTCGACCTGAACAGCGGCCGCCAGCAGGTGCTGGGCGAGTTCGCCGGCATCAGCTTCGCGCCCCGCTTCTCGCCGGACGGCAGCTCGGTGGTGATGTCCGCCACCCGCGGCGGCGGCTCCGACATCTACACCGTCTCGCTCGGCGGCGGCACGCCGCGCCAGCTCACCGATTCCGGCGCCATCGACACCAGCCCGTGCTACAGCCCGGACGGCAGCCAGATCGTGTTCAACTCCGACCGCGGCGGCAGCCCGCAGCTCTACGTCATGGGCGCCGGCGGCGGCGGCGCGCGGCGCATCTCCTACGGCTCCGGCACCTACGGCTCGCCGGTATGGAGCCCGCGCGGCGACCTGATCGCCTTCATCCGCATCGGCTCCGGCGGGTTCGCGATCGGCGTGATGGCGCCGGACGGCACCGGCGAGCGCATCCTGACCCGCGGCTTCAGCGTGGACAGCCCCACCTTCTGCCCGAACGGCCGCGTGCTCGCCTATGCCAGGCGCGGCGCCGGCGCCTCGTCCTCGCTTGGGCAGATCGACATCGCCGGCTTCAACGAACGCTCGGTGCCCACCCCTGGCGGTGCCGAGGCGCCGGCCTGGTCGCCGTTGAAGGGCTGATCGCCGCCGGTTCGACACACCGCCAACTAAAAGTGACGCTTGGCCGCGGATCGAACCGGCATCCGCCACGTTGCCGGCTTGACCGGATGCGAAACGAGGCAGTAATCGGCGAAGGCCAGAAGCCGTTTGCCGGATGCCCTCGTGGTAGCTCCCCTCGAGTGTGTCCGGCCATGCCTGCCGGTCGGCTGAACCGCATACATCACACCGTTTCTCAGGAACCCGCATCATGAAACTGAAGCTTCTCGGAGCGCTCGCTCTCGTCGCGGCGCTCGCGGCATGTTCGGACAACAAGGCGGCCAACAGCGGCTCCGCATCGGGCCTCGGCGCCACCTCCGCTCCGACCGGCGCCGCCGCTCCGGGCAGCGAGGCCGACCTGGTCGCCAACGTCGGCGACCGCGTGTACTTCGAGCTGGCGCAGAACACCCTGTCGAGCGAGGCGCAGGCCACCCTCGACCGCCAGGCCGCCTGGCTCGCCCGCTATCCGCAGGTCACGGTGCAGATCGCCGGCAACTGCGACGACCGCGGCACCGACGAGTACAACATCGCACTCGGCAACCGGCGCGCCAACGCCGCCCGCGACTACCTGGTCGCCAAGGGCGTGTCGGCGGACCGCATCTCCACCATCTCCTACGGCAAGGACCGCCCCACCGCCACCGGCGACGACGAGCAGTCCTGGGCACAGAACCGCAACGCGATCACCGCGGTGCGCTGACCCGTCACAGCCCGCTCCGGCCTGACCACGCGCGCCCCGGGGTTCTCCCCGGGGCGTTCGCGTTTGCGGCGACGGGCGCGCCCGGTGCGGCAACTTCATGCGGCCGCCGATCTGTCCTAGCCTCCGCACCGGCCTGCCGAGTTCGAGGATTGTCCATGCGTGCTGTGTCCTGCCTTTCGCGATGCGCCGTCGTGCTGCTCGGCCTGGGTGCCGCGGCCGCGGCCGGAAGCCCCGCCCGGGCGCAGATCGAGAGCCGGGAAGGGATCTCGCTGCAGAACCAGATCCTGGAGCTGCGCCACGAGCTGGAGCAGGTGGAGAACGGCGGCGGTGGCGGCGGCGGCGGACCGGTGGCGCCCCCGATCGGCAGCCAGCCCGGCGCACCGGGCGCCGTCGACCCCGGGCTGGCGCCGCAGCTGCTCGACCGGGTGCAGACGCTGGAACAGCAGGTGCGCGACATGCGCGGCGAGCTCGACCAGCTCGCCAACCAGGTGCAGCAGCAGAACGCCACCCTGTCCAAGCAGATCGGCGACATGAACTTCGCCTTGCAGCAGGGCCACGGCGGCGCCCCGGCCCCCGACGGGGGCGCGGCGGCGCCGGGCGGCCGGGCTGCGCCCCCGCAACCGGCGGCAACCCCGCCGCCGCCGCCGCCGGTGCGGCACACGCCGGAGTCGTCGCTGGCCGCCGGCAACGCCGCGCTGTCGCGTCACGACTACGCGGCTGCGCAGGCCAGCGCGCAGGAGGTGCTGTCCGGTCCGCGCAACCCGCGCCAGATCGACGCGCAGTTCCTGCTCGGCCAGTCGCTCGCCGGCCAGCACCAGTACCAGCAGGCGGCGGTGGCATACTACGACACCTACAACCGCGCCCCCCGTTCCGGCCGCGCCCCGGACGCCCTGCTCGGCGTCAGCGCGTCGCTGATCGCGCTGGGCGACAAGGGCTCGGCCTGCCAGGCGCTGGCGAAGCTCCACGCCGAGTTCCCGCAGCCGCCGCCACGCGTGCGCGGCGCCTACGCCGCCCTGCACGGCCGCGCCGGCTGTCGCTGACGGACGCCGCCGCGCCCGCCTCGGAGCCGGTCGGGGACGCGGAGTTCGCCCGGCTGATGGAGCCGCTCGGTCCCTGGCCGGGGTCGGGCGCGCGATGCCCGATCGCGATCGCGGTGTCCGGCGGCGCCGACAGCACCGCCCTGGCGGCGTTGTCGCAGCGCTGGGCCACGGCGCGCGGCCTGCCCCTGCTGGCGCTGGTGGTCGACCACCGGCTGCGTCCGGGCTCGACCGCCGAAGCGACGCGAACCCTCGACGGCCTCCGCTCGCGCGGCACCGAGGCCCGGCTGCTGACGGTGCGAAGCCTTGATCCCGGTCCCGCCCTCGCCCGGCGGGCGCGTGACGCGCGCTACCGGCTGCTGACCGAGGCGTGCCGGAACGCCGGCGCGATCGACCTGCTGCTCGGCCACCACGCCGGCGACCAGGCGGAAACCGTGCTGATGCGCGCCCGCGCCGGGAGCGGTCCGGACGGCCTGGCCGGCATGGCGGGCCTGACCGAGACCGACGACCTGCGCCTCCTCCGCCCGCTGCTGCCGGTCCCGCCGGCCCGTCTGCGCGCCACGCTGCTCCGGCACCGGATCGACTGGATCGAGGACCCGTCCAACCGCGACCAGGCGGCACAGCGGGTCCGGCTCAGGCAGGAGCTGTCCCGCCCGGACGACCGGGCCGCGCACCTGCTTCGGGACGCCGCGGCGGCGGGCGCCTCGCGCATGCGTCGCAGGAAAGGCGAGGCGTGCGCGCTGGCGGCCGGTGCCGTGCTTCGTCCGGAAGGCTTCGCCCTTCTGCCGTCGGCCCTGCTGCCGGCAGACGCGCTCGCCGCCCTGGTGCGAAGCGTCGGCGGCAACAGCTACCCGCCGTCGCGGCCCGCCGTCGACCGGCTGCTGCGCTGCCCCGGCCCGGCCACGCTGGCCGGCACGCGGCTGGTGCCGGCGGGCCGCCTCGGCCCGGGCTGGCTGCTGCTTCGGGAGGCGGATGCGGTCGGCGCTCCGGCCGACGCCGCCGACGGCGCGCGGTGGGACGGGCGGTTCGTCCTCGACACCGCCGGAGCCTGCGTGCCGCCGGACGTGCGGATCGAGGCCCTCGGTGCCGACCGGGCCTTGTTCCGCCGCCGCACGACGCTTCCCGCCTCCGTCCTGTCCACCCTGCCGGTCCTGCGACGGCAGGGCATCCTGCTGGCGGTGCCGCATCTCGGGTGGGCGCTCGGTCCCGGATGGGCCGGGCCGCGGTTCGCATATCGTCCCGCGGCGCCCGCGTCCGACGGTGCGCTGTTCACCCTTCGTCAAGGTCTGGCCCGACATCATGCCGAGGCGGGACTTTCCGCGGTGCGCGGTCGTCCCAATCTGTAGTCCCGAACGGAGTGGCTTCGGCGCGCCGGTCGTTTATGATCAACCGGCCCGTCCCGTGTGGCGGGCGGCTCCGGCTGCACGTCGAGCGGGGAAGTAGAAGACGAGATGAGCAATTTCGGGCGGAACCTGGCCCTCTGGGTCATCATCGCGCTGCTGCTGGTGCTGTTGTTCAGCGTGTTCCAGCCCGGCAGCGGCCAGCGGGCGGCACAGCAGCTGGCCTATTCCGACTTCGTCGGCGACGTGAACGCGGGCCATGTCCGCTCCGTCGTGATCCAGGACCACAACGTGTCCGGCGTGCTGACCGACGGCACCTCGTTCGAGACCTACACCCCCGAGGACCCGACCCTGGTGTCGCGCCTGACCGACAAGGGCGTCGAGGTGGTGGCCAAGGCAGAGGACAGCGACGTCAACCCGCTGTTCCGCTACCTGCTGCAGTGGGCACCGCTGCTGCTGATCATCGGCGCCTGGTTCTTCGTCATGCGCCAGATGCAGTCCGGCGGCGGCCGGGCGATGGGCTTCGGCAAGTCGCGCGCCAAGCTGCTGACCGAGAAGCAGGGCCGCATCACCTTCGAGGACGTGGCCGGCATCGACGAGGCCAAGGCCGAGCTCGAGGAGATCGTCCACTTCCTCAAGGATCCGCAGAAGTTCCAGCGCCTCGGCGGCAAGATCCCCAAGGGCGTGCTGCTGGTGGGCCCCCCCGGCACCGGCAAGACCCTGCTGGCGCGCGCCATCGCCGGCGAGGCCAACGTGCCGTTCTTCACCATCTCCGGCTCCGACTTCGTCGAGATGTTCGTGGGCGTCGGCGCGTCGCGCGTGCGCGACATGTTCGAGCAGGGCAAGAAGAGCGCGCCCTGCATCATCTTCATCGACGAGATCGACGCGGTCGGCCGCCATCGCGGCGCCGGCCTGGGCGGCGGCAACGACGAGCGCGAGCAGACCCTCAACCAGATGCTGGTGGAGATGGACGGCTTCGAGAGCAACGAGGGCGTGATCCTGATCGCCGCCACCAACCGTCCGGACGTGCTGGACCCGGCGCTGCTGCGTCCCGGCCGGTTCGACCGCCAGGTGGTGGTGCCGAACCCGGACGTGAACGGGCGCGAGAAGATCCTGCGCGTGCACATGAAGAAGGTGCCGATCGCCTCCGACGTCGAGCCCAAGACCATCGCCCGCGGCACCCCCGGCTTCTCCGGCGCCGACCTCGCCAACCTGGTGAACGAGGCGGCCCTGCTGGCGGCCCGCATGGGCAAGCGCACGGTGGCGATGCTCGAGTTCGAGAACGCCAAGGACAAGGTGCTGATGGGGGCCGAGCGCCGCTCGCTGGTGATGTCGGACGCCGAGAAGAAGATGACCGCCTATCACGAGGGCGGCCATGCCCTGTGCGCCATCAACACCCCCGGCTGCGACCCGGTGCACAAGGCGACCATCATCCCGCGCGGTCGTGCGCTCGGCCTAGTGATGAGCCTGCCGGAGGGCGACCGCTACTCCAAGAGCAAGTCCAAGCTGCTGGCCGAGCTGACCATGGCGATGGGTGGACGTGCGGCGGAGGAGATCATCTTCGGCGCCGAGAACGTGTCCAACGGCGCCTCGGGCGACATCAAGATGGCCACCGACCAGGCGCGTCGCATGGTCAGCGAGTGGGGCATGAGCGACAAGCTCGGCATGATCTCGTTCGGCGACAACGGCCAGGAGGTGTTCCTGGGCCACTCCGTCACCCAGAACAAGAACGTGTCCGAGCAGACGATCCGGGAGATCGACGGCGAGATCAAGGCGATCATCGACCAGGCCTACATCAACGCCAAGACGCTGCTGACCGACAAGATCGACGACCTGCACAGCCTGGCCAACGGGCTGCTGGAGTACGAGACCCTGTCCGGCGACGAGATCCGCCAGGTGCTTCGCGGCGAGCCGGTCGACCGCAAGGTGATCGACGAGCCGATGCAGGACCGCCGCGCCTCGGTGCCCACCACGGTCAAGCCGGTTCCGCCGACCGGCGGCGGCCTCGACCCGGCGCCGCAGCCCGGCTGAGCCGGTCACGCCGTATGAACGATCGGGGGCCCCGCGCAAGCGGGGCCCTTCTCGCATCAGGAGGCGGCGGCGGGATAGTCGACGTAGCCTTCCGGTCCCTGGCTGTACCAGGTGGCCTGCACGTCCCGCGCCGGCGTCAGCCCGTCCTTCAGGCGGCGCGGCAGGTCCGGGTTGGCGATGAACGGCCGGCCGAACGCGATCGCGTCCGCATCCCCGCGCTCCACCGCCGCACCGGCGCGCGGGCCGTCATAGTCCGAGTTCAGCACCAGCGGCCCGGAGAACGCGTCGCGGATACGCGGCGCGATCGCCGGCCGGTCGCCGGCGCGGAAGGTGCTGTCCTCGCGCGGCTCGCGCAGCTCCAGGAAGCCGATGCCGATCGACGACAGGGCCGACGCCGCCGCGGTGAACAGTTCCTCCGGCATGCTGTCGTTGACGCCCTGGACCTCGCCGTTGGGCGACAGCCGCACCGCCGTGCGGTCGGCGCCGGCCACCCCGGCGACCGCCTCCGTCACCTCCCTGAGCAGCCGCACCCGGTTGGCGATCGACCCGCCATAGCCGTCGGTGCGGTGGTTGCTGTTGTCGCGCAGGAACTGGTCGATGAGGTAGCCATTGGCGGCATGGATCTGCACCCCGTCGAACCCGGCTTCCAGCGCGTTGCGCGTCGCCTGCCGGTAGTCCTCCAGCAGCGGCGGGATCTCGTCGAGGCCGAGCGGCCGCGCCTCGGCGTAGTCCTGCTTGCCGGCATAGGTGTGCGCCTGTCCCGGCGCCGTGGTGGCGGAGGCGGAGACCGGCTTCTCGCCGCCGAGGAAGCTCGGATGCACGATCCGGCCCATGTGCCAGAGCTGCGCCACGATCCGGCCGCCGGCGCGGTGCACCGCCTCCGTCACCGGCTGCCAGGCCCGCATCTGCTCCCCGGTCCACAACCCCGGCGCGTATGGCCAGCCGAGGCCCTGCCGGCTGATCCCGGTCGCCTCGGAGATGATCAGCCCCGCGCCGGCCCGCTGCGCGTAGTACTCGGCCATGATCGGCGTCGGCACGTGATCGGCGGTCGCGCGGGCGCGGGTCAGCGGCGCCATCAGGATCCGGTTGGGCGCGTCGATCGCGCCGAGCCGGATCGGGTCGAACAAGGTGGGCATGGCAAGGCTCCAGTCGGATGGCAACGGCGTTGCATCTGGCGATCAACGGGGCGTTTTGCACGAGGCCCAACGCGATGATGCCCGACGCGATGATGACGGACCGCGTGATCGAGCCGCTCGGCCTGCTGCATGGCACTGTCGCCGCCGAGGCGTGCGCTGCCGGCGCCGCCCGTCCGCTCGCCGGGGGGCCGGCCGCGTTCTCCCTGGCCGCCCTCATCGGGATCGGTCCGCGGCGCATCGTCCCGGCCGCGACCATTCCGGACGACTGGGCGCCGCTGCTGGCACGGCTCACGGCGCCGCCCGCCACCGCCGGGCTGCCACCCGGCCCGCTGGTGATGGGCATCCTGAACCGGACCCCGGACAGCTTCAGCGACGGCGGCCGCCACGTCGATCTCGACCGCGCGCTGGCCGCCGCCCGGGCCATGCTCGATGCGGGCGCCGACCTGCTCGACATCGGCGGCGAAAGCACCCGGCCGGGGGCGAGGCCGGTCCCGCCGGAGGAGGAGCAGGCCCGCGTGCTGCCGCTGGTCCGGGCGCTGGCCGGGCAGGGGGCGCTGGTGTCGGTGGACACCCGCAACGCGTCCACCATGCGCGCCGCGCTGGATGCGGGCGCGCTTCTGGTCAACGACGTGTCGGCGCTGGCGCACGATCCGGCGGCGCGCGGGGTGCTGTCGGCCGCGTCCTGCCCGGTGGTGCTGATGCACATGCGCGGCACGCCGGAAACCATGCAGTCGCTGACCGGCTACGGCGACGTGGCGGTGGACGTCCTGCGTGAGCTGGCGGAGCGGATCGGCGAGGCGGAACGTGCCGGCATCGACCGCGCCCGCCTCCTGGTCGACCCCGGCATCGGCTTCGCCAAGACGGAGGACCAGAACCTCCAGCTGCTCCGCCGCCTGCCGATCCTGGCCGGCCTTGGCTGCCGGGTGCTGCTGGGCGTGTCGCGAAAAGGCTTCGTCGGCCGCGTCGGCGGCGCTCCGCTGGCGACCGAGCGGTTCCCCGGCTCGATCGCCGCCGCCCTGCCTGCGCTGTCGCTTCCGGGCAGCATCCTGCGCGTGCACGACGTGGCGGAAACCGTGCAGGCGGTGCGTCTCTGGCAGGCCATCCACGGCTGAGCTAAACCACCGGTTGAGCCGGAACCGGAAGGGAATGTCATGGGCGGTGGGCGCAAGCTGTTCGGGACCGACGGGATCAGGGGCACCGCCAACGTCGATCCGATGACGGTGGAGGTGGCGCTGCGACTGGGCCAGGCCGCCGGCCTGCGCTTCCGTCGCGGCACCCACCGCCACCGCGTGGTGCTGGGCAAGGACACCCGCCTGTCCGGCTACATGATCGAGTGCGCCCTGGTGTCCGGCTTCCTGTCCGCCGGCATCGACGTCACCCTGGTCGGGCCGCTGCCGACGCCGGCGATCGCGCTGCTCACCCGCTCGCTCCGTGCCGACCTCGGCGTGATGATCTCCGCCTCGCACAACGCGTTCGAGGACAACGGCATCAAGCTGTTCGGCCCCGACGGGTTCAAGCTGTCCGACGACGCGGAGGAGGAGATCGAGGCGCTGATGGGCTCGGACCTGTCGGGCCGCCTCGCCGCCCCAGACCTCATCGGCCGCGCCTCGCGCCTCACCGACGCCGCCGGCCGCTACGTCGAGAGCGCCAAGGCCAGCTTCCCGCGCGGCCGCCGCCTCGACGGCCTGCGCATCGTGATCGACTGCGCCCACGGCGCCGCCTACCGGGTGGCCCCCACCGCGCTGTGGGAGCTGGGCGCCGAGGTGGTCCGGATCGGCTGCAACCCGGACGGGCTCAACATCAACGACCAGTGCGGCTCGACCAGCCCGCGCGCGCTCAGCGCCGCGGTGCTGGAGCATCGTGCCGACCTCGGCCTGGCGCTGGACGGCGACGCCGACCGGCTGCTGATCTGCGACGAGCGCGGCCAGCTGGTGGACGGCGACCAGATCCTGGCGCTGATCGCCGGCTCCTGGGCCGCCTCCGGCCGGCTGCGCGGCGGCGGGGTCGCGGCCACGGTGATGTCCAACATGGGGCTGGAGCGGAAGCTGGCGGAAGCCGGCCTCAAGCTGGAGCGCACCGCGGTCGGCGACCGCTACGTGGTGGAGCGCATGCGCGAGCTCGGCATGAACGTCGGCGGCGAGCAGTCCGGCCACATGGTGCTGTCCGACTTCGCCACCACCGGCGACGGGCTGATCGCGGCGCTGCAGGTGCTGTCGGTGCTGGTGGAGCGCGGCCAGCCGGCGAGCCAGGTGCTGCGCATGTTCACCCCCTTCCCGCAGCTGCTGCGCAACGAGCGCTTCAGCGGGCGCTCGCCGCTGACAAGCCCGGCCGTGATCGAGGCCAGGCGCTGGGCCGAGGACGAGCTCGGCGACACCGGGCGGCTGCTGCTGCGCGAAAGCGGCACCGAGCCGGTGGTGCGGGTGATGGCGGAGGCCGAGGACGAGGCGCTGGTGGCCCGGGTCGTGGCCGGCGTGTGCGAGGCGATCCGGCGCGCCGCCATGGCGGCCTGAGGCGTGCCCAACCCCGTCCTGTCCGGCCCCATCCTGTCCGGCCGGGTCCTGGTCGTCGCCGGCAGCGATTCCGGCGGCGGCGCCGGCATACAGGCCGACATCAAGACCGTCGCCGCGCTGGGCGGCTATGCCACCACCGCGATCACCGCGCTGACGGCGCAGGACACGCTGGGCGTGCACGGCGTGCTTCGCGTGCCGCCGGAGTTCCTGCGGCTGCAGATCACGTGCGTGCTGGACGATCTCGGCGCCGACGCCTTCAAGACCGGCATGCTCGACAGCAACGCGCTGATCGAGGTCACGGCCGAGTGCCTCGGGCGCCGTCCGGACCTCCCGCTGGTGCTGGACCCGGTGATGGTGGCCAAGGGCGGGCAGAGGCTGCTGGCCGACGAGGCGGTGGCAGGCCTCAAGCGCACCCTGCTGCCGCTGGCGACGCTTCTGACGCCGAACCTGCCGGAAGCGGAAGCGCTGTCGGGCATGCGCATCGAGACCGTGGACGACATGCACCGGGCGGCGGACGCGCTGCTCACCCTGGGCGTGCCGGCGGTGCTGCTGAAGGGCGGCCACCTGCCCGGCGACGCGGTGTCCGACCTGCTGGCGACGGCCGAGGGCTGCGAGCGCTTCACCAGCCCGCGGATCGACACCCGGCACACCCACGGCACCGGCTGCACCCTGGCCAGCGCGGTGGCGACCGGCCTGGCGCAGGGGATGGACCTGCGCGCCGCGGTGGTGCGGGCACGCGACTACGTGCGCGCGGCGATCGCGTCGGCTCCCGGCCACGGCGCCGGCGCCGGGCCGCTGAACCACATGGTGCGCGTGGGGTGAGGCGACGGGCTGCGGTGCTGCTCGCCGCCATCCTGCCGGCCGGCGGATGCGCGGAACAGCCCGCGCCCGGGGCCTGCGTGATGCGCGAGCTCGCCGTGCTGCCCGTGCTCAACGACCGCCGCCAGCCGGTCATCCGGGCGGTTGTCGACGGCGTGCCGGTCGCCTTCATCGTCGACACCGGCGCCCGCGTGTCCACCGTGTTCGAGCCGGCCGCCACGGCCCTGGAACTGCCGACCAGCTTCGAGAACCGGCACGTGCTGGTCGGCACCGGCGGCGCGGTGTTCGCGCGCGACGTCACGATCCGCACCCTGCAGCTCGGCCACATGGTCGCGCGCAACGTCCAGCTGGCGTCGGCCGGGCGCTGGCACGGCCGGATCGACGGCCTGCCGCTCGCGGGCTTGTTCGGTGGCGACTTCCTGGCCAACTACGACGTGGCGTTCGACCTGCCGGCGCACCGGGTGTCGCTGTACCGGGAACAGGGGTGCGGCGACAACCTGCGTCCATGGCCGGGCGCCTTCTACCGGCTTCCGTTCAGCCTGGTGAACGACACCGAGATCGACCTGCCGATCGCGATCAACGGGCACCAGGTCCCGGCGGTGCTGGACAGCGGCGCCGGCCGCACCGTGCTGGACCGCGCGGCCGGACGGCGGGGCGGAGCCACCGACGCCTCGATGGCGGCCGACCCGGCCTCGACCGGTACCGGCATCGACGGCAACCGCAACCCCATGCGCCTGCACCGGTTCGACAGCCTGCAGGTCGGTCCGGAGCGGCTGGCACCGGCGATCGTGGCGGTCGGCGACACCGGGGTCACGCTTCTGGGCGCCGACTACCTGCGCGGCCGTCGGGCGTGGATCTCGTATCCGCACCAGGTGATCTACGTGCAGCCGGTCCCGGCCCGGCACGCCGGACCAGGACCGTCCTGAGGATCACCCAGCCCGATCAGGCGGCCCCGGTTCAGGCGGCCCCGATCAGGCGGCCTGGGCGGCCGCCTCGACCTGCAGCGCCTCGTCGCCCTCGATCGTCACCGCGACCGCATGCACCACGGCGGCGATGCGCACCGCCGCCTGCACCTGCTCGGTGCTCAGCCCGTGCCCGCGCACGGTCTTCTCGTGCGCCGCCATGCACATGCCGCAGCCGTTGATCGCCGACACCGCCAGCGACCACAGCTCGAAGTCGACCTTGTCGACGCCGGGCTTGCCGATGACGTTCATGCGCAGCCGCGCCGGCAGGCTGGCGTAGTCGCCGCCGACCTCGTGCGTGAAGCGGTAGTACACGTTGTTCATGCCCATGATGGCGGCCGCGGCCTTGGCGGCGGCGAGCGCCTCGGGGCTCAGCGTCGGGCCGAACTCGGCCGCGATCGCCTCGATCACCAGCGGGTTGCGCGAGGCCAGGGCGGACACCAGGAAGGTGCCGGCCAGCTGCTGCGTCGTCAGCAGGGTCTCGCCGGCGAGCGATCCCAGATTGAGCTTGAGGTCCTTGGCATAGTCGGGGATGCGCGCCTTGAGGGTCTCGATCGACATCGGAGGCTCCTTGGTCGGGAAGGGGAACCGGCCGCAGGACAGGCGGCCGGCGTGGAGGCCGGAGCGGTCAGGCGGCCTTGAGGTGCTCCTCGCCCTTGTTCCAGTTGCACGGGCACAGCTCGTCGCTCTGCAGCGCGTCCAGCACGCGCATCACCTCCTGCGGGTTGCGGCCGACGGACAGGTCGTTGACCGCAGCGTAGCGCACGATCCCCTCCGGATCGACCAGGAAGGTCGCGCGCAGCGCCACCCCTTCCGTGCGCGACAGCACGCCGGCGGCCTCCGACAGCTCGCGCTTGATGTCGGCCAGCATCGGGATGGCGAGCGTCCTGAGGTCGTCGTGGTGCAGGCGCCAGTTCATGTGCACGAACTCGCTGTCGGTCGACACGCCGTAGACCACCGTGTCGCGGTCGGCGAAGTCCCCGTGCAGCCTGCCGAACGCCACGATCTCGGTCGGGCAGACGAAGGTGAAGTCCTTGGGCCAGAAGAACACCAGCTTCCACTTGCCCGCATCGGTCTGGTCCGTGATCTCGGTGAACGCGGTCCTGGGATCCAGCCCCTGCGGGCCGCCCTTGACGGCGGTGAGCGTGAACGACGGGAACCTGTCGCCGACTGTCAGCATGGAAATCTCCGGAACCGGTTGAAATGCGAGGTGCGTCCGGCACGCCAGGGCGGCCGTCGACACCGCTGCATATGGTGCAGTGCGGCATGAGGTCCAGTAGGTGGTTCCTGGGGGGCGATC
>CALMVN010000012.1 GCA_937873225.1 uncultured Acetobacteraceae bacterium
GCAGCGTCGAATCAGAACCAGCGAGTCCGCGCAACCTCAAAGTGCTCTAGCAGCTCAGCTTACTCGACATGAGCTGCGAGCAAAATGCGCAGGGAGCGCCGTGATGCTCCAAGACAGTAGCTGTCGGACCTTCAGGCAGGCTGTGTGTGGAGGAACTGCTTCACGAGCGGGAGGCGCGCCTGTACCTTCGGGTTCTTCATGGGCTCATAAACATAGAGGACGTTGCCGGTCTTGTTCCTGACGATGACCTTTGGGCTGATGTGGTCCTGCCGCCATAGCACGTCAAACGCTACAGCCGACGACAGATCCTCCGCCTCGGAGGCTGTGGCGAACAGATCGACAAATGGCGTGCCGGCGAGGGCGCGATAAACGTCTGCGGCCTCCCCAATCTTGATTGGGTGGCCACCCTCCGCTTCGCGGAAGACGTTCTCGCTGATGATGCTGCCGGCATAGGGAGGCGCCAGCGTGCTGCCGTTCTCCCAGATCCCGGCGAAGATCGGAGCGTGACTATTCGGGGCGTTGCGCAAGGCGGAGAGGCCGAGCGCGAAATCTACGACATGCGTTGCCTCGTGCAGGAGGACGTAGGTGAAGGCATCCATATCGCCACCCTCGAAGTCGACGCTGACATCTGATCCATCGGGCTGGAAGCACCTCTGTTCTTTGTGAGTGAAGAACTGGGTGAGGCTCTCGCCGAAGAGGCTGGCGCGGAACGTGACGTCGCTCGCGCTGCGGGTCTTCCCAAGGCGGGCGGTGAGGCCGCTTCCCACACCGGCTACGCCGTCGACGAAGCTTAAACGGTGGAGGTGCAGCACCAGCATGCGTCGATAGAAGAGGGGAAGGCGCGCCAGCGTCGCCCTTACCCGGCTCACCTCGGCGGCCGTCAGGTGATGGTCCGTCGGCGCCGTCATGCCGGAGTCGATGTAGGTCGACAGCGTGAGCTGCGACGGCGGCCCGATCCTGGACATGATTGTGTCGACGTCGTTGCGCTCGGCGGACTGCGGCGGAACCGCCGTAGGTTCATTCGCAAGCGCGTCTGGTCGAAGTGCCGGAGCTGTCGCAGCCATCACCACTGCCAGCAGCATGGCTGTGGTCCACTTCCTCGACGTACTGTCGCGTGCTGCTCTCATATAGTTGAGTCTCCTAAATGTGGCTTGAACCGGATAACAGCTTCGGCCAGTTCTTCCGGCGCGTCCTCCTGAACGAAGTGTCGCGCCCCGCGCAGGATGACCGTCTCGGCCCTGGGTAGCAGCCGCTGGAACCGGCGCAGTTCACCCTCGCGGAAGCCCGCGTCGGAGTCGCCCCAAAGCAGAAGGGTCGGCTTGTCGTGCAGCTTCGCCAAGCCTGCCTCGACCTCAGCAAGGTAGTCGCGGCTCGCGAGGATCTCCCGGGGGAAGATCGTCTGCGGCCGGCGCGACGCGGGTGTAGGGTAGGGTCCTGCGTAGCCGGCGCGCTCGGCTTTGGTGAGCTTCCGGTTCATCGCGACATTGGGCACTGCGAAGCGCCCCAGCACGTTGAAGCGCGTGATCAGGAACCGGCCGATTGGTCCGCCTGCAAGCCTCGCAAAGCGCTCGATGTGCTTGGTACCTTGGGCGGGCCAGGCCCAGGTGTTGCAGATGAACAGGGTATGGATCAGATCAGGCCGCCGCCCAGCCAGACCCAAGCCGATTGGGCCGCCCCAATCCTGGACCAGCAGGCGCAGGTCGTGCAGCTTGAGCTGGTCGACGAAAGCTTCGATCAGGGCCGAATGGTCTGCCGGCTTGAACGAGAAGCCTGGACAGGCCTTGCTGAGCCCGAAGCCGGCGTAGTCGACTGCGATACACCGGAAATGTCTGGCGAGGATGGGGATAATCCTTCGATACCCGAAGGACCACGAGCCGTTCCCGTGCAACATCAGCAGCACCGGCCCTTGCCCTTCATCCACGTAATGCAGCTTGGCGCCCTGCACTTCCACCCAGCAGCTTTTGAAAGGGTAAAGCCGCCTATCTAGCCACGCTAGCGAGGGCTCCACAGTCGCTGCCATCAGGAGCGTTCTTTCCAAGACTGGAGGTGAAGGTTCTGGGTCCAGGCGCTGCGGTGGGGTCTAGCAAGCTGGAAGTAGGCTTCCGCTAGGTCGTCCAGCAGCAGGCTTGAGCACGACACCGCGCCGGTGACGATTGCAATTTTGCCGGTCATGGAAGCCTCCACGTCACGCGCGGCTCGATGCCGCTGGCTTATCCGTCCTCGGGCTAAACTGTGTTAACTAATCAGTCAATAAGGTGTTGTGGGTGTAAGCTCACCTGGAACAGGCGACAAAGGAAGACTGGCGATGGCACGACGTGAGATCGGCGGGGCAACGCACGGCTTCGACAGGGAAGAGGCCGTGGCAGCCGCGCTACGTGCGTTCTGGAGTCGCGGCTTCGATGGCGTTTCAGTGGACGACCTGACAGCAACCATGGGCATCAGCCGGCCGACGCTCTACGCGGTGTTTGGCGGCAAGGAGGAGCTGTTTCGCCGCGCCCTGGACCACTATGAGCGTAAGGAGGCAACATTCTACCGTGAAGCCCTGGCGGCACCGACGGCAAGGGGCGTGGCGGAGATGCTGTTGCGCGGCGCACTCGGGCTGTTCACCGGCGCCGCCACCCCGCCGGGCTGTCTCTACGTCACGCACCTGGTTGCTCGCGGAGCTGAGGCGGATGCGATCCGTGCCGAGCTGATCGCGCGTGCGCGCACCGGTGAAACCGCCCTACGGCAGCGCTTCGAGCGCGCAGCACGCGAGGGCGATCTCAAGCCAGGCGTCGATCCGGCAGGGTTGGCCGCCATGCTTATGGGACTGGTGCAGGGCATGGCGGTGCAGGCGAGTTCCGGCGCAACCCGCAGCGCGATGAAACGCATGGTGAAAACGGCATTGGTGGCTTGGCCAAGCGCTGAGCGTATTGGACCTATTGGGAATGCGATACACCGAAAGGCCGGCGGGAGCTGATGTATGACGGTGTCAGCGGCCCCGAGTACACCATGCTGCCATTCTACGGTATCGACGGCTTGCACAAGCGGGCTGAGCGGCTAGCCCCTATTCAGACTGCCACCCCACTAATCGCTGCAGTCTGAGTGGGTCTGCGTCGATCCGCTTCCACTAAGCGGCGGACTGCCTCCGCGGCGTTGTCTTGCACGGTTGGGTCGCTGAGGGCGGGAAAGAGTTCAGCCTGATCGATGATCTCTCCTGCTGTTTTGCGACTGGCGTAGAACAGGCCGGGGTGGAAGCGATCATCCAGAACCGCGTCCACCAGCCGCTTTGCGCCGACTTCCAAACGGTGTCCCATGCCGAACAGCGGCATCAAGCCCGGCATGATGACGTGCTTGACCAGGAAACGCGCAGGTTGCGGGTAGATGTCCGCAGCGCCAGTGCCGGCTGTGCCGCCCGGGCTCATGGTGAGCATCCTGAGCTCAGGGTGAATGCGCGCCATGT
The DNA here is from genome assembly GCA_937873225.1 of uncultured Acetobacteraceae bacterium. Classification (GTDB taxonomy): domain Bacteria; phylum Pseudomonadota; class Alphaproteobacteria; order Acetobacterales; family Acetobacteraceae; genus Lichenicola. Next base: position 3,443 of record CALMVN010000012.1, read on the forward strand.
GTCCCATCCAGAGCGCTCCGACGAGCTTGGCCCAGGCGTAGCCGGCATTCATGCTGACCTTGTCCTGGCGGAAGATCGACCCATTGCAGACGGCCGCGAACTCCTCCACCGAGCCGCTCTGCAGCGCCGGCCGCTTGATCCCCATCTGCGGCACACCGCGTGCCGCCTCACTGCCGGCGAGGACGGCGGACCGCATCAGCAGGTCGCGCTGCAGCAGCTCGTCCAGCAGCACGGCATGTCCAAGGACGTTGGAGGCGATGATCTCCGTCACGCCATCGCGCGTGATCCTGAAGGGGTCCCGCCCTCCGAAGCCGCCGGCATTCATCACTAGGTCGTCCACCGGCCGGGAGAGCCGAGCCACAGCCGCCCGCACCTCCGCGGCGTCGGAAAGGTTCAGGCCGACCACCTGGAACACACGCAATCCCGTGTGCCGCTCCAGCTCGATCCGGGTTGTTTCGCCCTTGTGGAGGTCGCGACTGCCGATCAGCACCGCGCTGTAGCGGCCGGTGAGTGCGAGCTGGCGGGCCACGTCCTTGCCGATACCCGAGTTGGCCCCAGTGACGAGCGCGACAGCCTTCCCCTTGTGCTGCGTAGACATGAGAACGGCTCCTTGCATTTTTGGCGCCAGCCCCAGTCAGGTAGCCTGTAGGGCTTGCGGACGGGAGTCAGTGCATCGTAGAGACGAACGCTACTTTTTTATAACTAACTAGTCAATTAACAAAAGGAGGTGAAGCTGCTAGAGCACTTTGAGGTTGCGCGGACTCGCTGGTTCTGATTCGACGCTGC
>CALMVN010000013.1:0-3026 GCA_937873225.1 uncultured Acetobacteraceae bacterium
ATCGATGGGCGGCGTCCTGCGGCTTGCTCGCCTGCCGGTCAAACCCCGACGCCGCTGGCATGATCCGGTTCGATCAAAGGATGCCCTACCGGATCGACTGGCTCGACAGCGCGATTACCTGGCCCGCCTGGTCCTTGCGGATCAGGCTCGGCCCGGTGGCGACGTCGCCCGCCGGCATCAGGCCGTAGCGCGCCTTCTGCGCCAGGAACACCACCGGCAGGTAGCCCTGCAGATACGGCTGCTGGTCGACCACGAACAGGGCGGTGCCGTCCTGCACGTCCTTCAGCATGCCGGGCGACAGGTCGAACGAGGCGATGTGGACTTTCCCGGTGCGGCCGAGCTCGCGCACCGCGTCCACCGCCGTTTCGCCGACCACGGTCGCGTTCAGGCCGATCACGGTGTCGATCGAGGGGTCGGATCGAAGGGCGGCCTCGATCTTGGACTTCGCGGTGCCGGGATCGAGCTCGGTCGGCAGCACCTTGGAGGCGCCCCCGAAGCCCTTGGCGAAGCCGGCGCAGCGCTGGTCGAGCGCCAGGTTGCCGACCTCGTGGTTGACGCAGATCGCCTTTCTTCCGCCGGCCGCTGCCATGGCCTTGCCCGCGGTCTCGCCGGCGGTCTCCTCGTCCTGGCCGACGTTGATGGCGATGCCGACCTTGTGCGCGGTGGCCGGCGCGCCGTTGGTGGCGATCATCGGGATGCCCTGCGCCAGGGCGGCGTGGATCGGGCCCGACAGCGCGTCGGCATCGGGCACCGTGGTGACGATGCCGTCCGGGCGCTGGTTGGCGGCGGCGGTGATCAGGTTCGCCATCTGCGTCATGTCGAAGTTCTGCGGCTGCCGCACCTCCAGGTGGATGCCCATCTGCTTCGCCGCGTCCTGCGCGCCGCGCTTGATCACGTTGTGGAACGGATCGGCGGCCTGGCCGTGGTCGACCAGGATGATGGTGATCTCCTTGTCCGCCGCCCGGGCCGCAGGAGCGGGGGCGGTCGCCGCCATGGCCAGGGCAAGTGCCGGTGCAGCCAGCGCGACCGTCTTGGAACGCTTCATTTCCCGTGATCCTTCTTGCTTGCTGAGATGTATCGCGACCGGTATGGCCGCGCCTAGACCGTGCCCCCCAGGTCGGCCGACAGTTCCTGCAGCTCCTTGCCGCCGGCCATCAGGGTCTGCAGGGCGTCCATGCCGATCTCGTCCTTGCGCCACACGCCCAGCGTCCGCCCGCGGTTCAGCACGGTGAAGCTGTCGCCCACCGCATAGGCGTGGCGCACGTTGTGGGTGATGAGGATCACGCCGAGCCCGCGCGCCCTCACCTGGGCCACGTAGCGCAGCACCATGGAGGTCTGCGCCACGCCCAGCGCCGAGGTGGGCTCGTCCAGGATCAGCACCCGGGCGCCGAAATACACCGCGCGCGCGATCGCCACGCATTGCCGCTCGCCGCCCGACAGCGTGCCCACCGCCTGGTCGGGATCGCGCACGTCGATGCCGATGCGCCGCATCTCGGCATGGGTGACGCTGCGGCAGCGGGCGAAGTCGACGCGGCGGAACGGGAACACGCCCAGGGTCGGCTCGCGGCCCATGAAGAAGTTGCGCGTCACCGACATCAGCGGGATCATCGCCAGGTCCTGGAACACGGTGGCGATGCCGGCGTTCAGCGCGTCGCGCGGCCCCGAGAAGCGCGCCGGCTGCCCGTCCACCAGGAACCGGCCGGCGGACGGAAGGTGCACCCCGGACAGGGTCTTGATCAGGGTCGACTTGCCGGCGCCGTTGTCGCCCAGCAGGCACAGCACCTCGCCGGCGCGCACGGTGAGCGACACGCCGGCCAGCGCGATCACGTGGCCGAACTCCTTGCGCAGGTCCAGGATCTCGATCAGCGGGGTGCCGGCCTCGGGCACGGCGCGGACGGGCTGGTCCATCGTCAGCGCTCCCCCGTCATGCGCCGGCGCAGGCCGTTGTTGAAGATCACCGCGATCAGCAGCATCGCCCCCAGGAACACCTGGAACCAGTCGCTGTCGAAGTCGGTGTAGGTCAGCCCGATCGACACGGTGCCGAAGATGATGGCGCCGAAGAACGCGCCGATCGCCGAGCCGTAGCCGCCGTTCAGCAGGCAGCCGCCGATCACGGCCGCGATCACCGCCTGGAACTCCTTCTGCGTGCCGCGGGTGGCGTCGGTGGAGCCGGCATCCATCACCGTCAGCACCGCCACCAGGGCGGCCGAGCAGGCGGTCAGCACGAACAGCACCGTCTTCACCCGGTCCACCGGCACGCCGGAGTTGCGCGCGGCGTTGCTGTCGCCGCCGCTGGCGAAGATCCAGTTGCCGAACCGGGTGCGAAGCAGGCACCAGGTGGCGAGCACGGTGACCGCCACGAACCACACCACCGCGATCGGCACCCCGGGTGCCGCCGGCGAGCCGTCCGGCAGCCGCTCGATCAGCCGGTGCGCCGCCGCCCAGCGGAACAGGCCGCCGAACGCGTTGCCGGAGAACAAGGGCGTGAGCACGCTCCCCGCGGTGGCGTCGCGGAAGCCGCGCATCTGCGTGCTGCCGCCGGTGGCGAGCTTCAGCCCGACCAGCGACAGCCCGCGCAGGATGAACAGGAACGCCAGGGTGACGATGAAGGAGGGCAGGCGGGTGCGTATCACCAGCTGCCCGTTCAGCGCCCCGAACAGCCCCGCCACCGCCAGCGTCAGGAGGATCGCGAACCCGAGCGGCAGGTGCAGCAACAGCAGCGCCACGCCGAACAGGAGGCCGGCGAACGCCACCATGGAGCCGATCGACAGGTCGAACTCGCCGCCGATCATCAGCAGGGCCGCCGCGATCGCCATGATGCCGAGCTGGGCGGACGGGTTCAGCACCGTCATCAGCCCGTTCAGCGTGAACATCGTTCCGCTGGCGGTGGCGGCGAAGAACGCGACCACCAGGACGAGGCCGCCGATGGCGCCGAGCTCCGGCCGGCGCAGCAGCTTCACCGCCAGCGGGCTTTGCCGCAGCCGCTCGTCCCTGTTCTCCGGCGCCGGGTCCGCCAGCGCCGGGTC
>CALMVN010000013.1:3126-15299 GCA_937873225.1 uncultured Acetobacteraceae bacterium
GCCAGCGCCGGGTCCGCCGGGGCGGAGGGCGTTCCCGGGACCGACCGGACCGTCATCCGTGCTGTCCCGGGCGCGGCCCGGGCGCCGGCGTGCTGAGGCGGCACGATCCTGGAGCGGACATGGGTTCCTCCTGCCGGGCGCGCCCTGCAACGCCGCCTCGTTTTGGAATGAAATTTCCGTATCTGGTCGCTGTTGTCAATTATTCCATGTCAACCGCGAGAAGATCATCGGATCTCGGCGCCAGCCCGTTGACCCAGCCCGCAGGCTCCGAAAGCTTCATGGAAACTCTCTTCCATCTTGACCCTTCGTTGGAACAAGATCATGGATTTGTCGAACAGGAAGGCGGTGTCCATGTCCCCGATCACGCTCGACGTCGTGACGATCGGCCGGTCCTCGGTCGACCTGTACGGCCAGCAGGTCGGGGCGCGGCTGGAGGACATGGGCAGCTTCAGCAAGGCGGTGGGCGGCTGCCCGGCCAACATCGCCATCGGCACCGCGCGGCTCGGCCTGCGCTCCGCCGTGATCACCCGGGTCGGCGACGAGCATTTCGGCCGCTTCATCCGCGAACAGATGGCACGCGAAGGGGTCGCCGTCGACGGCATCCACACCGATCCCGATCGGCTGACCGCGCTGGCGATCCTGGGCGTGCGCGACAGCGCCTCCTTTCCGCTGATCTTCTATCGCACCGACTGCGCCGACGCCGCGCTGGACGAGACCGACATCGACGAGGCGCTGCTGGCCAGGACCGGCGCCGTGGTCGTCACCGGCACCCACTTTTCCCGCCCGCACAGCGCTGCCGCGCAGCGCCTGGCGATGCGGCTCGTGCGCGCCCGGGGCGGCCGGGTGGTGTTCGACATCGACTACCGGCCGAACCTGTGGGGACTGGCCGGGCACGGCGCCGGCGAGCAGCGCTACATCCGCTCCGACACCGTGACCGCCCGGCTCCGGGAGATCCTGCCCGAATGCGACCTGGTGGTCGGCACCGAGGAGGAGCTGCACATCGCCGGCGGCCACGAGGACACGCTCGGGGCGATCCGCGCCATACGCGCGCTGACCCGTGCCACGATCGTGTGCAAGCGCGGCCCGATGGGCTGCGTGGTGTTCGACGGCGAGGTCCCGGACCGGCTCGACGACGGCATCGCCGGCCCCGGCTTCCCGGTGGAGGTGTACAACACGCTCGGCGCCGGCGACGCCTTCATGTCCGGCTTCCTGCGCGGCTGGCTCCGCTCCGAGCCGCTCGTCACCTGCTGCGCCTACGCCAACGCCTGCGGCGCCTTCGCGGTGTCGCGCCTGCTGTGCTCGCCGGAATCCCCGACCTTCCCCGAGCTGCAGCACTTCCTCGCACAGGGCAGCCCGCACCACGCCCTGCGCCATGACCGCACCCTCAACCACCTGCACTGGGTGACCACCCGCCGCCCCCAGCCGACGCCGATCCTGGCGCTGGCCTGCGACCACCGGCTGCAGCTGGAGCAGGTGGCCGACTCCGTGGGCGCGCCGCACGCGCGGATCGCCGGCTTCAAGGTGCTGGCGGTGCAGGCGGCGGCCCGCGTCGCCGACGGCCGGCCCGGCTACGGCATGTTCCTGGACGGGCGCTACGGACGGGAAGCGCTGTTCGCCGCCTCCCATGCCGGGCTGTGGGTGGCGCGGCCGATCGAGCGCACCGGCTCGCGCCCGCTGGAGTTCGAGGACGGCACGCCCGGCGGAACCGGCAGCCTCGGCGCCCGGCTGGTGGAATGGCCGCTGGACCAGGTGGTGAAGTGCCTGTGCTTCTACCATCCCGACGACGACGAGGCGCTTCGCGCGCGCCAGGAGTGCCAGCTGCTGCGCGCCCAGGACGCCTGCCGCCTGCAGAACCGCGACCTGCTGGTCGAGATCATCGCCGGCCGGCACGGCCCGCTCGACGACGACACGATCGCCCGCGTGCTGACCCGGCTCTACGCCATCGGCCTCAAGCCCGACTGGTGGAAGCTGCAGCCGCAGCGCAGCGCCGCCGCCTGGGCCGCGATCGGTGGCGTCATCGAGGCGCACGACCCGCTCTGCCGCGGCGTGGTGATGCTGGGACTGGACGCCCCGGCCGACCAGCTCGCCCTGGCGTTCGCCGCCGCCGCCTCGACCCCCTGGGTGAAGGGCTTCGCCATCGGCCGCACCATCTTCACCGACCCGGCGCGCGACTGGCTCGCCGGCCGGATCGACGACGCGGAGGCGGTGGCGGTGATGGCGCAGCGCTTCGGAACCCTGGTGCAGGCCTGGCACGCCCGCACCCATGAGCAGGTGGCCTGACCGCGTCGGCTGGGGAGATCCACAAGCGATGAACACCGTGAGACTGACCGCGGCACAGGCGCTGGTGCGGGCGATGGCGGCGCAGAAGGTGGAAACACCGGACGGCACCCTGCCGCTGTTCGCCGGCGTGTGGGCGATCTTCGGCCACGGCAACGTGTCCGGCATGGGCCAGGCGCTTGCCGGAATGCGCGACCGGCTGCCGACGCTGCGCGCCCACAACGAGCAGGCGATGGTCCACGCCGCCACCGCCTACGCCAAGACCACCCGCCGGCGCCGCATGATGGCCTGCACCACCTCCATCGGTCCCGGCGCGCTCAACATGGTGACCGGGGCCGCGGTGGCGCACGTCAACCGGCTGCCGGTGCTGCTGCTGCCGGGGGACGTGTTCGCCAGCCGGCTGCCCGATCCGGTGCTGCAGCAGGTCGAGGACTGGGGCGACGGCACCGTGACCGCCAACGACGCGTTCCGGCCGTTCTCGCGCTATTTCGACCGCCTGACCCGGCCGGAGCAGCTCGTGCCGGCGTTCAACCGTGCCCTGGCGGTGCTGACCGACCCGGCGGAATGCGGCCCGGCGACGCTGGCCCTGTGCCAGGACGTGCAGACGCAGGCGTACGACTACCCCGACGCCTTCTTCGCCGAGCGCGTCCACCGGCAGCGCCGCGTGCCGCCCGACCCGCGCGAGCTCGAGGAGGCCCGGGCGCTGCTCCGCGCGGCGAAGCGCCCGCTGGTGGTCACCGGCGGCGGCGTGCTGTACTCGGGTGCCGAGGAAAGCCTCGCACGCTTCTGCGCCGATCGCGGCATTCCGTCCGGCGAGACCCAGGCCGGCAAGTCCAGCCTTCCGGCCTCGCACCCGATGAACATGGGCGGCATCGGCGTGTGCGGCAGCAGTGCCGCCAACCGGCTCGCCACGGAAGCCGACCTGGTGCTGGCGATCGGCACCCGGCTGCAGGACTTCACCACCGGCTCGTGGTCGCTGTTCGCCGACCCCGGGCTGCGGATCGTCGGCCTGAACACGCAGCCGTCCGATGCCGCCAAGCGCGGCGCGCTGCCGCTGGTCGCCGACGCCGCCGCCGGGCTTGCCGCGCTGGAGGCCGGGCTCGGCGACTGGCGCGCCGATCCGGACTGGACCGCACGGGCGGACGCGGCGCGCGCCGACTGGCTCCGCGACGCCGCCCCCTACGCCGCCCTGCCGGCACCGGACCAGGCCCTGCCGCCGTCCGACGCGCAGGTGATCGGCGCGGTGGGACGAGAGGCCGGGCCGGACAGCGTGGTGGTGTGCGCAGCCGGCGGCCTGCCTGGCGAGCTGCAGAAGCACTGGCAGGCGGAGCGGCCGGGCGGCTACCACATGGAGTACGGCTTCTCCTGCATGGGCTACGAGATCGCAGGCGGCCTCGGGGTCAAGCTCGCCGTCCCCGACCGGGAGGTGATCGTGATGGTCGGCGACGGCTCCTACCTGATGCTGAACTCCGAGATCGCGACCACGGTGATGCTGGGGGTGAAGCTCGTGATCGTGCTGCTCGACAACCACGGCTTCGGCTGCATCGACCGGCTGCAGCGGAGCACCGGCGGCGTGGCCTTCAACAACCTGTGGGGAGACAGCCAGGGAATGGTGCATATGCCGTCGATCGACTTCGCCGCCCACGCGCGCAGCCTCGGCGCCCGGGCCGAGAAGCTTTCCGGTCTCGCGGACTTCCCCGACGCGATGCGCCGGGCCCGGGAGGCCGACCGCACCAGCGTGATCGTGATCGACACCGACCCCGCGACCACAACCGAAGCCGGCGGCGCCTGGTGGGACGTGCCGGTGCCGGAAGTCTCGGACCGGGCGGAGGTGCGCGACGCGCAGGCGTCCTACGCGGAGTACCAGGCGCTGCAGCGGTTCGGCTGCTGAGCGTCGCGGCGCAGGACGAACGAACCATGACGATCCGCATCGGCACCAACCCGATCGCCTGGTCCAACGACGACATGCGGGAGCTGGGCGGCGAGACCCCGCTGGACACCTGCCTGTCCGAGGCGCGGGAGGCGGGCTACGAGGGGATCGAGCTCGGCCACAAGTTCCCGCGCAGCCCGGACGCGCTCCGGGCCGCGCTGGCGCCGCACGGCCTCGCCTGCGTGTCCGGCTGGTACTCCAGCGCCCTGCTGGAGCGCGACGCGGACGCGGAGCTGCAGGCGGCGCGGCCGCACCTCGACCTGCTCCGGGCGATGGGGTCCCCGGTGATGATCGTCGCCGAAACCGTGAACGCCGTTCACGGCGAGCTGGACGTGCCGCTGTCGCGACGCCCGGTGCTGGACGGGGACGGCTGGGACAGGTTCGCCACCCGTCTGACCGCGTTCGCCGACCTGCTGCTGCGGGAAGGAATCCGCCTCGTCTACCACCACCACATGGGCACCGTCGTGCAGTCCGGAGCCGACATCGAGACGCTGATGGCCCGCACCGGCCCGTCGGTGCAGCTGCTGCTCGACACCGGCCACGCCACCTGGGGCGGCGCCGACCCGGCCGTCCTGGCGCGGCGCCATCGCGACCGGATCGGCCACGTGCACGTCAAGGACGTCCGTCCCGACGTGCGTCGGCAGGCCGAGGCGGAAGAATGGAGCTTCCTCCGCAGCGTGCTGGCCGGGGTGTACACCGTGCCGGGCGACGGCTGCATCGACTTCGTGTCGGTGTTTCGCGCGCTGCGCGGCTATTCCGGCTGGGTCGTGGTCGAGGCGGAGCAGGACCCGGCGAAGGCCCACCCGCTGACCTATGCCAGGCTCGGCTACCGCAACCTCCAGGGCGTCCTGGCGGAAGCGGGGCTGCGCTGATGGCCTCGCCGCTCCTGGTGCACCCGACACGGGATGACCCGAACGGCGTGGTCCAGCGCATCACGCCGGCCACCGCCGGCTGGCGCCATGTCGGCTTCGAGGCGGTGGACCTCCGGCCCGGACAGGTGCTGGCGCGGCACGGCACCGGCGACGAGCTGTGCCTGGTGCTGCTGACCGGACGCGCGCGGGTGCGGGCCGGCGGCCATGATCTCGGCCTGCTCGGCGAACGCTCCAGCCCGTTCGAGGGCAGCCCGTGGTCCGCCTACCTGCCGCCGTCGCTCGACTGGCAGGTCGAGGCCGAGGGCGCGGTCGAGCTGGCGATCTGTGCGGCGCCTGCGACCGGCCTGCTGCCGCCGCGGGTGATCCCGCCCGACGCGGTCGGCGGGCTCACCCGTGGCACCGGCACCAACGCCCGGTTCATACGCAACATCCTGCCCGACACCGCGGAGGCGGAATCGCTGCTGGTGGTGGAGGTGGTCACCCCGGGCGGCCACTGGTCGAGCTACCCGCCGCACAAGCACGACACCGACGGCCCGGACGAGACCTGCCTGGAGGAAACCTACTACCACCGCCTCCGGCGCGGCGCCGGCTTCGCCGTGCAGCGGGTCTACACCCCCGACCGCTCACTGGACGAGACCATGGCGGTGGGCGACCGCGACGTGGTGCTGGTGCCGCGCGGCTATCATCCGGTCGGAGCCCCGCACGGCTTCGACCTTTACTACCTCAACGTGATGGCAGGCCCGGTGCGACGCTGGAAGTTCACCATGGACCCCGACCACGCCCACCTCCCGTATTGAACCCGCGACCCCAGCGCAGGAGCGTCCCATGGACCTGGTCCAGCACCACATCGGCGGCGGCCGCACCGAAGGGCGCGGCACGCGGCGGTCGGACGTGTTCGACCCGTCGACCGGCGCGGTGGCGCGGCAGGTGGTGCAGGGCACCGCGGGCGACGTCGACGACGCGGTGCAGGCGGCGAGGGCCGCGTTCCCCGGCTGGGCGGCGACGCCGCCGCTGGTCCGCGCCCGGGTGATGTTCCGGTTCCGCGACCTCCTGGAGCGGAACGCCAAGGCGCTCGCGGCGATCATCACGGCCGAGCACGGCAAGGTGCTGTCCGACGCGCTGGGCGAGGTCACGCGCGGCATGGAGGTGGTGGAGTACGCCACCGCGGCGCCGGAGCTGCTGAAGGGCGACTTCACCGAGCAGGCCGGGCGCGACATCGACGCCTGGTCGATGCGACAGCCGCTCGGCGTGGTCGCCGGGATCACGCCGTTCAACTTCCCCGTCATGGTGCCGCTGTGGATGATGCCGATGGCGCTCGCCGCCGGGAACTGCTTCATCCTGAAGCCGTCCGAGCGCGACCCGTCCGCGTCGCTGATGCTGGCCGACCTGCTCCACCAGGCCGGGCTCCCGACCGGGGTGCTGCAGGTGGTGCACGGCGACAAGGAGGTGGTGGACGCGATCCTGCACCATCCGGACATCCAGGCGGTGAGCTTCGTCGGCTCGACGCCGGTGGCGCGATACATCCAGCAGGCCGGGATCGCCGCCGGCAAGCGGGTGCAGGCGCTGGGGGGAGCCAAGAACCACGCCGTGGTCATGCCCGACTGCGACCTGGACCGGACCGCCGACGCGCTGATGGGCGCCGCCTACGGCTCGGCCGGCGAGCGCTGCATGGCGATCTCGGTGGCGGTGGCGGTCGGGCCGGTGGCGGACCGGCTGGTCGAGACCCTGGCGCCGCGCGTGCGCGCCCTGAGGGTCGGCGCCGGCACCGAGCCGGAGGTCGAGATGGGACCGCTGGTCACGCGCGCGCACCTCGACCGGGTGTCGGGCTACGTCGACCTCGGCGTGGAGGAGGGCGCCGAGCTGGTGGTGGACGGGCGCGGGCTGAAGCTGCAGGGCTTCGAGGACGGCTTCTTCATCGGCGGCACGCTGTTCGACCGCGTGACCACGGCCATGCGCATCTACAAGGAGGAGATCTTCGGCCCGGTGCTCGGCGTGGTGCGGGTGCCGGACTTCGACAGCGCGCTGCGGATCGTCAACGAGAACGAGTTCGGCAACGGGACCGCCATCTTCACCCGCGACGGCGACAGCGCGCGCGCCTTCGTGCACGGGGTGCAGGCCGGCATGGTGGGCGTGAACGTGCCGATCCCGGTGCCGATGGCGTTCCACTCCTTCGGCGGCTGGAAGGCCTCCCTGTTCGGGGACCACCACATGCACGGCCCGGAAGGGATCCGGTTCTTCACCAGGCTGAAGACGGTGACCTCGCGCTGGCCGGCCGGCATCCGGTCCGGGGCCGAGTTCCAGATGCCGACGCTGGGCTGAGCGGACCGCTCAGCGGCGGCACTCGGCGAGCCAGCGGCGGGCGTCCGGCACCATCCGGTCGGCACGCCCGCTGTCGGAGGACAGCTCGACGCAGACCAGGCGGGAGAAGCCGACCGCTTCCAGCGCGTCGAGGCAGGCCGGGATGTCCATGTCGCCGTCGCCGAACGCCAGGTGCACGTGGTCGCCGCGCTTCATGTCCTCGATCGACACGGTGCCGAGCTCAGCCGCGAACTCGCGCACCGCGTCCTGCGGCACCCGCTCCTGCGTCACCATGACGTGGCCGAGGTCGAGCGCCAGCCGCAGGGACGGGAACAGGTCGTGCAGCTGGCGGAAATGGTCCACCGTGCCGATCATCATCTCCGGCTCCGGCTCCATCGCCGCCGTCACCCCGACCCGCTCGGCATGGGCCAGCACCTGGTCCACCCCGGCGCGCAGCCAGTCCCAGGCATCCTCCGCCCGCACTTCCGGCTTCGGCGACCCGGCCCAGAACGACATCGCTTCCGCGTCCAGCATCGCGCCGATGTCGAGCGAGCGGCGCAGGAAGGCGAGGCGGCGGTCCCGGCCCTCGTCGGCGGCACTGACCAGGGTCGGCTGGTGCTTGTCGCGCGGGTCGAGCAGGAAGCGGGCGCCGGACTCGATGACGCACCCGAGCCCGCGCCGACGCAGCTCCCCGGCCAGGACCTCCGTGCGCCGTTCCCAGCCCTCCGTCATCGGGTCGAGGACGACGTGGTCCAGCGTCAGCGCGATCCCGTCATAGCCGCTGTCGGCGACCAGCGCGACGGCGTCCTCCATCCGGTGGTGGACCGTCCCGTTGGTGTTGTAGGCGAACCGCAGTTCCACGCGCTTGACCCCGTCCAGTCGATCAGGAAGTCGCGGAGGCCGGAGAAGTTTCTGACGGCGCTCCGCAACGTAACGCGCAGTTAACCGGCTCCCCCGGATGATGCCCGGAGCTTGTTGCAGGAACATGCCCATGAAACGGAACCGTCTGCGCGTGCGCACGCGCATCACCCTCGGGTTCGGACTGTTGGTCGCGCTGACGCTCGGGGTGGCCGGCTTCGGCATCTATCAGGTGTCCGGCGTCGGCAACCAGGCGCGGCTGATGACCGACATGTCGGTGAACATGCGCCGGGTGCTGACCATCGCCCGCCTGGTCGAGGCGATCAGCGGCGCCGAAACGCGCTACCGCACGGAGCCTACCGCGGCCACGCTGGCCCTGCAGCAGACCAGCCGGGCGCAGGCCGAAACGCTGCTGAAGCAATCCATGGCCGCCACGGCGTCGCCGGCGGAGCGCAGCAGCTACGGGGCGATCCTGGCACTGCTGAAGAGCCACGACGACATCTTCGCCCGCTACCGCCAGTCCGCCTCCACCGCGAGCGACAACCGCGCGGCGCTGCTCAGCGGCGGCGACCAGCTCACCACCGACACCGAGCAGCTGTTCACCGCAACCGGGCAGGCCAGCCTGCCGCAGCCGGTGCTGGACGCCGCCGCCACGCTGGAGCGCACCATGCTGCTGGTCCGGGTCGCCAGCTGGCGCTACCTCGCCACCTTCGACCCCCAGGGACCGGCCGCCTTCGCCGCCAGCGTCAAGGCCGCGGAAGCCTCCATCCTGCATCAGAACCATCTGGCGCCGCCCAGCATCAAGGCGCTGGTCGGCCAGGTCGACGGCGACCTGTCGACTTACAGCCAGGCGTTCTCGGACTTCTCCGACGCCCGGGCCTCGAGCGACGCGATCTACACCGGCGAGCTGCTGCCGCAGATCGCGACCATCGAGCGGCAGCTTGAGCAGGTCGAGACCGCGCTGACGGACCGGTTCGACGCCGCGAGCCACAGGAGCGGCGCCATCGTCCGCCACGCGTCCCACCTGGGCGAGCTGATCGCCGGGGCCTCGCTGGGGCTGGGCATCCTGCTGGCGGCGGTCATCGGCCGCGGCATCGTCCGGCCGCTGACCAGGATGACGCAGGCCATGACCCGGCTCGCGTCGGGCGACAAGACGGTGGAGGTGGAGGGCCGCCGCGACAGCGACGAGATCGGCGACATGGCCCGGGCGGTGGAGGTGTTCCGCAGCAACGCGCTGGCGGCGGAGAAGCTTGCGGCCGAGGCGGAGGCGGGCCGCGCCGCGCGGGAACGGCGTGCGGCGCTGATCGCGGGCTTCGTCGGCAACTTCGAGTCGGAGGTGGGCGGGCTGGTGTGCCAGCTGTCCTCGTCCTCCACCGAGCTGGAAGCGACCGCGCGCTCGATGGAGGAAACCGCGGGCCACACCAACACCCGGGCGGCGGCGGTGGCGGCGGCGGCCGAGGAGGCCAACTCCGGGGTGCAGACGGTGGCGGTGGCGGCCGACCGGCTCGCCTCCTCCATTGCCGAGATCGGCCGGCAGGTCGGGCAGGCGGCAAGGGTGACGGAGCGCGCGGTGGAGGATGCCAGCCGCACCGACAACATCGTGCACGCCCTGGCCGAGGGTGCTGCGCGGATCGGCGACGTGGTGGGGCTGATCACCAGCATCGCCGGGCAGACCAACCTGCTGGCGCTGAACGCGACCATAGAGGCGGCACGCGCGGGGGATGCCGGCAAGGGCTTCGCGGTGGTGGCGTCGGAGGTGAAGAGCCTGGCGCAGCAGACCGCGCGCGCCACCGACGAGGTGTCGAGCCAGATCGCCCAGATCCAGGCCGCGACGCAGGAGGCGGTGGGCGCGATCCGGTCGATCACCGCGACGATCGGTGAGGTCAGCGTGATCGCCAACGCCATCGCCACCTCCGTGGAGCAGCAGGGCGCCTCGACCGCCGAGATCGCGCGCAACGTGCAGCTGACCGCGGGAAGCACGCGCGAGGTGACCACGAACATCTCCGGCGTCAGCCTGGCCGCCAGCGGCACCGGGGCGGCGGCCGAGCAGGTGCTGGGTGCCGCCGGCCACCTGTCCCGGCAGGCCGAGCGCCTGACCTGCCAGGTGAACAGCTTCGTGGCCGAGGTGAAGGCCGCCTGACGCGGGAGGCCGGGCCGGCCGGACGGTCAGATCAGCCGCCGGCGCGGGCACGCTGCATGAAGTCGAGCGCTTCGGTGCGGAAGCCGTGGGCGGCCAGGATGGCGGGCCCGAAGGCGAGGTAGGGATCGTCCGGGCCGTTCGCCCGCGGCCAGGCCGGCAGGCCGACACCGTTCGGGTCGCCGGTGGTCGCGAACCGGGTCCAGGCGGTCATCATCGCTTCCGACAGCGCGCGTTGCTGCGGCGTGGCGTCCGGTCCCATGGTGCCGAACACCGGACGGATCTCGTCGGCATGGCGCGGCGGATGGCCGTGCACCGGCTCGGTGAACAGGTAGCGGAACACGTACGGATCGCGTGCCGACGCGGCGCGGGCCAGGGTGCGGGCGCCCTCGTAGAACAGCCCGTCGCCGATGATGTCGGCGCCGTCGCGCAGCACGGTGGTGCCCTGCTGCAGCGGGTAGATCGCGAGCGCCTGTCCGGCCAGCGGCCCGAACAGCGTCGACAGCGCATGGCCGTACCGGTCCGGACGGATCGCGGCCCAGGCGCGCGCGAAGTCCGCGCCCTCGTCCGCGTTGTCGCCGACGATCAGCCGCATCGACCAGATCCGCCGCTGCGACACCGCCTGCTCCGGCTGCTGCGGCAGCACGACCCCGTCGACGATCGGGAACGGCAGCGCGACCGGCGCCATCGCCGGCGCCAGCGCCTGGATCCGGGTGTTCCAGGCCAGCAGCGACGCGGCCGGCGCCGCACGCAGCGCCGGGAGGTCGGTCCCGGCGGCGAGGCCGGTGCGCTCGGCGGCGGCCAGCGTCGCCAGGTGCCAGCCGATCGCCGGGCTCTGCAGGATCGCCTGCCCGAACAACCCGGCGGAGCGCGGCGAGGTGAGCAGCATCGCCACCGCGGTGCCGCCGGCCGACTCGCCGAACAGGGTGACGCGCGACGGGTCGCCGCCGAACGCCCGGATGTTGTCCTGCACCCAACGCAGCGCCTGGATCTGATCGAGCAGCCCGTAATTGCCGGAGGTGCCGGCCTCGCGGGTCAGCGCCGGATGCGCCAGGAAGCCGAACACCCCCAGTCGGTAGTTCAGCGTCACCAGCACCACCTCGTGCCGGGCGAGAGCGGTGCCGTCATAGGCGGGCTCGGCGCCGGAGCCGAACACGAAGCCGCCGCCGTGGATGAATACCATGACCGGGAGCAGCGGTCGGGCCGTCCGTCCTGCGGGGTGGAACGGCGCCCACACGTTCAGGAACAGGCAGTCCTCCGACGGCGGCAGGCCCGGCACCGGCATGGCCCGCTGCATGCAGGGCGGACCCGGTCGGCTGGCGTCCCGCACGCCCGCCCAGCGGGAGGCGGGCTGCGGCGGCCGCCAGCGCAGCGCACCCACCGGGGCGGCCGCGTAGGGGATGCCGCGGAAGACGTGTATCGCGCCGTCGGAAACGACCTGTCCTGCCAGGAACCCGTCCTGCGTCCGCACCAGTGCCGCCGCCGCCGGCGGTCGGGCTCCCGTCGCCTGCGTCGGCGGCGGAGCGGGACGCGCCGGATGGACGCTGCTCATGCAGAGCAGCAAGCCCGGTACCACGCGCCGCGACGGCCGGAACCGGAGCAGGCGGGCGAGGAGGCCGGAACGGATCATGCGCAGGAACCTGGCAGGTGATGGTGCCTGATGGGCAGGACGAACGACCGGACCGGCCTGCCCTGTCCCGCCCGACGATGCCGACAACGATCGCCGAACCGGAAAAAGTTGCAAGGCACGGGCCACGCGCGTTCGGGCGTCAAACGCGTGGACGGACCACGGATCCTGTTG
>CALMVN010000014.1:0-1225 GCA_937873225.1 uncultured Acetobacteraceae bacterium
CGTCAGCAGGCTGCCGTCCCGCCGCATGGTGGGCGTGGTGATGACGCCGACGATCGAGGGCAGGTTGAACCGCCCATGCCGGTGCAGAAGGATCTGCACAACCGGCGCCGGCGGGTTCGTCCGGACCCACTCCTCCGTCCGGCCATCATACCGTTCCCACTCGACGACGGCGCACAGGTGATCGGTGGCGCTGTGCACGTTCAGGTCGATCAGCCCGGCCGCCACCGTCATGCGGCCGTGCGACGCAGGCACCTCCCGGCTCACCGGCTGCACCAAGCCGACGTCGCCTCGCTGGAAGATCGGCAACCCGGCCTCGATCAGCGCCTGCTCCGCCGCGTCGGCGGCAAGGTGGAGCTCGCCAACCGTCACGCGGATCAGCCGCCCTTTAGGTTCAGCCTTTTCCCAGATCCGCCGCAGCTCGCGCTGGTTGGCTGCTTGCCCCTTCTCCCGCGTCCAGTCGGCTGTCTGCGGGTCCAGCAGCAGGCCCGCGACCATCCCCTCGAAATCAGCCCCATCCCTGCGCAGCGCCTTGCCCTTGCGCATCGCCAGCGCGCTGCGGGATCGGTCGATCGGAGCCTTCCGCCCCTTCTTCGGCGCCTCCTGTGATTCCTCAGGTGCCTCGCCGTCGATGGCGAACGCCGGACCGTGCTCGGTGATGAGGTGCAGCAGCGTGTCGGTGTCGACCTGCCGAAACTCGTCCGTGCCGCCGGCGACACCCTCGCCGGTGACGGCGAAATAGCGGTTGCCTAGGTGCAGCTCGATCGCCGGTGGATGCTCACCACCACCGCGCTTAAACTGGCGTCCGAACTTGGACCCCATCGCGGCCGACAGCTTGGGCATGTCAGCGGTGGTGAACACGAAGAACACCTTGAGGCCGGTGCGGCTGGGCGACACCTCGGTGTAGGAGGCGAACATCTCGACCACGGCGGCGGCCCACTGCTCGACCACGCCGGTCGCTGGATCCCGGCAGGCGTCCAGGTCGATCCCGCCGAGGCTGCGGCCGTCGCCCAGCTCGCAGAACTCGATTCCGATGCCGCCCAGCTTGTACGGCTTCGGCAGGGTTGCGGCTCGAGCCTCGGCCTGAGGCCGGGTTCCCCACGTCGCCGGCTTGTCCGCGTGCGCCAAGCCGCCCGCTGGGTTGTGCGGCACTTTTGTAGGCGGCTTACCGTCGCCCCGGTCCTGGAGCTGCCAGGCAACCCAGATCGGCGTCGTGGCGATCGACGCG
>CALMVN010000014.1:1235-8059 GCA_937873225.1 uncultured Acetobacteraceae bacterium
TCTGCCTGTTGTGCTGCAGCACTCACTGACCAGCCTCCGCCTTCATGCGGTCGACCAGCCGCTTGAGAATGGTCGCTTGCTTGGGGGTAGTGCGCCGCTGCCGCCGCAGGCTGACGAGGAAGCTGTGTTCCCATTCCGTCAGCTGCTCGGGACGCCGCATCAGCTGTGCGATCGTTTCCTGCAGCTTGGACGATGGCGGCGGCTCCGGACGCGGATAGGCCGGCATCGGCAGGTAGATGATCCGGGCCTCTGCTTGGTCTAGCGCCTCGCGCCAGGTCAGCCCCCGCGCTTGAAGGAACTCGGTCGCCTTGAGGGCGGCTGCGGCCCGTTCGCCAGCGTGAGAACTCGTCAACATGCCGCAGATGGAGGCGAGGCGGCTCCGATCGCTGGTGGACAGCTCAGCCATGACGGGCCACTGCTTGGTGCTGCTGCCACCTGATCGAAGCTACCGCCAGCGCGAAGCGCGCGAACTCAACCGGTCGGAGCTCAACGAAGAAGGCACCGTCCGCCAGGGCCTGCAAGGTGTCGATCGGCGTATGGCCAAGACGGGTAGCTCGTAGGCACTGCTCGGCCAATGCGAACCGCTGCACGGTGGCGGGAGGCAGAGGGCGCCTCATGCCGCCCGCTCCCGCTCGGGCTCGACCGGGTGGATGCCGTCGCCGGTCGGACGGAGCAGGACGGTCGGAACGTCGGCTGCCCGCAACACGGACAACCACGCTTCCGCGGCATCGGAGGAGGTTTCGATCAGCAGCAGGCGGCCGAAGTCCTCGGCCATGCTGATCGCCAGGGCATAGCTGCGCTGATCGCCGCCGGTGGCGTGCAGCAGGCAACCTCGTGCCCATTGCACCATCTGCGCGGTGGCAGCCCAACCCATCGGGCCGGTTGTGCCGTGGTCATCGTCGCCGACCACGATCAGGGCGGGCTGTTTCGACTTGTTGAGGGAGTAGAGGTTCGGGCGCGACAGTCGGTCAGCTAGGCCCGTCATGGCGATCCGCCCGACGCCCGCGGCCTGGAACAAGGGAACGTGGTGGGCGCTGTCCAGGGCTTCGCACAAGGCGACGGCTCGCGCGACGTTCCGCGGGTCCAGCTTGCCGGCTAGCACCGGCGGCATAGGGGCGCTCACTGCCGCACCTGGTCGGCACCAACGGCAATCGCGGTATAGCCGTAGGCGTCCAGTTCCAGGGTGCCGAGATATGCGTCCAGATCGGCGCGTTGCTTGGCGTGGACGAAGAAGCGCAGCCCTTCCCAGATGCAGAAGGAGACGGCCCGGCCGTCCTCCCGGCTGGCGGTGTTGGAGCCATCAAGCAGCTTCACGCCGTATAGGCCGGTACCTGCGAGGGCGCGGGACTGGGTGTCAGCCTGCTGGATAACGGCAGCGGCGTGCGGATAGCCCGACCAGGCGAACGGCGCGTCGCCGCGGTGGACAACATCCACCATGAAGTCGGCGCTCACGCCCTTGCCTCCCGCTGCACGCTGTTGCGGCGACGTGCCCGCTGCTGAGCTCGTTCGGCCTCAACCTCGGCCAGGGCGCGCAGGAGGGCAGCCCCGCCGCCAATCCGGGTCATGGTGGCGGCTATGGCGTCGATCACCGCAGCCTTGGGCATTGCCTCGGTCCGGATGCGGATTGTCTGCTCAATGGTAGGCATGGGCTCGGTCCCTTGTTGGGCCGGGCGCCTGCGATAACGGCTTGAACCTGACGAGCGGATCGCATAGGTAAGGGGTGCTGATGCCCGCCTATGAGCTTTCCGTCGCCGGCCCCGTCATCGCGGGTGCCGGCGATTTCTATGCGGCCTGCGCCTCGCCGATAAGGCCATAGTGGGCGGCGATGGCTGGTAGGTTCTCGCGGCGGACCACCAGTTTGCGGCCGATCCTCTCAAAGGGGATGCGGCCCGAATACATGGCGGTCTTGATGCTGCCATAGCTCGGCACGTAAGCGGCGCGATCGGTATCGGCGAGGTCGCGGAGCGCGAGCGGCAGCGCGGTTGCCTCGACAAATGAAGTTCCAGGAACGGCCGCAGTCGTTCCCAAGGCTATGTCGTTCACGGCTAGGCTCCGTCTTTGTTCGGGACGAGAGATTGCTTGGCGTTGCTGTCCGCGAGCATGTCGCGAAGCACAGCAAGGTGTTTCGCTGTCAGGCGCACGCTGCACTCCAGCGGGATTGGAGCGTTGATTACTTTGCTGTAGAGGTCTGACCCTCCGTAAAGAGGGTAATAGAACTCAGGTTTTTCAGATCCCCTCGTGACCATCACCGCCGGATACGATTGCCCACGAAAGATGGCCTCGATCTGGACAGCGTCCTGGTCTGTCTGGTCGGCCAAAAGGGCGGCCATCCCTTCGCCTAGGTTCGTGCCCGCCAGCAGGCTCGGCGCCTTTGCCTTTCCGGCAGTCTCGATCGGCACGGTGTCAAACAAGAGTCGAGCGACCGCGGCCGTGTCGACGATTGGAACCCTGGCCGCCACCGCCACCATGGACAGTCCGAAATAGGCAAAGTGTTCCGCTTGCAGATGGATGTTGGCCTTGCCGCCACCGGGTCGCTGCCGCGGCAGCCGATCATCTTTGACGAGGCCGGCAACAGCTCGGGTCACATCTGGCAGCCGAAGCCCGGTGGAGCTGGACCAGATTTCTGCAGCCTGAACGGTCGTTGTCATCATGCCCCCGGGGTTGCTTGCAAGCACCTTAGCGCGCGCGCGCAGCACGGACAATAACTTAAAGACATTCTTAACAAGTTTCTTGAGAAGCCGTGCAGGATGGGGTATGCTCCCTCACCGGGCGATCGAGGGAGATGGCTATGGCATTGCTTTTGCTGACTAAGCGGGAGGCTGCGGAACGCGCTCGCGTTCATGTCGCCACCCTCAACAGCCTGATCCGGAACGGCCAAGGCCCCGCCCTGACGTGCATCGGGGGCAAGACGCTAATCCGGGAGGACCGGCTTACCGCTTGGCTGGACGCTGTTACGACCGACCCGCAGCCAGCGCACGCGGCCGAGTGATGCCCATCCAGCCCGGTAGCGAGCATCCCACCATCATGGTTGGCGGCCGGGCTGTGCCCCCAAGCCAAGTCCAGAACGCCCTGATGAGCCGGGAGCGGGCGCCACCTCCGATCGGATCCGGTGCTGACCTCGCCCCAGCGCCATCAGGCAACCTGCTGGCGTCGCCGCAGAACGCCCTGGCGCCCGCACCAGCGCCCCAGCAGGTGCCCATGGCGGCGATGCCCCCGGCAACGGCTCCAGCGCCCGCCACAGCGGCGATGCCAGCGGACCCCGATCAGCAGCTCGCATCGCTGGGGCAGCAACTAGGTGCCGCGAACCTCACGCCAGCGCAGGTCGATCAGCACGCTGCCACCTACGGCGCCGCCGTCCATCACCTCGGCGCCCTCGTCCAGAAGGGCGCGGCCGTCACGCATGATGACGTGGTGCGGCAGGCCCTGTACGCGGTGCAGGACGGGTCGATCGCACCCGACGTTGCAGCTCGTTTCGTCGAGAACGTGAAAGGTCCGCCGCAGCAGCTGCAGGCCAAGCTCAAGCAGGCGGTTGCGAACACCATGCTGACGAACGTTGCGTTGGCCGTACTCAAACAGAGGGCGGCGGGCGCAGCGCCATCAAGCGGACAGCCACCAATGAACCAGCGGGCAGACAGCCAGTCATGAGCGGCGCCCTCGGCGCAGGCGCCAACCTGCTCGATCCTTCCATCGCGCTCAAGGCCGGCGCGAACATGCCGGCGCCGATCAACCCGCTGGCGATCGCGGGGCAGGTGCAGAATTTCCAGAAGAACCAGCTTGCGATTCAGCAGGCGCAACAAACCCTCACCTCGCAGAACGCCCTTGGCCGGATCGCGCAGAGCGCCATCAACCCCGACGGGACGTTCAACGCCCAGACTTTCGCCGCGGGCGTGAAGGCCGACCCGGATGCGACATACGGTGCAGCTGAGGCCATCAAGACCGGCCAGGGTCTTGCCGGCGGCCAGTACACGCTCAACCAGGACAGCTTGGCGCAGACCACCAACCGCATCAATTCGGTCGGTGCCGGCTTGGCAGGGCTGTTGAGCAATCCGAACCTGTCGCCGCAGGACATATACCAGGCTGTCGGCGGTCAAGCCCTTGCGGGGAAGCCTATCGGCGCCTTCGTGCAGAGCGTGCTGCCGAACATGCCGACGCAGGGGCAGGGCGAAAGCCAAGCCGCCTATTCCGCTCGGCTTAGGCCTTGGCTGGCCGGTATAGTGGGACAGTCCGCAGGTCCGGCAGAGGCGATCCGCACGTTGACGCCGAACGTGGCAACCGTCGACACGGGCGGCCAGACGCAGACATTCGACGCGAACCCTTACAGTAATCCGAACGCAGCCAACACGACGTTCCAGAAAACGTTGACGCCGGAAGGTCAGGCGACGCCGGTTCCAGGTCCAGTCGGGCCGCAAGGGCAGCCAACGCAGGTTTCGCGCGCAGCATTCGCGCAGAGCCAGGGGCTTGGCGGGCTTCTCCCCAACGGCACGTCCGCGTTCGGCACTGGTCGACTTGGTGGGCTGCCTTCGGGCTTGCTCAATCCGAACCGTCCGGCTCCGGCTGCTGGTGGTGCTGTTCCGGCAGGCGGCAGTATCCCTGGCGCTGGCGGACCAAGCGCGGCACCAGGCTTCAACAACATGCTGGCGTCGCTGAATGGCGGGACGCCGCCGGCTCCGGCTGATGGCTCGGTGCCCGCCGTACCGTCGGCGGCGTCTGCGCCCGCTGCTTCAGTTCCGATGACGGTAGGTTTGGGGGCAGGCCAGGAAGCGGGTTTGAAGGCGGCCGGCGACGCCTCGGCGAAGCAGTGGGCGGACCTGCAGTCGCAGGTAGGCGGCACGGCCGCTGGCGGTGGATCGGCGGGGCGGATCTTCCAGTTGCAGAGTGCGCTCGGTGATTTGCAGGCGCTTGGTCCGAATGGCACCGGCGCCGGTTCCGATACGTGGAACAACCTCAAGTCGTATTTCAACACAATCCCAGGAATCAGCTCGATTATCGGGTTCGACCCCAACACGATCGCCAATTACAACATGGCGAACAAGGCGCTCCAGAACTATGCAATGGCTCGCGCCGGAGCTCACGGCGGGACAACCGATAGCCAACTCGCAACCGTAGTCAGTAGCAACGCTTCGACGCACATCAGCAACTTGGCGGCGCAGCAGGTGGTGCAGGCCAACATCGGCCTGGAGCGCATGGATCAGGCGCAGGCGCAGGCGTTCCAGCAGTCGGGGAAGTCTCCCGATCAGTTCTCGACCTTCTCGGCGCAATGGAACGCCTCGCAGGATCCGCGCGCCTACGTCGCGGACCAGCTTCCGCCGCAGAAGGTGGTGGCGCTGGTCAACGGCATGTCGCCGGCCGAGCGGACCAAGTTCGAGAACACGTACACGACGGGCATCCGGAACGGGTGGATCACGCCGCCAGCGTGGGCGCCGCCGGCGGCGCCCACAGCAGGCGCGGCACCTAGCACGGCCGACATCGCGACGAACCCGGGCGAGGCGGGGAACTGACCGATGGCGTTTGACCTCCCGTCTACTATCGGCGCTGCAGCGCAGGAATGGAACTTGGACCCGAACCTGCTGGCGAGCGTGTCGACGGTGGAGAGCGGGCAGCAAGCCAACGGCCCTGACAGCCCGGCTGGCGCCATGGGGCCGCTCCAGATCATGCCGGGTACCGCGAGCGACATGGGCGCCACCAACCCCCGCGACCCGACGCAGAACGTCTATGCTGGCGCCAAGTATCTGTCGGGGCTGCTCGACAAGTACCAGACCCCGGAACTCGCACTGGCCGCCTACAACGCCGGGCCACAGCGGGTGGACGACTGGATAGCTGGCAAAACCCCCTCGCTGCCGGCGGAAACGCTGGCCTATGTGCCGAAGGTGGTCGCGGCCTATCGGCAGGCTACCGCGGCAGTTCCGTCGACCACCGCACCCACGTCCGCGCCTTACCAAGTCGCGAATGCCGACACGGGTAGCACCTCGGATGCGAACCCGAACCCCAGCGCACCGCCGAGCACGGGCAGCTCAGCCGGTCCGGCGCCAGCACCAGCGACCGGCGACCCCTTCAACGACCTCATGTCGGCCGCCACGGCTGCCGCCGGAGGCTCTGGCGGGCAGTCCGGAGGAGCAGCGACCCCAAGGGCATCCGCACCGGCCCCAGCGGCGCAGGATCCGGCTTCTGCCGGCACCGCGACATCGGCGGCCGGGTCCGACCCCTTCAACGACCTCATGACGGCGGCGAGTAAGGCGAGCGGCACAACAGCGCCCGCGACGCCTGCCGCTGGCGCCTCCGCCCCGACCGCGACGGCTTCCTCGAGCACCGGCAGCCCGTCGACCAGCGCGCCGGCAGCCACGACACTGCCGGCATCCCCCGGCTTCGTGCAGGGCGCCGCCATCACGGCCGACCGCGTGCTGCATGACGTGACGGACCGGCCGGCGGAGCTGCTGGCGAGCGGTGCCAACGCTATCGGGCTTACGGGTGCCCTCAACCGCGGTATCGGCTACTTCAACGACCTGACCGGCGCCGCCATCCCGGCAGCTCCCACCGGCAATGCCCTGGCGGCTTCCGATCAGCAGGGGCTGGCCGGCTACAATGCGGCATACGGCAGCAACCCGATGATGCAGGTGGCGCGGGTGGGCGGCGACATCGCCGCGACCGTCCCCATGCTCGCGTCCGCTGGTGGCGTGCTACGGGCAGGTGCCGATCTCGCCGCCACCGGCGTAGGCGCCGTATCGCCGGCCGCAGCGACGGCCCTGGCCGCCGGAGCCGACTACGCGGCCGGCGCTGGCGGTGCGGGCAACCTGCTGGCGCGTGCCGGCTCCCTGGCCGCCAAGGGC
>CALMVN010000015.1 GCA_937873225.1 uncultured Acetobacteraceae bacterium
GATCCATGACAGACGCGCGACCGGCCGCCCGCAGCCGCCGCGACGGGCGTGGGAAGGGCGATGCGATCGGGTTGATGACCCGGCACATAGAGAGCCCGACCGGCAAAAGCCAGGAAAACCGCCGTGCGTGCGCGTCATGGCCTCCGCGCGACGCGCGCGCAGGGACTTCTAGCGGGCGTTGGCCGCCAGCCAGCGGTCGATCGCGCCCTGGGCGGTGTGCACCGCCACCTTGAACGAGCCGCGCAGGCCCTCGCTGCGCGCGACGCCGCATTCCGCGCCGGCTTCCGGGCCGTCCGGCGGGAAGATGGTCCATGACCGGCCGCGCTCGGTGTCCTGGCCGATCACGTAGCGGCAGTCGCGATAGGTCAGGATCTGCTGCATCAAGGCTCCGCGGGCTGGCTGGTGTCCTTCTGAACGCCCGCGCCCCGGAACCGTTCGCTACGGTTCCTGGGCCGGAACGGGACGCAGCAGCGACAGGCTCGCCGGGTCGCTGGTGAGCGAGGGGGCGTAGCCCGGCCGCAGCGTCAGGTGGTTCGCCTGCTCGAAGGCATAGCCGAGCCCCAGCAGCCGTGCTTCCGACCAGGCCGGGCCGATGAAGGACAGGCCGACCGGCAGGCCCGACACCAGCGCCATCGGCACCGTCAGGTGCGGATAGCCCGCCACCGCCGGCAGGGTGCCGGCGCTGCCCATGTCGTGGTCGCCGTCGACCGTGTCGATCAGCCAGGCGGGGGCGCCGGTCGGGGCCACCAGCGCGTCGAGGTGGTCCGTCGCCAGCAGCCGGTCGATCCCGTCCGGGCCGGCGCGGCGGTGGGCGTTGTCGCGCGCGGTCCGGTAGGCCGGGTCGTCGAGGCCCTTGGTCGCCTCCGCCTTCAGGAACAGCTCCTGCCCGAACAGGCCGAGCTCGCGGTCGCGGTGCGCCTGGTTGAAGGCGATCAGCGCCGACAGGGTGGCCGGCTGGCCGCGGACGGGGGTGCCGGCGAGGTAGGCGTTCAGCCCGTCCTTGAGTTCGGTCAGCAGCACGGTCTGCTCGTCGGCGCCGATGGCGTCGAGGTCCGGGAAGCTCGGGATCTCGACCAGGGTGGCGCCCTGCTGCCGGAGCACGGCGAGGGCGGCGTCGAACGCCCCGTCGAGCTCGGGATGGTAGCCGGCGGCGAAGCGCATCACCCCGATCCGGCGGCCCTTCAGCGCGCCGGCGTCGAGGGCGGCCACGTAGTCGGTGCGGTGGGCGTCGGCATCCCGCGTGGCGGGATCGGACGGGTCGCTGCCGCTGATCACGTCGAGCAGCCGGGCGGCGTCGGCGACGGTGCGGGTCATCGGCCCGGCGGTGTCCTGCGTCGCCGAGATCGGGATGATGTGGGTGCGCGGGATCAGGCCGACGGTGGGCTTCAGCCCGACCAGGCCGCTGACGGAGGCGGGGCAGGTGACGGAGCCGTCGGTCTCGGTGCCGATCGCGGCGGCGGCCAGGGAGGCGGACACCGCGACGCCGCTGCCCGACGAGGAGCCGCAGGCGGAGCGGTCGAGCGCGAAGGCGTTGCGGGTCAGGCCGCCGACGCCGCTCCAGCCGCTGACCGAGCGCGAGCCGCGCATGTTGGCCCATTCCGACAGGTTGGTCTTGCCCAGGATCACCGCGCCGGCGGCGCGCAGCCGCGCCACCAGCGGCGAATCGCGGTTGGTGAGGTTGTGCCGGAGCGCCAGCGAGCCGGCGGTGGTCGGCATCGGGTCCCTGGTCTCGATGTTGTCCTTGACCAGCACCGGGACGCCGTCGAGCGGCAGGGGATGACCGGCGGCGCGTCGGCGGTCGCTGGCCTCGGCCTCGGCGGGGGCGTCCGGGTTCAGGACCAGCACCGCGTGCAGCGACGGGCCGGCACGGTCGATCGCGTCGATCCGCGCGGTGTAGGCGCGGACCAGGGCGGCCGCGGTCACCCGGCCGGCGGCGAGGTCTGCTTCCACCTCGCCCATGCTCCGCCCTTCGACGGGATAGGGCGAGGCGGCCTGGTGCGGCTGGTCGTCGGACATGGCGAGGCTCCCCCAGGAAACGCTGCACAGCAGCGCCGCCACGATGCGGCATGGCCGGACGGATTGCACGAACGGGGCGGAGGCGCGATGTGGCATGGTGGCTTTCGGGCTGGACGCGTCACGCTACCAGCAAACGTCGCGGCGCCGCGACCTGGGGGGAACCGGCGCAGGGAGCCGGC
The DNA here is from genome assembly GCA_937873225.1 of uncultured Acetobacteraceae bacterium. GTDB lineage: Bacteria > Pseudomonadota > Alphaproteobacteria > Acetobacterales > Acetobacteraceae > Lichenicola. Next base: position 2,196 of record CALMVN010000015.1, read on the forward strand.
GGGGGATGGGACGCGGCCCCGCGGGCCATCTCGGCGATCTCGCACTTCTGCGCCGTGACGATGTCGCGGGCCAGGCGGCGCAGTCCGGGATCGCGGCCGTAGCGCAGCTCGACCTCCGCCATGTCGATCGCGCCCTGGTGGTGCGGCGTCATCATCGACACGAAGTCGCGGTCGGGGTCGCCGGTGACCGGCGCGTGGTCCATGGCCTGCTGCATGGACTTCATCCCCGTCATCATCGCCCGGTCCGCGGCACTGCCGGCACCGGCCGGAGCCATGGCCATCTCGGCGGCCTGGGCGAACGGGATCGGCATCCCGGCGAGCAGGACGCAAAGCAGGATCCTGCGGACGGGCATGCGGCGCTGGTCGATCATTCTGGCTCCCCTCGGTGGTGGCGCGTTCCTCCCCGGGCTCCGGGCCCGGGAGGGTTGCCGAGGCTGCCATCGCGCCGCGGCCGGTCGCAACCCATGTCCCGGCTTCGCGGAGGAGGCCGCGATCCCGTATAGGAGCGCCGATGCAGCTCGCCTTCCACAAGATGCACGGGGCCGGGAACGATTTCGTCGTGATCGACGGGCGTGCCCACGCGCTCGACCTGTCGCCGGACGCCATCGCCCGCCTTGCCGACCGGCGCACCGGGATCGGCTGCGACCAGCTGGTGCTGCTGGGCGCCGGCGAGGCGCCGGACGAGGTGGGGGCGCGCTTCTTCAATCCCGACGGCGGCGAGGCCGGTGCCTGCGGCAACGCCACACGCTGCGTGGCGCTGCTGGTGGCGGACGCGGTGCCGGGGCGCCAGGTGGCGGTGCGGACCCGGGCCGGGCGGCTGCCGGCGCGGGTGCTGGACGGCGGGCTGGTGGAGGTGGGGGCGCCGGCGCTCGGCTGGCGGGAGCTGCCGCTGGCGCGGGAGGCGGACACGCTGCACCTGCCGCTCGCGGGCGATCCCGCCGGCTGCTCGATGGGCAACCCGCATGTGACCTTCTTCGACCATGCAGGCGATCCCGGGGTGGCCGGGCCGGCGCTGGAATGCGATCCGCTGTTCCCGGAGCGGGCCAACATCGGCTTCGCCACCGTGCTGTCGCCGGAGCGGCTGCGCCTGGTGGTGTGGGAGCGCGGCGCCGGGCTGACGCGCGCCTGCGGCTCCGGCGCCTGCGCCGCCGCGGTGAACGCGGCCAGGCGGGGGCTGACCGGCCGGCGCGTGGCGGTGGAGATGCCGGGCGGCGTGCTGGAGATCGACTGGAACGCGGACGGGTGCGTGCGCCTGACCGGGCCGGCGGCGTGGGCGTTCTCCGGCACCGTGCCGCTGGACCGGCACCGATGAGCGGCCCGGAGATCCTCACCTTCGGCTGCCGGCTGAACACGGTCGAGAGCGAGGTGATGCGCGCCCATGCCGGGGAGATGGAGGAGCTGGTGATCGTCAACACCTGCGCGGTCACCGCGGAAGCCGAGCGGCAGGCGCGGCAGGCGATCCGACGCGCCCATCGCGCCCGGCCGGGGGCGCGGATCGTGGTCACCGGCTGCGCCGCCCAGCTCGATCCCACCGCCTGGAGCGGGCTGCCCGGCGTGGTGCGGGTGCTGGGCAATGAGGACAAGCTGCGGGCGGACAGCTGGAGCGAGCAGGCGCTCGGCGCCGGCGATGCGGTGTCCGACGTCATGGCGGCGCGGGACACGGCGGCGCACCTGCTCACCGAGTTCGCCGGGCGGGCGCGGGCGTTCGTGCAGGTGCAGCAGGGCTGCGACCACCGATGCACCTTCTGCATCATCCCGTTCGGTCGGGGACCGAGCCGGTCGGTGCCGGTCGGCGCGGTGGTGGAGCAGGTGCGGGCGCTGGTGCGCGCAGGATATCGCGAGGTGGTGCTGACCGGGGTCGACGTCACCTCCTATGGCGGCGACCTGCCGGGGCGGCCGGCGCTGGGGCAGCTGGTGCGGCGGCTGCTGGCGCTGGTGCCGGAGCTCGGGCGGCTGCGTCTGTCCTCGCTGGACCCGGTGGAGATCGACGACGAGCTGTGGCGGCTGGTCGCGGAGGAGCCGCGGCTGATGCCGCACCTGCACCTGTCGCTGCAGGCCGGCTCCGACCTCGTGCTGAAGCGGATGAAGCGGCGGCATGGGGTCGCGGACGCGGCAAGGGTGGTGGAGCGGGCGCGCTCCCTGCGTCCGGGGATCGGCTTCGGCGCCGACCTGATCGCGGGCTTCCCGACCGAGGACGAGACGCTGTTCGACGAGACGCTGCGCTTCGTGCGCGAGCAGGCGCTGCCGTACCTGCACGTGTTCCCGTACAGCGAGCGGCCGGGGACGCCGGCGGCGCGCATGCCGGCGGTGCCGGTGGCGCTGCGGCGCGAGCGCGCGGCGCGGCTGCGCGAGGCGGGATCGGCGACCGCGCTCGCCTTCCACGGGGAGATGGTCGGGCGGACGCTCAGCGTGCTGCTGGAAACGCCCACCAGCGGGCATGGGGAACAGTTCGCGCCGGTGCGATTCGCCGCCGCGGCGGGGGTGCCCGGGGAGGTGGTCGCGGCGCGGGCGGTCGCGGCCGACGCGCGCGGGCTGCACGGGACGAGGATCTGACACCATGGCGCTCGGCTTCTTCAACCGGCTCAAGGAAGGGCTGTCGCGCTCGACGCAGAAGCTCGGCGGCAACATCGCCGCTGCCTTCACCCATCGCCGGCTGGACGAGCCGGCGCTGGAGGAGCTGGAGGAGCTGCTGATCGCGGCCGACCTGGGGCCGGCGGTGGCGGGCCGCGTGATCGACGAGTTCCGGCGCACCCGGTTCGGCAACGACGTCACCGACGCGGACGTGCGGGACGCGCTGTCGGCGGAGATCGCGCGGGTGCTGGAGCCGGTGGCGATCCCGTTCGTGCCGGACCCGGCGCTCAAGCCGCACGTGGTGCTGGTGGTGGGGGTGAACGGCACCGGCAAGACCACCACCATCGGCAAGATGGCGCTGCAGTACGGCCGTCAGGGGCTGAGGCCGGTGCTGGTGGCCTGGGACACCTTTCGGG
>CALMVN010000016.1 GCA_937873225.1 uncultured Acetobacteraceae bacterium
GCGCGACAGCGCGCGCATCCCGCGCTGCAGGGCGGCGAGGCTGGCCGCCGCCTGGCCGTGGGCGAGCAGCGCCTCGCCGACCGTCAGCCATCCGCCGGCGAAGTCCGGATGCCGGTCGAGCTGCGGCAGCAGCGCCGCCGCGTCCGGATGTCCGGCCCGGAGCAGAAGCGCTGCCAGCGTGAACAGGGCGCGAGGCTCGTGCGGACGGGCTGCCAGCCTGGCGCGCGCCGCCGCCAGCCCCGCCTCGTCCGCCGGCTCCGCGTCCTGGACCGCCGCCGTACCGGATCGGACGGGACGGGAACGCCTGGGACCGGTTCCCGTCATGGTGGGCTCGTGCCTCGCCTAAGGCCGATCATCCTGACCGCGGCAAGGGAGATGTCGGTCATGACCAACACCGCTCACACGGCCGGGTCGTCCCGCGTGCGGCCGCCGTTCCGCACCGCGCTCAACCCCCGCCGGCAGGTGGGCCGCCTGCCGGCGGCTGCCCCGGCGGGTGGGCGCTGACGTCGCGCACCTCGAACGGGGTGGTCAGCGTGCCGCCGCCGCGGAAGCTGAAGGTGACCGGCACCGTCGTTCCGGTCCGCATCGCCGGGTTCGGCCCGTCGCAGGACAGGTGGTAGGAGCCGCGCACGAACGCCATCCGGCTTCTGGCCGGAACCGTCAGCCCGCTGCTGCCGCCGCTTCGTCCCTCGCCGCCGGCTTCCTCCAGATGCAAGGCGCGACAGCCGGGCGACTGCCATCCGGTCACCAGCTGCGGCTGGCTGCCGGCGTTGCTTATGGAGAAGAAGCCGATCACCTGCGTCCGCGGCGCCATTGCGAACCAGCCGTTGCTGATGCTCACGCCCTGGGGCGTGGCGGCGACCGCCTGCAGGGGAAGAAGCATCAGGCCGGCGAGGAGGGTGCGATAGGTCATGAAGCTGGTCCCGGTTCCGTGCCATGTGGGAACAGGAACCGCTCTTGTCAGGGTGGACGCGCGGGCGCACCTGTTCGAACGCACGACCCGGCCGGATTGATCAGGATACGCCGCATGCGCTGCCCGTTCTGCGGTCACGAGGACACCCAGGTCAAGGACAGCCGCCCGAACGAGGACGGGGCGGCGATACGGCGACGCCGCTTCTGCACCGGCTGCGGCCAGCGCTTCACCACCGTCGAGCGTGTGCAGCTGCGCGAGCTGCTGGTGATCAAGTCCGACGGGCGACGCGTGCCGTTCGAGCGCGAGAAGCTGGCCCGCTCGATCCGCATCGCCATGCGCAAGCGCCCGGTCGAGGAGGAGCGCGTCGAGCGCATCGTCAGCGGCCTGGTCAGACAGCTGGAAGCCTCCGGCGACACCGAGATCCCCAGCGCCCAGCTCGGCGAACGCGTGATGGACACCCTTCGCGAGGTGGACGCGGTGGCCTATGTCCGCTTCGCCAGCGTGTATCGCGACTTTCGCGAGGCGCGCGACTTCGAGGTGATCCTGGGCTCGCTGACGCCCGACCCGATCGCGGCCCCGGTCGTGCCGCGCCTGCCCGGGGCGCTGCCGGACGGCCAGGAGGCTGGACCTGACGGGACAAACGGTCGATGAAGCGCCCATGACCGTCATTCCATGCCGACCGGACCGCCTCGGGATCTCATCCTGATGGCGGACGAGCACACTCGACGCCAGGCCCGGAACCGCACCCGGCCGCGCACCGCGGCGCGCGTCGGCGCCGTGCAGGCCCTGTTCCAGAGCGAGCAGGGCGGCGAAAGCGCGGAGGCCGTGATCGACCAGTTCGTGCGCCACCGGCTGGGCGAGCTGCCGGGCACCGGCGGCTACGAGGAAGGCCGCGTGCCCGATGCAGACGTGAAGCTGTTCGGTCGGATCGTGCGCACCGCCGTCACCGAGCAGGACCGGCTCGACGCCATGATCGTCGAGGCGCTGCCGGAGGAATGGCCGATCGGCCGGCTCGACCCGGTGCTTCGTGCCCTGCTCAGGGCCGCCAGCGGCGAGCTGACCATGCAGGACGGGCCGCCCGGGCGGGTGGTGATCAACGAGTACCTCGACGTCGCGCACGGCTTCTTCTTCGGCGAGGAGCCGCGCATGGTGAACGGCCTGCTCGACGCCATCGGCCGTCGCCTGCGGCCGCAGGATTTCGGTGGCGAGGCGTCCGCCGGGCCGGAACAGCCCGGCCCGGCCTGACGGTGAGCCGACCTGCCGACGAGTTCGACTTCATCGCCCGCCACTTCCGGGCGCTGGCCGGGCCGGGCGCGCTCGGCCTGGCCGACGACGCTGCGGTGTTCGATCCGCCGCCGGGCCGCTCGGTGGTCGTGTGCGCCGACGCCCTGGTATCCGGCGTGCACTTCCTGCCGGGCGACCCCGCGGACACCGTGGCCGCCAAGCTGCTTCGGGTGAACCTGTCCGACCTGGCGGCGATGGGAGCCGATCCGTTCGGCTACCTCCTGACGGTGTCGGTGCCGCCCGACCTGCCGCCGGACTGGTTCACCGGGTTCTCCGCCGGCCTCGCCGCCGACCAGGACTGCTACGACGTGCGGCTTCTCGGCGGCGACACCACGGCCACTGCCGGCCCGCTGGTGCTGTCCTTGACGATGCTCGGCCACGTGGCGCCGGGCCGGGCGCTGCGTCGGAACGGCGCCCATGCCGGCGACTCCGTGTGGGTGACGGGCACCATCGGCGACGGCACGCTGGGCCTGGCCTGCCTGCAGGGCGAGCTGGACGATTCCAGCGGCTATCTGGTCGACCGCTACCGCCTGCCGCAGCCGCGGCTCGGCCTGCCGCTCGCGGGCATCGCCGAGGCCGCGATCGACGTGTCGGACGGGCTGGTCCAGGACCTCGGCCACCTGTGCCGCGAAAGCGGCGTCGCGGCCCGGATCGAGGCGGCGGCGGTGCCGGCGTCGGCCGCCGCGCGCGCCGCCGGCCCGTCATGGCTCCAGCGCCGCCTGACCGGCGGCGACGACTACGAGCTGCTCCTGTCCGTGCCCGCCGGTCGCGAGGCGGCGCTCCGCCGGGCGGCGGCGGATGCCGGGATCGCGGTCACCCGGATCGGCGGGATGGAGGCCGGCGAGGGCGTGACGGTTCTCGACGAGGCGGGGCAGGCGATGGCGATCCGCCGCCCCGGCTGGAGTCACTTCTGATCCCGCCCGGTGCTCCGCCGGACGTGCCGGCATGACCGGTCGCTTCCGCATCCAGGCGGAACTGTCCGCTGCGCTGCTCGACCTTCCGCTCGATCCGGCGTGGCTGGACGGGATCGCCGCCAGCCTCGAGCTGCTCGCCGGCCACGCGGCCCTGGTGATGGGAACGCCGCTGCCGCCCGACATCGAACCCGCTCCCGTGTTCAATCCATGAACGATGTTCACGATCTCGCCGCCTCCGTGCGGGACCGGCAGCGTTCGGCGCTGTCGGTGGTGGAAGCGGCGCTGGACCGGGTGGCCCGGCACGACCCGGTGCTGAACTGCTTCACCCGGGTGCGTAGCGAGGCGGCGCTGTCGGAGGCGGCGGTCCTGGACGACGCGATCAGCCGCGGCGAACCCGCCGGGCCGCTGGCCGGGGTGCCGTTCGCGGTCAAGAACCTGTTCGACGTGGCCGGGGACGCCACCGTCGCCGGCTCGGTCGTGCTGGCGGACGCGCCGCCTGCCGCGCGCGACGCCACGGTGGTGGCCAGGCTGCGCCGGGCCGGGGCGATCCTGCTCGGCCAGCTCAACATGGACGAGTTCGCCTACGGCTTCGCCACCGAGAACCTGCACTACGGCGACACCGCCAATCCCCACGATCCGACCCGGATCGCCGGCGGTTCCTCCGGCGGCTCGGCGGCCTCGGTCGCGGCCGCCCTGGTGCCGCTGAGCCTCGGCACCGACACCAACGGCTCGATCCGGGTGCCGGCCTCGCTGTGCGGCGTGTGGGGATGCAAGCCGACCTATGGGCGGCTGTCGCGGACAGGGGTGTTCCCGTTCGTGCACAGCCTCGACCATGTCGGGCCGTTCGCACGCAGCGTGCGCGACCTGGCGCTGGCCTACGACCTGATGCAGGGGCCGGACCGGAACGACCCGGCGCAGTCGGGGCGGGCGGCAGAGCCGACGCTGCCCGGGCTGGAGATCCCCGTTCCGGGCCTGCGGGTCGGAGTGCTTCGGGGCTGGTTCCGCGAGAACGCGTCCGATCAGGCCCTGGCGGCGGTCGACCGGGTCGCGGACGCGCTCGGCCGTTTGGGTGCCACCCTGAGCACGGTCGAGCTGGCCGGCGCGGAAGCGGCGCGCTCGGCCGCGTTCTGCCTGACCGGCGCGGAGGGCGGGACGCTGCACCTGCCGTGGCTGCGCACGCACGGGCACCTCTACGACCCGCGTGTGCGCGACCGGCTGATCGCCGGGGCGATGCTGCCGGCGGCGGTAGTGCTGCAGGCGCAGCGGGTGAGAGCCAGGCTGCGCGAGGAGGCGGCGCAACTGTTCGGGCGCGTGGACCTGCTTCTGGCGCCGGCCACTCCGTTCGCGGCGACACCGCGCGGCGACGCCACGATCCCGATCGGCGGCCGGCCGGTCTCCGCGCGTGCCAACATGGGCCTGCATGCGCAACCGATCAGCTTCATCGGTTTGCCGGTGGTGTGCGCGCCGGCGCAGGCGCCGGGGGACCCGCTGCCGATCGGGGTGCAGCTGATCGCCCGGCCCTGGAGCGAGGGCGTGGCGCTGCGCGTCGCGCGCCAGCTGGAACGCGACGGCGTCTCGACCTGCCGGACGCTGGCCTATGATTGATGCGACCCGCGCCGACCGGTGGTCCGCCAGGAACCGGATCATGCCCGGTGCCGCGTCGCGGGGGTGACGGCAGGACGGTGACACGCGTCGGCGAGGCGGCTTCGATCCGGGTGCTGCTGGCCTGCATGGCCACCATCGGGATCATCCTGGTGTTCCGGGTGCCGCCGATGGGCGGCTTCGACGAGGCGTTCCATTGGCGTCGCGCCCTGCAGGTGGCGGCGCTGCATCCGCTGGCGCGCCGGCTCGGCCCGAACGACTGGGGCGGCCGGCTGGACGCGCGTGCGCTGGCGTTCGAGGCGCGGGCCGACGGGGCGATCGCGTCCGGCGCGCCGATGTCGGTGGCGGAGCTGGCCGCGCTGTCCGAGGGGCTGTCGCAGGCGCCGCGCCGGCCGGTGGTGGTCTCGTTCCCGTCCACCGCCTCGTTCTCGCCGCTTGCCTACCTGCCGGCAGCATCCGGGATCGTCGCGGCGCGCATGCTGCATCTCGGCCCGCTGTCGCAGCTGCACGCCGGCCGGCTGGCCAACCTGCTCGCCTACCTGACCCTGGTCTGGTGCGTGGTGCGTGTGCTGCCGCTGGGTCGCCTGGCGGCGCTGGCGCTGCTGACGGGGCCGACGGCGCTGCACCTGGCAAGCAGCTTCAGCGCCGACCCGCTCTGCAACGCGCTGCCGGCGCTGCTCGCCGCGTGCTGCCTGCGCCTGCATCTGTGCCCGGACCGGCTGCCGCCGCGTGGCTGGCGTTTGGGCCTGATCGTCCTGCTGGTGCTGGTCGGGCTGCTCAAGCCGATCGGTTTCGTCCTGTCCGGGCTGGTGCTGCTCGTGCCGTCCGGCTGCTTCGCGAGCGGGCGTGCGGGGAGGCTGTTCCGAGTGGCTGCCGTCGCCGCCTGCTGCGCCACCACCCTGGGGTGGACCCTCGCCTATCCGTTCGTGCCGGGACGCTATTGGCACACCGGCGCGCAGCCGCACGCCGCCGTGCAGGCGATGCTGCGGGCGCCGCTGCACGCCGCCTCGGTCCTGCTGCGCAACGGCTGGAACGACCGCTGGTTCTGGTGGGTCGACGGCTGGGGGCGCTATGGCGGTGGCCCGGGTCCCTACCACTTCACGGTGCCCGCATCGCTGGCCGGCGTGTTCCTGTCGGCGGTGCTGGCGCTGGCGGCGGCCGATCGGCCGGGTTCGCAGCCGGCCCGGCCGGCGGCGGCGGCGCTGCTGGCGCTTCTGGCCAGCGGCTACGTGGCGTTGCTGCTGCTTGCGTTCCGGATCGGCTACGGGCCGCCTTTGAGCGACTTCATCGACGGGGTGCAGGGGCGCTACCTGCTTCTGCCGGAGCTGCTCCTCCTGTTGTCGCTGGTGCTGGTCCTGCCCCCGTGGGTGCGGGCGGTGCGGCTGGCGCCGGTGCTGCTGGCAGGATGCCTGCTGCCGGACCTGGGTGCCGCGGTGGTGGCGCTCGGCCACTTCGCCGGCCTGTGGCATTGAGGCCGCCGGCCGCTCGACGGCGTCGCGGCGTTCCGGACCGGACCGCCAGCACGAACGTTGCCAGGAGCCCGGGCAGCAGGACGATGGCGACCGTCCCGCCGCTGCCCGCCGCGGCGGCGATCCACAGCAGGGTGATCCACCACCAGCGCGCGCCCGGCCGGGGCGACACCAGGATCAGGACCAGACCGAGCAGGCAGGGTGCCGAGCGGAGCGCTGCCCGTGCGGCGACCGGCAGGGGATCGAGCGCGATCGCGTCGTAGGCGGGAAGGCTGCCGCCGTCGCCGGCGGGCAGCAGCGCCTGCAGCCAGGAGGCGACCAGGCCCAGCAGCGCCAGCAGCCCGTGCGTGGCGCTGTCGAACAGCACCATGAGCAGCAGGAGCAGCAGCGGAAGCATCAGCAGGCCGAGCGCCGTCAGGCCGGACAGCACCGCCACGACCACGCCGACGCCCCAGGCCCAGCGGTTCAAGGCTCCTCCGGCATCCGGGCCGGAAACCGGCCGGCAGGACAAGGGTGGAGGTCCGGGCGGGAATCGAACCCACATTCGCGGATTTGCAGTCCGCTGCATCACCACTCTGCCACCGGACCGGCGGATGCGGCGGGTGTCATGCCGTGGCGCCGCGGGCAGGTCAAGCGGCCGGTCCGACGTGGCGCTAGGCGCCTGCCCGGCCGGCACCTATAAGCGGGATCCGAAGCCTGATCCACGGAGCACCATGAGCCAGTCCGTATCCTCCATCGAGCCGGGTTCCGCCGCCGGCCCGGGCGATCGCGACCGGGAGTTCGCGCGCAGGCGGATGGTGGACACCCAGATCCGTCCGGTACAGGTCAGCGATCCGCGCATCCTCGAGGCGATGCGCCACCTGCCGCGCGAGCGGTTCGTGCCTGCGGACCGGGCGGACAGCGCCTACATGGACCAGGACGTGCCGCTCGGCGACGGGCGGGTGTTGACCGAGCCGCGGGTGATCGCGCGCCTGCTGCAGATCCTGGTGCCGAGGCGGGGCGAGCGGGCGCTGGTGGTCGGCGCCGGCACCGGATACGCCGCCTGCCTGATGCAGGCGCTGGGCACGACGGTGGTGGCGCTGGAGCAGAACCGCACGCTGGCCGCAACCGGACGCGACCTGCTGGCGGAGCTGGCGCCGGCGGTCAAGTATCGGGAAGGGGCGCTGGCGGAAGGACATGCCGCCGGCGGACCCTACGACCTGATCCTGATCGACGGGGCGGTGCAGTCGATTCCGCCGGCCCTGGCGGCGCAGCTGGCTCCGGGCGGTCGCCTGGCCGGCGTGCTGTCGCTTCCCGGTCGGGTCCGCACCGCGTTCCTGGCCGAGGGAGCGTCGTCGGCGCCGTTGCGGCCGCGGGCGCAGTTCGACGCGGCGACGCCGTTGCTTCCGGAACTCACTCCGCCGCCCGCCTTCAGCTTCTGACCGCTCCGGACGGCGGCAGGACTAGAAGCGGCGCCTCGATCTGTGGCAGGAGAAGCGGTCCGGCGAAGGTTCCGACCGATGCCGGTGATGTGACGGGAAGGGTTGCGAATGCCGATCAGCCGAGGCGTGGGTGCGGGACTGGTCGCCCTGCTGTACAGCACCACCGCGCTGGCCCAGAAGTACGACGGCAGCGGCCAGCCGACCTTCGTTCCCCATACGCTGCAGGAAGCGCTGGCGTCGGCCTACCTGACCAACCCGACCCTGCAGGCCGAGCGGGCGAACCTGCGCTCGATCGACGAGAACGTGCCGACCGCCGTCGCCGGCTGGCGGCCGACGATCTCGGTGACGACGAGCGGCACGCTGGAAAGCGGAGCGTCGTCTGCTGGCACCGAGAGCACGCCTGTCACCAACCCGTTGACCGGCACGACGAGCGTCCAACAGGTGACGATTCCGGCCACCGCCCTGCATGGCCTGCGCGGCTACACCACCAGCGTCTCGGCGGTGCAGCCGCTCTACGAGGGCGGCCGGACTACCGGCCAGACCCACGAGGCAGTCAACCGGGTGATGGCCGAGCGGGCCAACCTGATCTCCACCGAGCAGCAGGTGTTCGCCAACGTGGTCAGCGCCTATGTCGGCGTGATCGAGGACGAGCAGCTGCTGCAGCTGCAGATCAACAACGAGAAGGTGCTGGAGGAGCAGCTCCGCGCCACCAACGACCGGTTCCGGGTCGGCGAGATCACCCGCACCGACGTGGCGCAGGCCGAGGCGGCGCTGGCCAGTGCGCGCGCCACCCGGCAGCAGGCCGAGGGCACGCTGCAGACCGCCCAGGCCACCTATACGCAGCAGGTCGGCACGCCGCCGCCGCCGAACCTGATTCCGCCGCAGCCGCTTGTGCTGCCGGTGCGCAACCAGGGCGAGGCGGTCGCGGTCGCGGTGTCGAACAACCCGAACGTCATCAATGCCCTGTTCACCGAGGCCTCCGACAAGGACGCGGTGGACGTGGCGATGTCGGCGCTGCTGCCCAAGCTCAACCTCCAGGGCCAGTACATCAACCAGGCGGACCAGGGCCTCCCGCTCGAGCGAAGCTTTCTCAGCGAGGGACTGCTGACCCTGACGGTGCCGATCTACCAGGGCGGCGCCGAGTACGCCGCGGTGCGCCAGGCCAAGCAGACGGCGCAGCAGGGCAGGCGGCAGGTGGACGTGCAGCGACGCAGCGCTGCCGAGCTGGCGATCTCCAACTGGCAGAGCCTGCTGTCGTACAAGGCGTCGATCGACAGCAACCGCACCGCGATCCAGTCCAACATCATCGCCTTGGATGGCGTCGAGCGGCAGGCGATCGTTGGCACCAGCACCACGCTGGAGGTGCTGCAGCAGCAGCAGACCCTGCTCACCGCGCAGGTGGCGCTGGTGCAGAGCCTGAGCAGCCTGGTGCTGACCTCCTACGGCGTGGCGGCGGCGATCGGGCGGCTGACGGCGCGCGACCTGCGGCTGCCGGTGCCGCTATACGACGAGACCGCGTACTACAACGCGGTCAGGGACCGCGCCTGGGGCATCAACGACTACGCCGTCGGCCAGCCGGGACGCTGAGCGGTGGCAGGACCCGCTGACCTGCCCGATGGTGGCGACGGCTCGATGGAGACGATCCTCGCCTCGATCCGCCGGATCATACGCGAGGACGAGTCGGCTGCGGCGCAGCCGCCCGAGCCGCCGGTCGCTCCGGTCGAGGAGGAGGACGAGCTCCTGGTGCTGGAGCCGTCCATGATGTTGCAGCAGCACCCACCCGAGGAGGCACGGATGACGGCCGGCTCCCACCAGGCCAGTGCGGCGCAGACCGCCGCGGCTCTCGCTGCCGCCCTGTTCGACGAGCCGGACCCGCCGCCCGCCCGGCCGCAGCCGGCGGCGGCAGCGCCGACGGTGCCGGTTCCGGTCGCTGCGGCGCCGGTGTCCGAGCTGTTGTCGCCGCGGCCGACCCATTCCCTGGTCGACGAGCCGGACGACACCTTGTTGGCGCCACAAACGCGTGCCGCCGCGGCACAGGCCTTCGCGGTGCTGCAGCAGGCGATCAGACCGGAGCCGCCGGCCGCGACGGAGATGCGGGTGACGCGCTCCGGCGGCGTGACGCTCGAGGACATCGCCCGCGACGAGGTGCGGGGGCAGCTCAAGGCCTGGCTGGACGCCAACCTGCCGGAGCTGGTCGAACGGGTGGTGCGCCAGGAGATCGAGCGGCTGGTCCGGCCGGGCTGATCCCGCGGACCTGGAGGCGGGGACGCCGGTCATGAACGTCCTGCGTGCTGTGCATGCGCGTCGGCGTCTTCCGGGGCCGCGCGCGTTTCTCTAGGCTCGTCCGCATGCTGGACAAGAACTTCGATGCCGCGGCGGCAGAGCGCCGCCTTTATGCCGTTTGGGAGGCCGAAGGCCGCTTCGCCGCTGCGCCGGACGGAGGCGCCATCCCGTATACCATCATGATCCCGCCGCCGAACGTCACCGGCACTCTGCACATGGGCCACGCCCTGACGATGACGCTGCAGGACATCCTGGTCCGCTGGCAACGGATGCAGGGGCGGGACGCGCTGTGGCAGCCGGGTACGGACCATGCCGGGATCGCGACGCAGATGGTGGTGGAGCGGCAGCTCGACGGGGAAGGCATCCGGCGCAGCGCGCTCGGGCGCGATGCCTTTGTCGAGCGGGTCTGGCAGTGGAAGGCGCAGTCCGGCGGCGGCATCACCGCCCAGCTGCGCCGGCTCGGCGCCTCGCTGGACTGGTCGCGCGAGCGCTTCACCATGGACCCCGGGCTGTCGGCCGCGGTGCGCGAGGTGTTCGTCCGGCTGCATCGCGAGGGCCTGATCGTCCGCGCCAGGCGGCTGGTGAACTGGGACCCGTCGTTCCGCTCCGCGATCTCCGACCTGGAGGTGGAAAGCCGGGAGGTGCGCGGGCACCTGTGGACCATCCGCTATCCGGTGGAGGGCGAAGTGGGGCGGTTCCTCAGCGTGGCGACCACGCGGCCGGAAACCATGCTGGGCGACACCGCGGTGGCGGTGCACCCCGAGGATGCGCGCTACCTCGACCTGGTCGGCCGGTTCGTGGTGCTGCCGCTCACCGGCCGCCGCGTGCCGGTGGTGGCGGACGCCTACTCCGACCCGGACAAGGGCACCGGCGCCGTCAAGATTACCCCGGCGCACGACTTCAACGACTTCGCGGTCGGCCAGCGGCACGGGCTGGCGATGCCGTCGGTGCTCGACGCCGAGGCGCGGATCGCGCTGGACGAGATCGCGGGGGAGCTGCGGGCGGTGCCCGGCCTGGCCGACCCGGCCTTCGTGCGCGGGCTGTCGGGGCAGGCGCGCGAGGCGGCCCGTACCGCGATCGTGGGGGAGCTGGAGCGGCTGGGCCTGCTGGAGAAGGTCGAGCCGCACGTGCACCAGGTGCCGCACGCCGAGCGCGGCGGCGCGGTGGTGGAGCCGCGGCTGACGGTCCAGTGGTACTGCGACGCGGGGCGCCTGGCGGGACCGGCGATCGAGGCGGTGGAAAGCGGCCGGGTCGAGTTCGTGCCCAGGCAATGGGAGAACACGTTCTTCAGCTGGATGCGGGAGATACAGCCCTGGTGCATCAGCCGGCAGCTGTGGTGGGGGCACCGGATCCCGGCCTGGTATGGGCCGGACGGGCACGTGTTCGTGGCGCATGACGAGGCCGAAGCGGCCCGGCTGGCGACGTCGCATTATGACGCCCCGGTCGCGCTGACGCAGGACGAGGACGTGCTGGACACCTGGTTCTCGTCCGCGCTGTGGCCGTTCTCGACCCTGGGCTGGCCGGAGCGGACGGCGGAGCTGGCCCGCTACTACCCGACCGACGTGCTGGTGACCGGGTTCGATATCATCTTCTTCTGGGTGGCGCGGATGATGATGATGGGGCTGCACCTCATGGAGGAGGTGCCGTTCCGGCAGGTGTTCATCCACGGGCTGGTGCGGGACGAGCGCGGGCAGAAGATGTCCAAGAGCAAGGGCAACGGGATCGACCCCCTGGAGCTGATCGACCGCTACGGCGCGGACGCGCTGCGGTTCACCATCTGCGCGCTGACCGGGCAGGGGCGGGACGTGAAGCTGGGGCCGAAGCGGGTGGAGGAGTACCGCTCGTTCGTGACCAAGCTGTGGAACGCCGCGCGGTTCTGCGAGATGAACGAAGTCAGGCCGGTCGAGGGATTCCAGCCCGAGGCGGCGCAGGGACGGCTCGCGCGCTGGATCCTGGACGAGGCGGCGGGGACGGCCGCGGAGGCGGGAGCGGCGCTGGAGGCCTACCGGTTCGACGAGTACGCGGCATCGGTCTACCGCTTCACCTGGAACCGGTTCTGCGACTGGTTCCTGGAGTTCGCCAAGCCGGTATCCAACGCCGGCGACACCACGGAGGCGGCCGAGCTGCGGGCGGCGACGGCGCACGTGCTAGGGACGATCCTGCGCCTGCTGCACCCGGTGATGCCGTTCGTGACCGAGGCGCTGTGGGCCGAGTTCGGGTTCGGGCCGGAAGGGAGCTTGATCGTCGCCGCCTGGCCGACCGCCGAGCGGCTGGCGGGCGCCCCTGAGGTGGCGCGGGAGCTCGACTGGGTGACACGGTTCATCGGCGAGATCCGGGCGGTCCGGGCGGAGATGAACGTGCCGCCGTCGAAGGTGACGCCGGTGCTGCTGCGCGACGCGGGCCCGGAGACGGTGGCGCGGGCGGAGGCATGGGCCGAGGCGATCGGGCGGATGGCGCGCGTGTCCGCGGTCTCGGTGCTCGACGGCGAGGTGCCGGCGGAGGTGGCGCGGGGTGCGGCACAGGCGGTGGTGGACGAGGCGACGCTGGTGCTGCCGCTGGCCGGCGTGATCGACCTCGGCGCCGAGCGGACGCGGCTGCAGAAGGAGCGGGCACGGGCGCTGGAGGAGGCGGCGAAGGTGGAGCGGAAGCTCGGCAACGCCGACTTCGTGGCCCGCGCCAAGCCCGAGGTGGTTGACGAGAATCGGGAACGCTTGAGCGCGTTCCAGCAGGAAACGGCACGGCTCGACGCGGCGCTGCGACGGATCGGCTAGGGAGAAGCGGCATGCCGAATTGGGACAAGGACAGGCTGCCCTCGCGGCACGTGACCGAAGGGCCGGGGCGGGCGCCGCACCGGTCGTACTACTACGCGATGGGCCTGACCGAGCAGCAGATCCACCAGCCGCTGGTCGGCGTGGCGACGTGCTGGAACGAGGCCGCGCCCTGCAACATCTCGCTGAGCCGGCAGGCGCAGTCGGTGAAGCGCGGCGTCGACGAGGCGGGCGGGACGCCCCGGGAGTTCACCACCATCACGGTGACGGACGGCATCGCCATGGGGCACCAGGGGATGAAGTCCTCGCTGGTGTCGCGCGACGCGATCGCCGACACGGTGGAGCTGACCATGCGCGGGCACTCCTACGACGCGCTGGTGGGGCTGGCGGGCTGCGACAAGTCGCTGCCCGGGATGATGATGGCGATGTTGCGGCTGAACGTGCCGTCGGTGTTCATGTATGGCGGCTCGATCCTGCCCGGCCGGTTCAAGGGCCGCGACGTGACCGTGGTGGACGTGTTCGAGGCGGTGGGCCAGCACGCGGCCGGCAACATGTCGGACGAGGACCTGTTCGAGCTGGAATGCGCCGCCTGCCCGTCGGCTGGGGCGTGCGGCGGCCAGTTCACCGCCAACACCATGGCGACGGTCAGCGAGGCGA
The DNA here is from genome assembly GCA_937873225.1 of uncultured Acetobacteraceae bacterium. GTDB lineage: Bacteria > Pseudomonadota > Alphaproteobacteria > Acetobacterales > Acetobacteraceae > Lichenicola. The sequence continues at coordinate 13,312 of CALMVN010000016.1, forward strand.
TGGGCCTGGCGCTGCCGGGCTCGGCCGGGTCGCCGGCGCCGTACGAGGAGCGGGACCGGTTCGCGGTGGAAAGCGGGCGGGCGGTGATGCGGCTGCTGGAGCGCAACCTCCGGCCGCGCGACATCGTGACGATGAAGGCGCTGGAGAACGCCGCGGTGGTGGTGGGGGCCACGGGCGGCTCGACCAATGCAGCACTGCACCTGCCGGCGATCGCGCACGAGGCGGGCCTGCGCTTCACCATGGACGACGTGGCGCAGATCATGCGGCGGACGCCGTACATCGCCGACCTTAAGCCGGGCGGCAAGTACGTGGCGCTGGACGTGCACCGGATCGGCGGGATCCCGGTGATCCTGAAGTCGCTGATGGATGGCGGCCTGCTGCATGGCGACTGCATGACGGTGAGCGGGCACACGCTGGCGGAGAACCTCCAGGACGTCGAGTTCCCGCGCGACCAGGACGTGGTCTACCCGGTGGCCCACGCCATCACGACCACCGGCGGCGTGGTGGGGCTGCGCGGCAACCTGGCCCCGGACGGGGCGATCGTGAAGGTGGCCGGGATGAAG
>CALMVN010000017.1 GCA_937873225.1 uncultured Acetobacteraceae bacterium
GGCGGACGGGGCCGAGCTGGTCTCGCTGCGCAGCGAGACCGCCGGCGAGCTGCTGTGGCAGGCCGGGCCCGAATGGCCGCGGCACGCGCCGGTGCTGTTCCCGATCGTCGGCCGGCTCGCCGGCGACACGCTGCGCCACGACGGGCAGCCGTTCCGCATGACGCAGCACGGCTTCGCTCGCGACCGGGTGTTCGAGTGGCTCGAGCGCGATTCGACCGGCTGCCGGCTCGTGCTGCGCGACGACGCCGGCACCCGGGCGGCGTATCCGTTCCGCTTCGCCCTGGAGGTCGGCTACCGGCTCGATGGCGACCGGCTCGCGGTCGAGTACCGCCTGCACAACCCGGGCGACGCGGTGCTGCCGGCCTCGCTCGGCGCGCATCCGGCATTCCGCTGGCCGCTGGCGGAGGACGTGCCGAAGCAGGCGCACCGGCTCGTGTTCGCGCGCGACGAGCCGGCGCCGATCCGGCGCGTCGAGAACGGCCTGCTGCGCCCGGAGCCGGAGCCGAGCCCGATCGAAGGCCGCATCCTGTCCCTGGACGAGCGGCTGTTCGCCGACGACGCGGTGATCCTGGAGCGTCCGGCCAGCGACTCGCTGCGCTACCAGGCTGCCGGCACCGGCGGCCTGGCGCTGGAGGTCGGCTGGCACGGCATGACGGCGCTCGGCATCTGGTCGAAGCCGGGGGCGGCGTTCCTGTGCATCGAGCCGTGGCACGGCCTGGCAAGCCCGGCCGGCTTCGACGGCGCGTTCGCCGACAAGCCGCACCTCTTGCACCTCCGGCCCGGCGACGCGGCGCGGCTCGGCTGGAGCGTTCGGGTGGACGCGCCAGGCCGGGGGTGAAACCCCGTTCCCATCCGGCTGTTGAACCGGCAACTGCAACGGGGGGTGATCCATGCCCAAGGCACTGTTCGTCGAGATCGAGGCCAAGGCGGGGGCCGAGGCCGAGATCACCGGGTTCCTGCACGGCGCGCTGGCGACCGCGGAAAGCGAGCCGGACACGCGGGACTGGTACGCGCTCCGCTTCGACGACAGCCACTTCGCGGTGTTCGATACCTTTGACGGCAACCTGGGCCGGCTGAAGCACCTGGCCGGCGGCATCGGCCGCAGCCTGGTGGTCAAGAGCATGAGCAGCCTGAACGGCCTGCCCGACATCACCAGCTCCGAGCTGGTGGCGGCCAGGCTGCCGGCCGGCGACGCGCCCACGCACCGCGCGCTCTACGTGCCGATCGAGACCAGGCTGGGCCAGGGGCGCGACTTCGGCGAGTTCCTGGTGGAGGCGCGCGGCCTGGTCGAGGCGGAGCCGGGGACGGTTGCCTGGTACGCGCTGCGCAGCGGGCCGAACAGCTTCGCGATCGTGGGCTTCTTCGCCGACGAGGCGGCGCGGGAGGCGCACCTGCAGGGTGCGGTGGCGCAGGGGCTGGCGCGGCAGGTCGGCCGCTTCCTGGACACCATGCCGGAGATGCGCCACGCCGACGTGCTGGCGAGCAAGCGCTCCGGCTGGGACCGGATCAGCTCAGCCGCGCAGCAGGTGCATCCCGAACAATCCGTCCGGATCGCGCCAAAAACCGCCTGAACGCCAGCCGGCCTCCGCCGCCAGGGCGCGGAACCCGTCCGGCGTGTGCTTGTAGCTGTCCTCGGTGTGGATGCTCTCGCCGGCCCGGAAGCGCACGGTGCGGCCGGCCACCCGGACCGCCTGCGCGGTCCGGCTTTCCAGGTGCATCTCGATCCGGCCCTCGTGCGCGTTCCACACCGCGCGGTGGGCGAAGGCGTCGGGGTCGAAGTCCCCGTCCGCGATGCGGTTCACGTGCAGCAGGATGTTGCGGTTGAAGGCGGCGGTGATGCCCGCGCCGTCGTCATAGGCCGGCAGGAGCCGCGACGGGTCCTTGCGCAGGTCGGTGCCGACCACGAAGCCGGGCGCCTCGACGCCCGACAGGGTGGCGCGCACCGTGCGCAGGAACCGCCGGACCATGGGCGGCCGGAAGTTGCCGATGGTGGAGCCGGGGAAGAACCCGAACGGAGGCAGCCCGGCCACCGCCGGCGGCAGCGCCAGCGGCTGCAGGAAGTCCGCCGCCACCGGGACCACCGCCAGGGCGGGATGGCTCCCGCGCATCCGCCCGGCGATCGCCAGGAGCGCCGGCTCGGCGATGTCCACCGGCACGTAGGCGGCGAAGGGGCGCCGCCCGGCATCGAGCAGCGCCACCCCCTTGGCCTCGTCGGAGGCGCCGTACTCGACCAGCGCGGCACCGGGCGGCGCGTGGGCGGCGATCTCCGGGGCGTGCCGGTCGAGCAGCGCCATCTCGGCGCGTGTGACGTAGTACTCCGGCAGCAGCGTGATCCGGTTGAACAGCGCGCAGCCGGCCTCGTCGTAGAACAGCTTCGCCGGCAGCGTCTTCTGGGGCGCCGACAGCCCGGCCAGGATCTCGTCCAGCACCGAAGGGGCCGGTTCCATCGCATCCGGCATCGTCAGGTCCCCCGCCCCTACAGGTCCCTGGCGAGCCGCAGCCCGGTCGCCTGCCAGCGCTTTTCGGGCGGGAAGAAGTTGCGGTAGCTCGCCCGCGCGTGGCCCGGGGGCGTGGCGCAGGAGGAGCCGCGCAGCACCATCTGGTTGATCATGAACTTGCCGTTGTACTCGCCGATCGCGCCAGGCTGCGCCCGGAACCCGGGATACGGCAGGTAGGCGCTGTTGGTCCATTGCCAGGCATGGCCATGGAACTCCGGCAGCTCGGCCGCGGCCGCCTCCAGCTCGGCTTCCGTCGGCAACCGGGCCTCGGCCCAGCGGGCGTAGGCGTCGGCCTCGTACCAGCTGACGTGGCGCACCGGCTGCTCCGGGTCCACCGGCTGCAGCCCGGCCGGCGTCACCGTCAGCCAGCCGCCCTCGCCGTCGGGGCGCCAGTGCATCGGCGCGTCCCAGCCCTCCCGGCAGGCGAGCGCCCAGCCGTCCGACATCCACAAGGAGGCGGTGCGGTAGCCACCCTCCTCCATGAAGGCGCGCCATTCCACGTTGCGCACCAGACGGCTCGCCAGCGCGTGCGGCTGCAGCAGCGCCTGGTGGCGGGGGAACTCGTTGTCGAAGCCGAACCCGTCGCCGCCGTGGCCGATCGCGGCCAGGCCGCCCGGCCGGTGGAGGAACCGGGTCGGCCCGGCCGCCCCCGGTGACGGCGTCCAGCCCGGCAGCACCGGGAGCCCGTCGCCGCGCCAGGCCAGCGGGTTCTGCGCAAAGGCGTGCAGCATGTCGGTCACCAGCAGCTCCTGGTGCTGCTGCTCGTGATGCAGGCCGAGGGTGACCAGCTCGTCGAGCCCGGCCAAACGGTCCGCCCGCAACAGCGCCCGCATGGCCTCGTCCACGAAGGCGCGGTAGGCGCCGACTTCGGTGGCACCCGGCCGGGTCACCAGCCCGCGGGTCGCCCGCGGATACCGTGCGCCGAGCGCCTCGTAGTAGGAGTTGAACAGGAAGGAGAAGCTGTCGTCGTAGGCGCGGTAGCGCCCGTCGTGCGGCAGCAGCACGAACTGCTCGAAGAACCAGGTGGTGTGCGCCCGGTGCCACTTGGCCGGGCTCGCGTCCGGCATCGACTGGATCGCCTGGTCTTCCGGCTGGAGGGCCGCGCTCAGCGCCTCGGTATGGGCCCGTACCGTGTCGAAGGCGTGGAGCACGGCGCGGTCCGGCTGGACCCGACTGGACGTATGCGACATCGGCCGTGGCCCCTGCTTTCCGCACCGACCCTAGCTCCGCCGCGTCGTTCCTTCCAGGGGCGGGCGCGGAAGGCGTCCGATCGGCGGCGGGAGGTTCCGGTCCATCCGCGGCTCATGGCCCGGTCACGCGGCGTCGCGACCGCGCTCGACATGTTGCCGACAGCCGGCCGTGCCGCGCCGTCCGGGCCAGGGTGACGCGGCCGCGACGGCACGCGGCAGCCCGAACCTGTCATGCCGGCGCGGCGGGCTCCGACGCGGGCACCGCTGCGGCATGGTTTGCTTCCCCCGCGACGAACGATGGCCTGGTTTCGCGGCGTCGACGAGCAGGCCGTTCGGCCCGTCGTCACCCCCGGTCCCGAGGTGATCGGGTTGCGGACACGTCGCAAGGCGATGGCGGGCGCTCGGGGCCGCGTTCCACCGCAGCCCCCGTCAACACATGCCAGGACCAAGCACCTAGTCGATCCGGATCACGATCTTCCCCACGTGGTCCGCCTGCTGTAGCGCCCGGTATGCCTCCCTCGCCTCGGCGAACGGGAACACCCGGTCGATCACCGGCCGGATCCGGTTGACGTCGACCAGCCGGTTCATCGCCTCGAACATCGCCCGCGAGCCGACATACACGCCGCGCAGGGTGGCCGAACGGAACAGCAGCGCGGTCGGGTCGATCTGCCCGCTGGTGAGCACGCCGATCAGGCTCACCATGCCGCCGCTCCGGGTGGCAGCGACCGAGCGCGGCAGGGTGCCGGCACCCCCCACCTCCACCACGTGGTCCACGCCCTGCTTGTCCGTGAGCCGCCACACCTCCCGCTCCCAGTCCGGATGGCTGCGGTAGTTGATGCAGTCCGCCGCCTCGACCCCCAGCGCCTGCAGCCGCTCCAGCTTCGCGTCCGACGAGGAGGTGGCGATCACCCGCGCGCCGGCCGCGCGTGCGAACTGCACCGCGAACATCGACACCCCGCCGGTGCCCAGGGTCAGCACGACCTGTCCCGCCAGCAGCGGCGTTGCCGCGAACAGGGCGTTCCAGGCGGTGACCCCGGCACAGGGCAGGGTGGCCGCCTCCTCGAAGCCGAGATGCGGGGGCACCCGCACCACCGCCTCCGCGTCGAACACCCGGTATTCCGCCAGCACCCCGTCCACCGAGCCGCCCAAGGCGTGCTTGTGATGCTCGGGCAGCGGCGGCCCGTCCTGCCAGGCGGCGAAGAAGGTGCCGGCGACGCGGTCGCCGACCGCGACCCGGGACACGCCCTCGCCCACCGCCTCGACCTCGCCGGCGCCGTCCGACAGCGGCACCAGCCCGGGCGCCGGCGGGGGACCGCCGTAGCGCCCGGTCGCCACCATGAGGTCGCGGTAGTTCAGCGAGCAGGCCCGCATACGCACCAGGATCTGGCCGGGACCGGGCTCCGGGCGGTCCCGCTCCGTCGGAACGAGGTCATCGATCCCGGTCGCGCGCGGCAGGTGGTAGCACTTCATGATGGCGGGTCTCCCGGCTCAGACCGGCGGAGGGTTGCGCTCGGCGAACCCGTCCTGGTGCCAGTACGGGTACGGCTTCGGCCGGGCGCTTGCCTTGTCCAGGGTCGCCACCTGCTCCGCCGTCAGCGACCAGCCGACCGCACCCAGGTTCTGCCGCAGCTGCTCCTCGTTGCGGGCGCCGACGATGACGTTGGCCACGGTGGGCCGCTGCAGCAGCCAGTTCAGCGCCACCTGCGGCACGGTCTTCTCCACCTCGGCGGCCACCGCCTCCAGCGCGTCGACCACCTGGTACAGGTACTCGTCGGACACCTGCGGCCCGGCCTCTGTCACCATCGCCGTGTTCAGTCGCGAGCCGGCGGGGATCGGCTTGTTCCGCCCGATCTTGCCGGTCAGCCGGCCCCAGCCGAGCGGGCTCCACACCACCGCGCCCACGCCCTGGTCGATGCCGAGCGGCATCAGTTCCTGCTCGTAGTCGCGGCCGACCAGCGAGTAGTACGCCTGGTGCGCCACGTAGCGCGGCAGGTTGTAGCGCTCGGCGGTGGCCAGCGACTTCATCAGGTGCCAGCCGGAAAAGTTCGAGCAGCCGACGTAGCGGATCTTGCCCGCCCGCACGAGGTCGTCCAGCGCCGACAGGGTTTCCTCCACCGGCGTCTTGGCGTCGAAGCCGTGCAGCTGGAACAGGTCGATGTGCTCGGTGCCGAGGCGGCGCAGCGACTTCTCCACCGAGTCGATCAGATGGTAGCGGGACGAGCCCACCGCGTTCGGGTCGTCGCCGGCGCGGAAGGTCGCCTTGGTGGAGATCAGCACCCGGTTGCGCCGGCCCTTGATCGCCTGCCCCAGCACCTCCTCGGCGGCGCCGGCGGAATAGATGTCGGCGCTGTCGAACATGGTCAGCCCGGCATCCAGGCAGATGTCGACCAGACGCGACGCCTCGTCCACGTCCGAGGAGCCCCAGGCCTGGAAGAACTCGCCCTTGCCGCCGAAGGTGCCGGTGCCGAAGCTCAGCACCGGCACGCTGAAGCCCGAGCGTCCGAGCCGCCTGTGTTCCATGGTCATATTCCACTCCTGTCGCGGTGTTCCGTTCGAACGCGCCGAAGCGTGATCGGCTCCCATCACACCGAACGGCGTCTGCCGGCGTTCCGGCGGCACTGCACTGGAACGGAGATCCCCATGCGCGCGCTCTGCTGGAACGGACGGAACGACATACGCTGCGAGACGGTGCCCGACCCCGCGATCGAGGACCGGCGCGACGTGATCCTGCGCGTCACCTCCTGCGCCATCTGCGGCTCCGACCTCCATCTGATGGACGGGCAGATGCCGACCATGGAAAAGGGCGACATCCTCGGCCACGAGTTCATGGGCGAGGTGGTCGAGGTCGGCAGCCCCGACCACGTGCTCAAGAAGGGCGACCGGGTGGTGGTGCCGTTCAACATCAACTGCGGCGAGTGCCGCATGTGCCGCCTGGGCAACTGGTCCTGCTGCCTGAAGTCGAACCGCAACGGCGAGATGGCGGCCAAGGTGCAGGGCTACCCGACCGCAGGGCTGTTCGGCTACTCGCACCTGACCGGCGGCTATAGCGGCGGACAGGCCGAGTACGTCCGGGTGCCGATGGCCGACGTGGCGCCGATGAAGGTGCCGGAAGGCATGTCCGACGAGCAGGCGCTGTTCCTGACCGACATCCTGCCGACCGGCTGGCAGGCGATCGACCATTGCGGCCTCCAGGGCGGCGAAACCGTGGCGATCTGGGGCGCCGGTCCGGTCGGGCTGTTCGCCATCAAGTCGGCGGTGCTGATGAAGGCGGGGCGGATCATCGCCATCGAGACGGTGCCGGAGCGGATCGAGCTGGCCCGGATCGCCGGCGCCACCGACATCATCAACCCGGCCGACGAGAGCGTGCAGGACCGGATACGCGAGATCACCGGCGGCCAGGGCGCGGACGCGGTGGTGGACTGCGTCGGCATGGAGGCGTCCGGCCATGGCGGCGTGCTCGGCGTGCTGTCCAAGGTGCAGGAGAAGCTGACCGCCACCGAACGGCCCTACGCGCTGGAGCAGATGGTGCAGGCGGTGCGGCCGTGCGGCATCATCTCGGTGCCGGGCGTGTATTCCGGCGCGGTGCCGATCAACATGGCCGCCATCGTGCAGAAGGGCCTGACCATGAAGACCGGCCAGACCCACGTGAAGCGCTACCTCGAGCCGCTGGCCAAGCTGATCCAGGACGGCAGCATCGACCCGACCTTCCTGATCAGCCACCGCTCCAGCAACCTGGAGGACGGGCCGGAGCTGTACCGGAAGTTCCGCGACAAGGAGGACAAGTGCGTGAAGGTGGTGTTCCACCTTTGACCACGTTGTAACGTTGCGGTTTCGTGTCCAGAAGACAGGCCGGGGAGCGCATCCCCGGTCTTCTTCTGTCCCGGAGCGCGTCCGTGTCCCGATCCCTTCTCCTGCGCGGCATCGTTCTGGCCGCACTGACGATTTCCGCACGTCCTTCGGCCGGGCATGCCGACGAGGCGCCCGCCGATACCAGGCCGTCCGCGCACGCGCCGCACTTCCTGCCGCAGCAGAAGCTGTCCGACGGCACCGTCACCGTGCGCGGGGAGAAGATCGACTACCAGGCGAGCGCCGGCACCCTGGTGATCCACCCGAAGGGCTGGGACGATTCCGATCCGGCCGACGGCACGCGGGACGACAAGAATCCGACTGCGGAAGCGTCGATGTTCTATGTCGCCTACCTCCAGAAGGGCGTCCGGCCGGAGAACCGGCCGATCACCTTCGTCTACAACGGCGGCCCGGGGTCGGCCACGATCTGGCTGCACATGGGCGCGTTCGGACCCAGGCGGATCGTCACCGCCGACGACACCCACACCGACGCGGCGCCCTATCGCCTCCTCGACAACGACGACAGCCTGCTGGACGCCACCGACCTGGTGTTCATCGACGCGCCGGGTACCGGCTTCGGCCGCATCGAGGGCAAGGATGCGGCGCATGCCTTCTACGGCACCGATCCGGACGCCTACGCCTTTGCCAGCTTCATCGCCCAGTTCCTCGGCCGCTACGGCCGGTTCAACTCGCCCAAGTACCTGTTCGGCGAAAGCTACGGCACCACCCGCTCGGCGATCGTGGCCGAGATGCTGCAGCATGAGCGCGGCATCGACCTGAACGGGGTGATGCTGCTGTCGCAGATCCTGGACTACGACAACTCGATCGACGGGCCCCAGAACAACCCCAGCGTCGACCAGCCCTACGTGCTGGCGCTGCCGAGCTTCGCCGCCACCGCCTTCTACCACCACAAGCTGCCGACGCAGCCGCCCGACCTGCGCTCCTTCCTGGACGAGGTGGAGCACTTCGCCCTGACCGACTACACCGCGGCGCTGCAGCAGGGCACGGCACTTGCCGACGCCGACCGCGACCGCATCGCCGCGCGGCTGCACGACTACACCGGCCTGCCGGTCGACTACATCCGCAAGGCCGACCTGCGCGTGAACGGCGGCGAGTTCGAGCAGACCCTGCTCGGCGCGGGCGGACTCGACACCGGCCGCCTGGACAGCCGGTTCTCCGGACCGGCGATGGACCCGCTGGCGGAGCGCCCCGACTACGATCCGCAGGGAGCCGCGATGTCGTCGGCCTACCTGTCGGCGTTCAACGACTACGTGCGCCGCGTGCTGCACTACGGCGACGGCGGCCCCACCGGCGACGGCTGGATGGAATACAGGCAGAGCGCCAACAACATCCGCGACTGGTCCTTCACCCACCAGCCGCCCGGCGCCGAGCGCCCGGTGCGCGGCGTGCCGAACGTGCTGCCGGACCTGGCGGCGGCGATGAAGTACAACCCGAAGCTGAAGGTGCAGCTGAACCAGGGCTACTTCGACCTCGGCACGCCGTATTTCGAGGGCGTCTACGAGATGCGCCACCTGCCGATCCCCCGCTCGCTGGCCGGCAACGTCGAGATCCGCCAGTACCAGTCCGGCCACATGGTGTACGCGCACGAGGACTCGCTGCGGCAGCTGCACGACAACGCCGCCGATTTCATCCGCCGCACCGACAACCTCGGGCCATCCGCCGGGCAGAAGCCCTGAGCGGGGTCGCATGGTGGCCCGCCTGCAGCGGCTCGCAGGCTGGCTGGCCGCGCGCCAGCTGGCGCTGTCGATGCTGTTCCTGCTCGGCTGGATGCTGTTCGCAGGCGTCCGGGCGCACGGCGACGCGTCCTACGACCTCGGCAACTACCACCTGTACGGGCCCTTCGCGCTGCTGCACGGCAAGCTCGGCCGCGACCTCGCCCCGGCGCAGGCGCAAGGCTACCTGCCGCCGCTGGGCGACCTGCCGTACTACCTGCTGAGCCGTGGCATCGCCAGCACGCGGGCGCTGAACGCGCTGCTGGTGCTGCCAGAGGCGCTCGCGCTGTCGCTGCTGTTCCTGCTCACGGTGGAGGTCGCGCGTGCGACCGCGGCGAGCGCGCGGCTGGTGGCCCTCCTGTCGGTGGTGATCGGCGGCACCGGGGCGGCCACCCATCCGGTGCTCGCCACCTCCATGAGCGACATGACGTCCTGCGCCCTGATCCTCGGCGCGATGCTGATGCTGCTGCGCCTGGACGGTCGGCTGGCAGCGGCGCCGGCCTGGCGGATCGGGCTGGTCGGGCTCCTGGTCGGGCTGGCCCTCGGCCTGAAGCTGACCCTGGCCTATGCCGCCGCGGGCATGGCCACGGGCCTGCTGTTCTGGACCGGCGTGCCGGCGCAGGCGCGGCTTCGCGCGGCGGCGCTGCTGTCGCTCGGCGTCGCGGTTGGGCTGGCCGGTTGCGACGGCTGGTGGTGGCTGCGGCTGTACCGCTGTTCCGGCAACCCCCTGTTCCCGCTCTACAACAACGTGTTCCGCTCCCCGCTGGCGACGGCCGGGCACTTCAACGACGTGCGCTTCCTGCCGCGCAGCCGGGTGCAGGCGCTGTTCTACCCGTTCCTGTGGGCGGTCGACCGCACTCCGCTGGTGACGGAGCCGGACCAGCCGATGCGCGACCCCCGCATCGCGCTCGGCCTGCTCAGCTGCCTGGGCCTGCTTGGCCTGGGCGCGTGGCGGCGGGCGCTGGTGCCGGGGGGCGTCCGCTTCCTGTGCGTGCTGTTCCTGGTCGGCTTCGTGCTGTGGGAGCGCCAGTTCTCGATCTTCCGCTACCTGTCGCTGCTGGAGCTGCTCAGCGGCCCGATGCTGGCGGTGCTCGCCCTGACGGTGCTGCGCGACGCGCGCGGCCACCGGGAGGT
>CALMVN010000018.1 GCA_937873225.1 uncultured Acetobacteraceae bacterium
CGGGCGACCCGGTTACAACCGAGGCCGAAACGATGAACCTGCCGTTCCGCCCGGCCCCTCCCGCAGCATCGCCGGATCAGGCGTGGTCACCCGATCGGCCAGGATGCCTGCCGAACAACGAGCCGCACTGCGGCCGGTGAAGGACCATGAACCGGTTGCGGTCTGGTGTGCCGAGTCCGAAGTCCATCGAACTCCGGATTCTCAGGGGACACCAGCTTTTTCACTGGGATCGTGGCCTGCTTGTCCCCGAAAGTCGCATGCGAGCTTCGGGGGCAGGACACTAGACCACGTCCTCCAGGCTCATCGCCTGCCTGGACAGCAGGTCGCGATACGCCCCTTCGCTGCGTTCCAGCACCGAGGGCGGCCCGTCCTGCAGCACCTGGCCGGACTGCATCACCACGATGCGGTTGAAGTCGCGCAGGGTGGACAGGCGATGCGCGACCGCCACCACCGTGCGTCCGACCATCAGCCGCTCCAGGGCGCGCTGCACCAGCTGCTCGCTTTCGCTGTCGAGCGCGCTGGTGGCCTCGTCCAGCAGCAGGATCGGGGCGTTGCGCAGAAAGGCGCGCGCGATGGCGATGCGCTGGCGCTGGCCGCCGGACAGCTTGACGCCGCGGTCGCCGACCTCGGTGTTGAACCCCTCGGGCATCGCCTCGATGAAGTCGCGGCAGCCGGCGGCGTCGGCGGCGGCGCGCACCTCCTCGTCGGAGGCTTCCGGCTTGCCGTAGCGTATGTTCTCCATCACCGAGCGGTGGAACAGCGACACGTCCTGCGGCACCACCGAGATCACCGCGCGCAGCGCGTCCTCGGTGAGGCCGAGCAGGTCCTCGCCGTCGATCAGGATGCGGCCGCCCTGGACGTAGCGCATGCGCTGCAGCAGGGCGAGCACGGTGGTCTTGCCCGAGCCGGAGCGGCCGACCAGTCCGAGGCGGGTGCCGCCGGCGATCGCCAGGCTGAAATCCGCCAGCACCGGTTCGCCGCCCGGATAGGCGTAGGACACGTGCTCGAACACCACCTCGCCGCGCGGCTCGGCCCGGAAGCCGCCGGCATCGGCGGCGTCGGGCATGTCGTGCGGCAGAAGCAGGGTGGACAGGGCCTCCGCCAGCCGGGCGACGTGCTGGATGGTCTCGACCAGCGCCACCGCCAGGTCGCGGGTGCCGTGCAGGATCATGAAGCCGAGCGTCACCACCATGACCACGTCGCCCACGGTGGCGACATGGTGCTGCCATAACAGCACTGCCCAGATCAGCAGCATGGCGGTCAGGAACGCGGTCAGCACCGCGTGGATCAGGCGCAGGCGCTCCAGGTAGCGCAGCGAGGTGCCGCGCGAATGCATCTCGCCCTCCATGCGCTGGCTGAAGCGCACCCGCTCGCGCCTGGTGGCGCCGAAGGCGCGCACCAGCGGCATGTTGTTGATGATGTCGAGCAGCTCGCCGTCCACACGCGCCGCGTCGGACGCGTAGCGGTGGTGCAGCGGCCGTCCGCCGGCGGCCATGCGGAACATCAGCATCGAGATCAGCGCGGCCAGCACCACAAGCACCGCGGCCATCGCCGGGCTCACGGTGACCATCAGCAGGATGGAGAAGGCGACGTTGAGGCAGGGCGGCAGCACGTTCCAGGTGGCCAGGTTCTCCAGGGTGAACATGGCGTTGGAGGTGGCGGTGATGCGGCCGGCCAGCGTGCCCGGCATGCGGTCGGCGAAGTAGGACGGCGCGTGGCCGGTCAGGTGGCGGAACAGGTCGCGTCGCAGGTCGCCGGTGACGGCGACGAAGGCATGGGTCGACACCCAGCCGCCGACCCGCCAGGCCAGGTTGTCGACGCAGATCAGCAGGCCGAGCAGGCCGACCGCGACCCAGACCGGGCGCATCGGCCCGCCGCGGTAGCCGGTCAGGGTGTCGACCAGGTAGTGCACCGCGTAGGACGAGCCGACCACCGCGGCCACCGCCACCACCACCGACAGCAGGATCAGCGCGTGCTGCAGCTTGTGGTGCAGCACGTAGCGGGCCATGAACGCCAGCGGCCGCGGCGCCAGGCGGATCAGGTCGGCGTCGCCGATGGTGACCGCCTCGTGCGGCCCCGGGGCGATCCTGCGCGTCGACGTCATGCGCCATCCTTTCGATCGGGACGGATCCCCGGGCCCGACCAGGCCGTCATCTGTTCGGTTATCACAACAATTTTAGCCCGTCCGCATCCCCTCGCCGCCACAAAATGCCTCATTCGTGGCGTTGATGGGAGCATAACCCGCACAGGAGCGTACATGCGTATCGCCCAGATCGCCCCTCTCCACGAGGCCGTGCCGCCGAAGCTGTATGGCGGCACCGAGCGCGTTGTATCGTTCCTCACCGAGGAGCTGGTCAATCTCGGGCACGACGTGACCCTGTTCGCCAGCGGCGACAGCGTGACGGAGGCCAACCTCCACGCATGCTGGCCGCGCGCGCTGCGGCTCGATCCGGCGATCCGCGACCCGATCGCGCCGCACATGCTGATGATGGAGCAGGTGGCGCAGCGGCTGGACCAGTTCGACGTGCTGCACTTCCACATGGACTACTGGCCGTTCACCCACTTCTCGCGCCAGTCGGTGCCCTACGTCACCACCATGCACGGCAGGCTCGACCTGCCCGAGCTGCAGCCGGTGTTCGACGCCTTTCCCGGGGTGCCGGTGGTGTCGATCTCCGACAGCCAGCGCCGCCCGCTCCAGCGCGCCAACTTCGTGCGCACGGTGCTGCACGGGCTGCCGGAGAAGCTTCTCACGCCGCAGGGCAACCCGGACGGCAGCGACCGCACCTACCTCGCCTTCCTCGGCCGCATCTGCCCGGAGAAGGGCGTGGACAAGGCGATCCGCATCGCGCGCGCGGTCGGCATCCCGCTCAAGATCGCGGCCAAGGTCGACAAGGTGGACGCGGAGTACTTCGAGACCGTGATCCGGCCGATGCTGGGCCAGGGGGTCGAGCTGATCGGCGAGATCAACGACGGGCAGAAGGCGGCCTTCCTGAGCGGCGCGCGCGGCCTCCTGATGCCGATCGACTGGCCGGAGCCGTTCGGGCTGGTGATGATCGAGGCGATGGCCTGCGGCACGCCGGTGATCGCGTTCAACCGCGGCTCGGTACCCGAGGTGATCGAGGACGGGCTGACCGGCCTGATCGTCGAGGACGAGACCAGCGCGATCGGCGCCATCGCCCGGCTGCACACGCTGAAGCCGGCGGCGATCCGGACGCGGTTCGAGCGCCGGTTCACGGCGCGGCGGATGGCCAACGACTACCTCAGCATCTACCGGCAGCTGGCGGTGCAGCACCGTCCGAACCTGCGGCTGGTGTCCGGCGACTAGGCCGGACGCCCGGCCGGGCTGCCAGCGCCCGGGCTGGCAGTTCTCCATCGACCGCGGCGGCACCTTCACCGACGTGGTCGGCCGGTCCCCGGACGGAGCGCTGCACGACGCCAAGCTGCTGAGCGAGAACCCAGCGGCGTACGACGACGCGGCGCTTGCCGGCATCGCGCTGCTGATGGGCGTGCCGCCGGGCGGTCCGCTGCCGGTGGACGCGATCGACTCCGTGCGGATGGGCACCACGGTCGCGACCAACGCGCTGCTGCAGCGGCGCGGGGTCCGGACCCTGTTCCTGGTCACCGCCGGGTTCGGTGACCTGCTTCGGATCGGTGACCAGTCACGGCCGTCCCTGTTCACCCTCCACGTGCGCCGCGAGCCGCCGCTGCCGGAGCGGGTCGCGGAGGTCGGCGGCCGGCTCGATCCGGACGGCCACGAGGTCGCGCCGCTGGACGAGGCGGGCGCGCGCGTCGTTCTGGCCCAGGCGGTGGCGGACGGGTTCGGCGCCTGCGCGATCGCCCTGATGCATGCCTGGGCGCATCCCGGGCACGAGCGGCGCCTCCTGGCGCTGGCGCGGGAGGCCGGGTTCGCGCACGTGTCGGCCAGCCACGAGGTGGACCCGGCGCCCCGGCTGGTGCCACGGGCGCAGACCACGACGGTGGACGCCACCCTGGCGCCGGTGCTGCGCCGCCACGTGGACCGGCTGCACCGGGCGCTGCCCGGGGTGACACTGCTGTTAATGCAGTCGCATGGCGGGCTGGTCCGGGCGGAGCGG
>CALMVN010000019.1 GCA_937873225.1 uncultured Acetobacteraceae bacterium
CTAGGCTGCGCGCCGCTCGCCGGCCCCGGCCCGAGCCCTTGAACCCCGGGGTTGCGGGAATGCGGAGAGCTGCATGCGCGAGCGGATGACGACCAGGCCCCTGATCACCGGCGTGATGCTGGCCGCCTTCGGCCTCGCCGGCCCGGTTCGTGCCGACCCGACGCCGACGGCGCCGCCGGTCCCGGCCAGCCACGCGACGGCGGCGGACTCGGCGCTGCGGGCGACGCTGCCGAACGGGCTGCGCGTGGTGATCGTGCCGGACCGGCTGGCCCCGGTGGTGACCACCGAGATCAACTACCTCGCCGGCTCCAACGACGCGCCGGACGGGTTTCCCGGCACCGCGCACGCCACCGAGCACATGATGTTCCGCGGCTCCGAAGGGCTGGACAAGAACCAGCTGGCCGAGATCGGCGCCAAGCTCGGCGGCGGCTACAACGCCGACACCACCGAGACCGTGACGCAGTACTTCTATACCGCGCCGTCGGAGGATCTCGGCGTGGTGCTGCGCATCGAGGCGCTGCGCATGAACCGGCTCAGCCTGAACGAGGCGGACTGGGACACCGAGCGCGGCGCGATCGAGCAGGAGGTGTCGCGCGACCTGTCGAGCCCGGCGTACAACTACCTCTCGCAGCTGCAGGCGACCATGTTCGCCGGCACGCCGTACGCGCACGACGCGCTCGGCACGCGGCCCTCGTTCGACCGCACCGACGCCAAGCTGCTGCGCGGCTTCTACGAGCGCTGGTACGCGCCCAACAACGCGATCCTGGTGATCGCCGGCGACGTCGATCCGGACAAGGCGCTGGACACGGTGAAGGCGGCGTTCGGGTCCATCCCGCGCAAGGCGCTGCCGGTGCGGAAGGACTTCACCCTCGGCACGGTGGCGCCGCAGACGCTGCGGCTTCCGACCGACTACCCGGTGGGCATCGCCACGCTCGCGTACCGGATGCCGGGCTCGAAATCCAGGGACTTCGCGGCGGCCGACATCCTGGGCGACGTGCTGTCGAGCGAGCGCGGCGCGCTGTACGGGCTGGTGCCGGCGGGCGACGCGCTGGCGGCGGAGTTCCTGTACCGGCCGAAGCCGGACGTGGGCTTCGGCGTGGTGTTCGCGGCCTTTCCCAAGGGCGGCGACGGCGACGCGCTGCTGGGCCACCTGCGCGCGGTGATCGCAGACGTGGCGAGGAACGGGGTGCCTCCGGACCTGGTGGAAGCGGCCAAGCGGCGCGAGCGCGCGCAGCTCGGCCAGCGCAACGACAGCATCAGCGGGCTGGCGCAGAGCTGGTCCAACGCGCTGGCGTTCCAGGGGCTGGACAGCCCGGACGCGCTGGCCGACGCCTACAAGGCGGTCACGGTCGCGGACGTGAACCGGATCGCGCGCGCGGTGCTGGACCCGGCGCATGCGGTCACCGCGGTGCTGACGCCGCAGGACTCCGGCAAGCCGATCGCAGGCCGTGGGTTCGGCGGGGCGGAGTCGTTCGCGTCGGCGCCGGACAAGCCGGTGGCGCTGCCGGACTGGGCGGCGAGCGCGCTGACCGCGCTGCACCTGCCGCCGGCCTCCCCGGCCCCGGTGGTCAGCGTGCTGCCGAACGGGCTGCGCCTGATCGTGCAGCCCGAGCACGTCACCAACACGGTGTCGCTGTACGGCCAGGTCAGGCAGGTGACGGCGACCGAGGAGCCGAAGGGGCAGGACGGCGTCGCCACGCTGGTCGAGCGGATGTTCGACTACGGCAGCCAGGACAGGGACCGGCTGACGTTCCAGGCGGCGCTCGATGCCATCGCCGCCGACGAGACGGCCGGGGCTAGCTTCTCGCTCAAGGTGCTGCGCGGGCAGTTCGACGCCGGCCTGGCGCTGCTGGCCGACAACGAGCTGCATCCGGTGTTCCCGGCCGACGCGTTCCGGATCGTGCAGCGGCAGACCGCCGGCAGCCTGGCCGGGCTGCTGGATTCGCCCGGCTACCTGTTCGGACGCGCGACGGAGCGGGCGATCGTGCCGGCAGGCGATCCTGCCCTGCGCGAGGCCACGCCGGCCAGCGTGATGGCGCTGACGCCCGCGGATGCGCAGGCGTACTACGCCCGGACCTTCCGGCCGGACCTGGCCACGATCGTGATCGTCGGCGACATCACGCCCGAGCATGCGCAGGCGGCGGTGACCCAGGCCTTCGGCGGCTGGCATGCGGACGGACCGACGCCTGCGATCGACCTGCCGCCGGTGCCGCCGAGCCGCACCTCCAAGGCCTACGTGCCGGACCGCAGCACGCTGCAGTCGAGCATCGAGCTGGCCGAGATGCTCCGCACCCGGGTGTCGGACCCGGAGCACTTCACCCTGACGCTCGGCAACGAGATCCTGGGGGACGGCTTCTCGTCCCGGCTGTATCGCGACCTGCGCGTCAGGACCGGCTACGTGTACAGCGTCAGCTCGCGTCTGAGCTGGTCGCGCACGCGGTCGGAATATTCCGTTTCCTATGGCGCCGACGCGCAGAACATCGGCCGCGCCCGCGACCTGGTGGTGGCCGACATCAAGGCGATGCAGGCGCAGCCGGTCGGCGAGGACGAGCTGACGCGGGCCAAGGCGTCGCTGCTTCGGCAGCTGCCGATGGGCCGGGCCAGCTTCGACGCGATCGGCGGCGAGGACCTGCATTTGGCCGATCTCGGGCTGCCGCTGGATCAGCCGGACGTGGCGGCGCGGCACTACTTCGACGCCACCGCGGCCGAGGTGCAGGCGGCGTTCCGCGACGCGCTGCATCCGGACGACCTCGCGGAGGTGGTGCAGGGACCGGCGACCGGGGGGTGACGCGGGCCGGATGGCCGGCCCGCGCCGCTCGACGGTTCAGGACGCGACGGGCGGCTCCCGCAGCCAGACGATGCTGGTGACCCCGCGCGGGTAGTACTCGCTCGCCGACGGCACCTGGTCGATGACCTGGTCGCTGAAGGCGAGCCTGGCACCGGCCGTCTGCGTCAGCCAGACCACCGACTGCGCGTCGGCCGCGTTGGTGCTGGCGCGTATGTCGAGCCCCAGCACCTGCCGTCCGACGAACTCGTTGAGGAAGATCTTCGACAGCCAGGTGTTGTCGCTCTGGCTGTCGAGCTTCCAGCCGCCGTTGGCGTACACGCACAGGTTGTTGGCGAGCACGACGTCGAGATGCGTCTGCAGCGCCCTGATGAAGGTGCCGTAGATCCCGTTCGGCGACACCGCGTCCTGGCGGTCGGCGAAGTACGGATAGACCAGCCCCTCGATCACCGGGATGATGGCGATGGTCTCGCCGTTGTACACGTTGGACGCGATGTAGCCCTGCGGCGTGACGTGCGCCACCAGGGTGTTGGCGGCGCGCGCGGCGCTCACCGCCGCCTGTGCCGCGAGGTCGAGGCGGCCGGACAGGGCGAGCAGGCCTTCCAGGATGACGTAGGCCGCCCAGGCCTTGCCGCCGAGGTAGGAGTTGCCGACCGCCTCGGTCAGGCCGGGGCCCACGGAGTCGTAGGTGGTGATCTCCTCGCCGGTGCCGACGCTGGTCGCGTTGTAGCTTTCGATGCCGTCGCGGTTGGCGGCGGCGACGTTGTCGCGGTTGGCAAGGCTGGTGAACACGGCCTGGAAGTTGCCGGTGTTCTGCTCGAACCAGGTGACGTCGTTGGTTTGTGCCACGTAGACGCCGGCGATCAGGATCCAGTTGGTCAGCTCCTCGCCGGTCTGGTACGAGAAGGTGCCGAACACGTTCGGCTTCTCGTAGGCCGAGGTGCCGTCCGGGGAGAAGGTCGGCCACTGCCCCATGTCGTGGGTGAAGGCGATGCCGCCGGCACCGACCGCGCCGCCGCCGAGTTCGGTGCCTGTGGTGTAGGAGTAGTGCCTGGCCGAGTTGTCCAGGACGTTCCTGGTGGTCCAGGGGTTCATCCCGATCTCGAAGAACTGCTGGTCGACCGACAGGTCGAACGTGTTCATGTACTGGTACTGGCCTTCGAGGACGACCCACCACGGCGCGCCGGACTGGTCCTGCATGAACGCGGTGTTGCCGTAGTAGGAGTGGATCGCCTGCGCCAGCAGGAACTTCTGGTTGTTGGAGATCCGGGCGTTGTCGACCAGCAGGTTGTCGGCTGCGAACGAGGCGACCCGGCCGGCGAGGTCGGTGGTGGCCGCCGAGATCACCGAGGCCAGGGTCGGATAGTACTGCGTGTACCAGAACGAGGTCACCCGCCCCTTGGTGATGGGGCCGCCGCTGAAGAAGCAGAGCGCGAAGCGGATGGTCCTGGACTGGCCGGCCGGAACGACCAGGGCGATGCCGCCGATGGAGCCGGAGCCGAAATTGCCCTTCAGCGCCTGCGCGAGATCGGGCGCGGCGAACGCGATCGCAGACCCGTCATCGGTCACGATGGCAGTCTGGGACAGGCCGGTTCCGAAGGTGACGCCCGGCGTGGCGGCGTCGAGAACGGCGGCGTTGCCGGCGTCGACCGCGAACACGGCGACCTTCTGCGAGGTTCCGGCGGTGTTGTCGATCGTCATCTCGGCGAAGATGGCGGGAAGCAGCGCGTCCTGGATGGAATACGTCCCCGCGGTCGAGATCCCGGTCAACGATCCCGGCTTGAGGAAGCCGGGTGCTGCCGGCTCGCCGGTCGGGTCGGGGATCGAGCGCACCGGCGAGTGGAGCGCGAAGGAGAAGTCGGCGGTGGTGAAGGTGTCGCTGGCGACGCGGAAGTCGCGCGACACGTCGGTCTGGGCGTACTGTCCGATGCCCGGGGAAACGTCGGGATCGAAGAACGGCAGCGCGCGCACCGCGCCGTCGCTTTCGACGCCGATGTAGACGTTCTGCGTTCCGGGCAGCTTCTGCTGCTGGCCGAAGCCGCCGCTGGCGCCAGGATAGCCCAGGGTGAAGGTGGCGTAGGCACCGATCGGGGAATGGTGCGCGTTGAAGAAGGCCTCGGCCGGCGTGAACGGTCCGCTCGTCGCGGCGGCCGTGGTTGCGCCGAATGCCAGGTCGGCAAAGGGGCTGATGCCGCCGAGAGCCAATCCTGCGCCGGCCAGGGCCGAGCTGCGCAGCAGCATGCGACGGGTCGGACCATGGGGGGGATGATGAGTCGTCATGACAACGTTTCCTTAAGCCAACTCGATCTTGTTGATTGTCGCGGATGGAAGGCACCGCAGGCGCGGCCTGCAAGGCTTCGTTCCCGTAGGGACAACTTTCTCGTCGCCGCATCTCGTTGCCCATCGGGCAGGAACGGGACCGGACGATGCCGAAGGGCTGCGGCCATCCGGGATCACCCAACACGAAGCCGACTTCCCAGGGATGTCCTCCAGGCAGGGTCGCCGCAGGCTGGTTAACGTCATGAGGTACGTTGAGCAACAGCAAGTTTCGCATGTCAGGTCGGGATTCTGCACAAACTTCGTGTTGCACTGCGGAACCTGACGTCGAGGGTCGTCGCGGCGTCCGGTGTTTCCGGCTTCCGTGTTCCGGATCGGCCCTCATGATGAGGTACGCAAACCATCCCGTTCCGCGTCGGCGGTTCTCGATCATGACCGGGTAGCCGGACTTGGCATCGCACTCCGGTCCAGGCGGGCGCCGCGATGTTCCTGGACCAATTCAGGCAGGAAAAGGCGTGCAGCCAGCGTTGCCGGTCCGGGCCTGGAACGGCAGCATCGTGACGCCGACGCGGCGCAATGCGCGCAAACCGCGTCCACGCCTTGAACCGTCACGAGACGGCCGGTTCGTGACGGGCGTCGGCATCATCGGAAGCAGTGCTGCCGGTTTTCCTGCGTCGCCGGGCCGCGATCGCCGTGGAACCTTAGCAACGTCACCAAATCGTGACAGATCGCCGCGCCGTCCTTGTGGCAACGAGGGCCGCCGCTGCTGCATGCGCCGGTGCACCGAGCGGTGGTATCGGAGACGCGCGCATGGCGGGTTCCTGCAGGCTCACGGCGTTGTTGGCGGCCTGTCTCGCTTCGGCCACTCCCCTGGCTCACGCTGCCGGACGCGTGGTCCAGACCACCGGCGGCGTCGTCCAGGGCGTTCCGGGCAGCCAGGCACAGGAATGGCTCGGGATCCCCTACGCGGCTCCTCCCGTCGGGGCGCTGCGCTGGATGCCGCCGCAGGCCACCAGCTGGTCCGGCGTGATGTCCGCCGGCACCCTGCCGCCGGCCTGCCCGCAGAACGGGGCTGCGAGCGGGCTGGCGCCTGTTGTCGGCACGGCGAACGCGTCCGAAAGCTGCCTGTTCCTGAACGTCTACGCGCCTGCCGCGGCTGCGTCGAACCTGCCGGTCATGGTGTGGTTCCATGGCGGCGGCAACGAGGTCGGCACCGGCAGCTCCTATGACGGGTCGGCGCTGGTGCAGAACGGCGTGATCGTCGTCACGGTGAACTACCGCCTCGGCATCCTGGGCTTCCTGGCCCACCCGGCACTGGACGCGGAAAGCCCGGACCACGCGTCGGGCGATTACGGCCTGATGGACCAGCAGGCCGCGCTGCGATGGGTGCGCGACAACATCGCGGCGTTCGGCGGCGACCCCGGCCGGGTCACCGTGTTCGGGCAGGGGTCGGGCGGCCAGGACATCGCGGACCACCTGGTGTCCCCCGGCGCCGCCGGGCTGTTCGGGGGTGCCATCATCGAGAGCGGCGCCTATGCGGTGCTGCTGCCGACGCTGGCCGCCGCGGACGCCGAGGGCCAGGCGTTCGCCACGGCCGTCGGCTGCAGCAGCACGACCGACGCCTCCTGCCTGCGCGGCCTGCCGGTGGCGACGCTGCTCAAGGGGGAGGTCGGCCCCGGCTCGCCCTACCTGACCGCGAACATCCTTCGCTTCGAGCCGAACGTCGGCACCGCGATCCTGCCGGGCCAGCCGATCTTCGCCTATGCCCTGGGCCAGGCGCTGCGCGTCCCGGTGATCGTCGGCACCAACCACGACGAGGCACGCCTGCCGGTCGGCTACGAGTTCGACGCGACCGGGGCGCCCCTGGCCGCCGCCGGCTATGCGGACGCGCTCGCCAGCGTCGTCGGCACGCAGATCAACGGGCTGGCGGAGCAGCAGTACCCGCTATCCGCCTATCCGAGCCCGGACCTGGCCTTTTCCGCCGCCTTCACAGACGTGGGCTTCGCGTGCATCTCCCGGCTGAACGACCAGCTGCTCGCGCGCAACGCCGTCACCTACACCTTCGAGTTCAACGATCCGGACGCGTCAAGCCTGTCGCTGCCGCCCGACCCGTTCCTGCCGCCCGGCGCGGCCAGCACGACCGAGCTTCCCTTCCTGTGGCCGAACCTCGTGGGCACGAACGGTGCCGCACGCTCGGCGTTCGACGCCCCGGAACAGGCGCTCGCGACCGAGATGCAGCTGGCCTGGACCGACTTCGCCAAGGCCGGCGACCCGAACGGGCCGGGTGTGACCGCCTGGTCCCCCTTCGCCATCCTGGGCGACCGGTTCCACACCTTCACGCCGGGTGCGGTCGGCACGAGCGCGGGCTTCACCGCCGACCACAAGTGCGACTTCTGGGAGCCGCTCGAGATCGCGAAGGCGCTCCTGCCGTAGCCTCCTGCCCCTGGAGTTCGCATGCGGACTGGTGTCCGCCGCGAGCCTGAAGTCCGACGGACTTCAGGTTTGGGACGCTAGAGCATCATCCGACCGAACCGGCTCGGTCGGTCGGATAAAGATGCTCGACAAAACAACGAGCTAGGGCATGATCCGTGAGCCGATGCGAACGGATCAAGCTCTAGTCGCCGTCCTGGGCCACGAGCGCGTCCGCGATGGGAACCGGCGACAAGGCGAGGTCGTCGCGCATGCGGGCGAAGGTCGCCAGCGACTGCGCCACGATCTGGTCCATGTTGTAATAGCGGTAGGTGGCGAGCCGGCCGACGAACCACACGTCCGGCAGGGCGTCCGCCAGCGCCTGATAGCGCTTGTAGGTGGCCCGGCTTTCCGCCTGCGGCACCGGGTAGTACGGCTCGCCCTCCGCCGACGGGAACTCGAAGGTGATGCTGGTGCGCGGATGCTTCTGCCCGGTGAGGTGCTTGTACTCGGTGATCCGGGTGTAGTCCTGGTCCTGGGGGTAGTTCACGGTGCCGACCGGCTGCAGGGTCTCGACGTCGCGCGTCTCGTGCACGAAGCGCAGCGAGCGGTACGGCAGGCGGCCTTCGGAGAAGCCGAAGAACTCGTCGACCGGGCCGGTCCAGACCAGGCGGGATGCCGCGAGCTGTGACCGCACCTCCTCGTAGGCGACGCCGGTGCGCACGGAAATGTTGGGATGGTCGAGCATGCGCTCGAACATGCGGGTGTAGCCGTGCAGCGGCATCGCCTGGAACGTATCGGTGAAGTAGCGGTCCTCGCGGTCGTGCCGGACCGGGATGCGGGCGGTGACGCTGGCGTCGAGCTCGGATGGGTCGAGGCCCCACTGCTTGCGGGTGTAGCCGCGGAAGATCTTCTCGTACAGGTCGCGCCCGACCTGGCTCACCACCACGTCCTCGGCGGTGCGGATCTCGGCCACCGGCTCGGCGCGGGCGGCGAGCCAGGCCGGCAGCTCGTCCGGCGTGAGCTGCAGGCCGTACAGGGTGTTCACGGTGTCCAGGTTGATCGGCACCGGGACCAGGTGGCCGTCGACGCGGCCGCGGACGCGGTGCTCGTAGGGACGCCACTCGGTGAAGCGGGACAGGTAGTCGAACACGAGGGCGGAATTGGTGTGGAAGATGTGCGGCCCGTAGCGGTGCACCAGCAGGCCGGCGGCATCGACGTGGTCATGGGCGTTGCCGCCGACGTGATCGCGGCGGTCGATCACCAGGACGCGCTGGCCGTGGGCCGCCAGGCGCTCGGCCAGCACGGCGCCGGCAAAGCCCGCGCCGACGATCAGCCAGTCCGGTGGGTGCGTCGGCACGGTCGATGTCACGGGCAGGGTGTTCCTTTTTTTGGAAATCCGGAGGAGGAAGGAGCGGGACAAGGAAGATCGGGTCAAGGGCCGCCCGTCGACCGGTCTCTCCAGGCCGCGGCACCCTTCCCGGCCTGACGCGGCCCGGGCTGCCTGGATCGCCGCCTGACAACAGTTGATGACCGACCGGAGCGATCCGGTAGGCTAGGGTTCGGCACCGCCGCGGATGGAGCAGGGATGGATCAGGTCGCGTTGCCGGTCGAGGGTCGAGGGGAGGATGACGCGGGGACCAGCCAGGTCCTGCAACGGGTGCTGACGGACCGGCCGACGGCCCTTCGCCCGCTCTACTGGCGGATCGGGCGGCAGGAGTCCCAGGGCAGCGGGCCGGTCGACGCCATCCTGTCCGACGAACCGGACGAGCAGGGGTTCGTCTCCGTGGCACCCGGGACGACCCTGTTCTTCGACACCTATTTCGGCGCCTTCTTCGAATCGCACTGGCGGCTCAACACCAGGATGCGGCGCCTGTCGCTGTCGGTCACGGTGACCGGCCCGTGCATCGTGCGGGTGAAGCGCCGTTCGGTCGGCGTCGACCAGCTGCTGGGCGAGGCCAGGACGGGGGCCGGCACGCGCACGCTCGGCTTCGCCATTCCCGACATCAGCATGAACTTCCGCGAGTACGGGCTGCTGCACTTCGAGGTCACCGCGCTGGGACCCGGGGCGGCGTTCCGTGAAGCGGCCTGGCTCGGCGTCGGGCCGGCGGTGCCGGTGGCGCTGGGCCTCGTGTTCTGCACCTTCAACCGCGAACCCTTCATCGCCGGCGTGCTGTCGGCGATGGTGGAGGATCCGGCGGTGCTGGCCCGGCTCGACCGGGTCGTGGTCGTCAACCAGGGCAAGGAAGGCCTGCGGCAGCATCCCGAGATCGCGCCGCTGGCGGCCCGGCTCGGCGGCCGGCTGACGATCATCGAGCAGGACAATTTCGGCGGCGCCGGCGGGTTCACGCGCGGGCTGCTGGCGACGCTGGAGGATCCGGCGCTGACGCACTGCGCGCTGCTCGACGACGACATACGGCTGGAGCCGGACACGATCCTGCGCCTGATCGCGTTCCTGTCGCTGGCGGGCGAGGTGGCGGTGGGCGGGCAGATGCTCGACGGCGTGCAGCCGATGCGGCTGTACGAGAACGGCGCCGTCATCGACAGCCGCGACTGGTTTCCCAAGCCGGCGCAGCACAACCTCGACCTCCTCGACCCGGACGGGCTCGACGTGCTGGCCCAGCCGCAGCCGGTGCACTTCAACGGCTGGTGGTGCTTCGCCGTGTCGCTCGACATCGTGCGTCGCATGGGCCTGCCGCTGCCGTGCTTCATACGCGGCGACGACGCCGAGTACGGCATGCGCCTGTATCGCAGCGGCATTCCCACGGTCGTGCTGCCCGGTGCCGCGGTCTGGCACGAGCCGTTCTACCTGAAGCTCGGCGGCTGGCAGCTGTACTACGAGACGCGCAACCTGCTGATCCTGGCCGCCCTGCACGACCGCTTCAGCCCGGTGGCGGCGCTCCGCCGCGCCGGCCGGAGCTGGCTGATCCACCTGCTGACGTTCCGCTACTACGGGGCGGCGCTGATCGGGCGCGGCGTCGCCGACTTCCTGCAGGGCCCGGAGGTCCTGCGCCAGGACCCGCAGGCGCTGCACCGCGCGGTGGTGGAGCTGCGGACCACCTACGGCCCGGTCCAGGTCGGGCGGCGGCACGTGGTCGACCAGGCGGTGGTGGGGCGCATGCCGCGTCACCGCCTCGGCTTCCTGGTCCTGTTCGCGATCGTGCTGCTGCGCAACGCGCTGCTTCCGACCGCCGGATCGAGCCCGGTCATGGTCCGGCAGGCCGAGTTCTCCTGGGTGGGCCTGCGTCGGATCGACCGCTACGTGCTCGACAACTGGTGGGAGCCGGAGCTTTCGACCTACCGGCGCGACCGGGGCACGTTCTGGACCCTGGCACGGCGCACGCTGCCGGTGATGGCGCAGCTGCTGGCCCGAGGCGGCCGCGCCGCCGCCGCCTGGCAGGCGTCGGCCTCCGAGCTGACCTCGACGCGGTTCTGGAACGGCTATCTCGGCCGTACTGGACCGGTGCCGGACCAGGCGATGCCGGGCAGGCGGCCGTCGATGGCGCCAGAGCGGGCCGCAGCCGGTCCCGCCTCGGCGACGCCGGCCCCGTAGCGGGATCCGTCCGCCGGAGGGGAAGCGGGGTGTGCGGCCGGGAAGCGGCGGCCGCTCCGTTCAAGGTTCCGGGCGGGCGGCCGGGAACCAGTTGCCGTGGAACCCGGGCGGGATCCGGTGCGGCAGCCGGATCGTGGCGACCGGTGCCGCCTCGAAACGGCGGGCGTCGAGAATGGCGAGCTCGGTGCTGTCGTTCGCCGTGTCGATGACCAGGCCGAGCAGCCAGCCCTCGTCCTCGCCCGCCTCGCCGTGCGCCGGCACGAACACGAACTCGCCCGGCACGCGGTCGTCGCCGAACTCGTGCACCGCGCGGTGGCCCGTCTCGAGGTCGTGCTTGTAGAGCCTGGAAGCGCCGCGGAGCTGGGTGTTGCCGTCGGGCGGCACGGCCACGGTGTAGGCGTAGCGGTGACGCCGGCCGAAGCGGCGCTCGTCGATGCGCGGGAACTCCTGCGGCGTCGCGTCGAGCACGCGGCGGTCGACGCGGCGCGTGGTGGGGTCGATCGTCCAGCGTTCGAGGCGGCCCAGCGCGTCGAGCCCGCTGCCGTCGGTGGCGAACATGGTCGGGTAGGCCACCACGTCGAGCACCACGGGGCCGTCCCCGTCGTCGAAGGCGTTGGCGACGTGGAACACGAAGCAGGGCTCGACCTCGCACCAGATCACGTCCGCGTCCTCGCCCCGACGCGGCAGCAGGCCGACGCGGGCGCGGTGCGACGGGTTCCAGCGGAACGGGAACTCGTGGCCGGCGAGCACCGCGCGCATGGAGAAGGTGACCGGCAGGTCGAGCACCACGGCGAACCGCGCGGTAAAGGCGCAGTCGTGGATGCAGGGGCCGTGCTCGACCGCGACCGGCACGTCGCGCACCACCCTGCCCGCGTCGGACACGACCACGTGGCGGACGGCGTCCCAGACGTTGCCGTCATAGGCGACCGCGTGGTGCTCGCCGGTGAGGGGGTCGCGGTGCGGGTGACCGGTGAAGGAGCCGCCGAGGGTGCCGTCGAACGGGTTGTAGCGCTGCTGCTCCAGGTCTGCGGACAGTTCCACGGGAAAGCTGCCGGCTTCCACCAGGGCGAAGGGGCGGCCGCCGATCTCGACGACGTTGGTGTTCACGGTGTCGTTGCGTCCGCGTCGCGGGCCGGGTGCCGCGGGCCGGCCGAGTGCCGACGCGGCCAGGCGGGAGCGGATCCAGCGGTTGCGGTACCAGGGGGCCGTGCCGTTCTCGATGGCGACGCCGTGCACCATGCCGTCGCCGAGGAACCAGTGGCGGGCGGCGGGGTCGGGATCGACCGGGTTCGCGCCCATCCTGAGGTAGCGGCCGTGGAGCCCGGGGGGAATCGAGCCGGTGACGGGGAGGTTCTCGAGCGTCAGCTCCGCGCGCATCGGCGCGTGGATGCCGACCAGGAACGGCTGGTCGGTCCGGGGGAGCCGCCTGCGGTTGAACGCCGACACGAGCTGGACCCCGTTCTCGACGACCGCGCGAAGGGCTGAGCGGAGCGGGTTGGGCATGGATCGCGGGCTCCGTCGGCGTTGCGGCAGTGCGACCCCGGGTGCCGACCCGTGTGCCGGCGATTGCGCAGGGTGTCAGCATACATGGGCCGCAGGGCAAGGTTCCGCATCGTCGCGGCGGCCGGAGCCTTGATCGGGACGTCGGGCCCGCCGCTCGCCCGGACCGGCCTGACCACCGGGTTCAGCGCAGGGTGACCGCCCCGGTCAGCCAGTCCACCCGGATGGCGAGCTGCCGTCCGTTCTCCGCCAGCGTCACCGTGCCGCCGGACGCGCTGCCGTCGGGATGGAACACCACCGGCGCCGGCCTGCCCGACAGCTCCAGCCCGGCCGGCAGCGGGCGGCGCGCGCCGCCGCGCACGCCGTAGTCGCGACGCGCGGCGTCGACCGTGAACACCACGTCGTGGTCGCTGTCGATCGCGCGGGCCCGCGCCCCGCGCATCTCGGCCACCATCACGCGGGCGCCGGCGCGCAGGTCCAGGATCGGCGACCGCAGCGGGCCGCGCGACAGCACGATGCTGCCTACCAGCCCCAGCACCACCAGCACCACGATCATCTCGATCAGGGTGAACCCGTCGCTGCTGGCGCGCTGCGCCGGCCGGTCGCACGGGCGCGCGGCAGGACGGCGGAGCGGTCCAGGGTCGGGCGGAACGGTCATGTCCGGTTCCTGACCGCGAACCGGACCGGGACGTCAAGCGGGCGCGCGGCGCGGGCGAACCGATGGCGGCCCGGATGGTTCTCAACCGGCGGGAGGACGGGATGGGGAAGCAGGCGACAACACGGGCCGGGAGGCTGCTGCTTCCTCTGGCGGTGGCGCTGTCCGCGCCGCTGCTGCTGCCCGGATGCAAGG
>CALMVN010000020.1:0-850 GCA_937873225.1 uncultured Acetobacteraceae bacterium
GCCCCCGCGCCCTGCTCCGCTTCTACTGGCACTTCATCGGCCAGGCGCCGTGGCTGGTCGTGGCCCTGTTCGGGACCGGCCTGGTCGTGGCCCTCCTCGACACCACGATCCCGGTGTTCATCGGGCGCGTGGCCTCCCTTGTCTCCACCGAGACGCCGGCGACGCTGTTCCACGATGCCGGGCGCCAGCTTCTCGGCATGGCGGCGGTGCTGCTGCTAGCTCGCCCGACCGCCCTGCTGGCGCAGTACTTAATCACCAACCAGGCCATCGCGCCTGGCCTGTCCAACCTGATCCGCTGGCAGAACCACTGGCACGTGGTGCGGCAGAGCTGGACCTTCTTCCAGAACGACTTCGCCGGCCGGATCGCCAACCGCGTGATCCAGACCGGCTCAAGCCTGCGCGAGAGCGTGGTGCAGGGGACCAACGTGGTCTGGTACCTCATCGTCTACGGCGGCAGCGCCATCGTCCTGCTGGCCCGGATGGACTGGCGGCTGGCGCTGCCGATCGTGTTCTGGTTCGCGGGCTACGTCATGGTCCTGCGCCTGTTCGTGCCGCGGATGCGCGAGCGCTCGCGGCAGATGTCGGAGGTGCGCTCCAGCCTCACCGGCCGCATCGTCGACAGCTACACCAACATCCTGACCGTGAAGCTGTTCGCCCGGTCGCGCGACGAGGATGCCTTCGTGCGCGACGCGGTGGACGACCATACCCTGGCGTTCCGGCGCCAGCTTCGCCTCGTCACCCTGTGGAGCGTCACCTTGGCGGTGATGAACGCCGTCATGGTGACCGGGATCGGCGTGCTGGCCATTCTCGCTTGGCGGGCCGGGCGGGTGCCGATCGGCACGGTCGCCAC
>CALMVN010000020.1:860-2705 GCA_937873225.1 uncultured Acetobacteraceae bacterium
GCCGGCGATGGCGGTGCGGCCGCGGAGCGGATGCGCCACGCTCAGCCCTCCGCCGCCACGTCGAACACCACCGCCGGCTCGCCGTCGATCTCGGCAATCCGCGCGCGGACCCGGGTGCCGATCGGCACGGTCGCCACCGCCCTGCCGTTGGCCTGGCAGATCTCCAACATGGCCGGCTGGGTGGCCCAGAACATCACCGGCATCTTCGAGAACGTGGGCGTGGTGCAGGACGGCATGCGCTCGATCGCCGTGCCGCGGCAGATGGCCGATCCGCCCGCAGCCGTGCCGCTGCGCCTGATCGCGGGCGAGATCCGGTTCGAGCGGGTCGGTTTCGACTACGGCCGCGAGCGGCGGGAGGGCGAGCGCGGCGGAGTGCTGCGAGGCCTCGACCTGACGGTCGCCGCCGGCGAGCGGGTCGGCCTGATCGGCCGCTCGGGGGCCGGCAAGTCGACCCTGGTCAACCTGCTGCTGCGCTTCCACGATCCGGTCTCAGGCCGGATCCTGATCGACGGCCAGGACATCGCGGGCGTGACCCAGGAGAGCCTGCGCGCCCAGATCGGCATGGTGACCCAGGACACCTCGCTGCTGCACCGTTCCATCCGCGACAACCTCCGCTACGGGCGTCCGGAGGCGACGGAGGACGAGATCGAGGAGGCGGCGAGGCGGGCGCATGCGCTGGAGTTCATCGAGCAGCTCGAGGACTGGCAGGGGCGGCGCGGCTTCGACGCGCATGTCGGTGAGCGCGGCGTGAAGCTGTCCGGCGGGCAGCGGCAGCGCATCGCGATCGCCCGGGTGATCCTGAAGGACGCGCCGATCCTGGTGCTGGACGGGGCGACGTCGGCGCTAGACTCCGAGGTGGAGGCGGCGATCCAGGAGCAGCTCGACGAGCTGATGCAGGGGCGGACGGTGATCGCGATCGCCCACCGCCTGTCCACCATCGCGCGCATGGACCGGCTCGCGGTCATCGAGGCCGGCCGCATCGTCGAGCAGGGCACGCACGCCGCACTGCTGGCGCGGCAGGATGTCTATGCAGCACTCTGGCAGCGGCAGTCCGGTGGCTTCCTGCCGGAGCGGGCCACCCTGTGACGCTTGAGAGCCTCGATCGTGGCGCTATAGGAAATTCCTGATCGTCCTGCTCAGACCAGAGGCGGAACCACAAGCGCTTCGATCGGCGAGCGTCAGCATGTCGCCGTCGGAGGTTCTGGTCCCTGTAGTAGCCGGATCGACGCCGCTAACAGTCCGTTTCGATACCGCAATGTGCATAACCCTGTGGATCATCCGCACAACCCAGGGTAGTGTCCCGCCTGCTGGGACGCGCCTCACAAGATGCTTGACGTGATGGAAGACTGGAGGAAGGCAATCATGCACGGGAGGTGCCTCCGTGCCTCCTTGTTCAGCCAAGTGCGAGCCTCGCCAACCGGGCGGATCGCCGAGGCGTCCCCTCGCCCCGGAGGTTCCGTCGCCTCAAGATCAAGCAGCCGACCCAGCACAGGAGGATGACCAGCACGAGCCTCCCGGTCTGACCCCTGGTTCCCGTCCTCCGGCTGTGCTTGAAGCGCCCTCACCATCAGGGACAGGACCCGCATGAACAGCAGCGACCTGGTCGAGCACATCTCGACCAAGACCGGCATGGACAAGGCCGGCGTGAAGAGGATCATCGACGCAGTCGTCGCGGCGCTCGCCAATGCCGCCCGGAAGGGCGAGGACGTGACATTGGCCGGCTTCGGTCAGTTCAAGGTCAAGGACGTGCCGGCACGCAAGGGGCGCAACCCGGCCACCGGGGAGTGACCTGCCCCCCTAGAAGTGAGTCGCCGGTGATGTAGGACCGGCAGGCGAACGGAGGGT
>CALMVN010000021.1 GCA_937873225.1 uncultured Acetobacteraceae bacterium
TCGCCCATTCCAGCAACGCGCCCTCCCCGGCCATGGCGGCGAACTGCTCGGGCGTGCGGAAGTCGTAGGCCCCCCCCGCGGTCCCCCCCGGCCGCGGCGCCCGCGTGGTGGCGCTGACCGAGTGCATCAGCTCCGGCTCGGCGGCACGCAGCGCGTTGGCGATGGTGCTCTTGCCTGCCCCCGACGGCGCCGAGATCACCAGGCAGACGCCGCGCCGCTGCGGGCTGGGGCGCGGCTGGCCCGGATCGGGCGCGGGCATGGGGGCGGGCATGACGGGTCCTCGTCTGACCCCCGGCTTCTAGCAGTCCCCGCAGGGGCAGTGAACCAGGCTGCCCTCGCGCCGGCCGGGCACCCGGCACCGCGGCGACATCCAGGCGGGACGTCCGCCGGTCAGGTCGGCGGCGCGCTGCTCCGGCATCCATTCGCGTGGACGGAGCCGCGCGCGCTGTGTTCCACGCCGTGAAGGTCGAGAAGGAGCTGCCGGACGTGCCGGTCGCCTGTTGTCCAGGCCAGCGCCACCGAAGGCCGGGTGGCGCTGAGATAGGGATATTCGACCGGCGCCCGCCAGCCGGACACGCGCCCGGCCTCCCGGTCCGACATGGGGGCGATCGGCAGCTGCACGAGCTTCCGCTCCTTGAAGCCCGGCAGGAACAAGGGCACGACGCCCCCCTGCCGCGGCAGCCAGCCCAGCCAGTAGAAGGCGAACGCCAGGGGGGTGCGGACCAGCGACGGATCCTGGTGCAGATCGAGATCCGGCCGTCGCGTCCCGATCGAGTAGGGATAGGCGGCGAGCCAGGGCTTGCCGAACGCGTCGGGGTTCCAGAACTGCACGAAGCCGGGATGCTGGCGCTGGAACTCGCCCCGTCGCTTTCCCTGCACCCGGTAGGCGTGCAGGCCGTCCGGCGCGCGGTTGTACACGTCCCATTGCTGCCGGACGATGTGGCCGTCGACGCTGTAGCGGTCGTTCACCGCGACCTGCTCGATGCCGTTCTCGCGCCAGGAGCTGATCTCCTCCATGACGTAGCGGGTGTGGATGAGCGGCAACGGCGTCGCGTCCAGTTCCAGCTGCACGTCGATTCCGGTCCGTCCCCCGGCGGACCCGGACTCGGCGGACACCTTCAGCCGGCCCCCATAGTCGGTGCTGCCGCTGAACATGCAGGTCTCGCCCGCATGAACCCGGGCAGCGGGCAGCGACAGGATGCAGGCCGCCAGCAACCGCGGAACCCATGTCGGGGACCGACCCATTCCCACCCCGTCAGGGATTTCCGGCCACAGGACGGCACGCCGGCTCGCTCGCCGCATGGCTGCCTCGCCGGGCCCCGCAGGCGGCGTCGCGGAAACGGAAGTCCAGCCGGAGGCTCCCCCGCGCCCCGGGATGCCGATCAGAACTGTTCCTTCCCGTACAGGCCCTTCGCGTTCGACTGGTCGATCAGCTGCGTCGGCACCGTCACCTGCCGCGGCACGCTCGAGGCGCAGTCGATCAGGATCCTTTTCGCCAGGTCGAGCGCCTCGGCCGCTCCCGTCGGATACACGAACGTCGCGGCCCATTGCCCGTCGGCCACCGACCGGACGCCGCCCGAAGGTCCCGGCAGCCCGTCCGTGCCGATGATCTTCACCTGCCCGAGCTTGTTCGCGTCCTTGATCGCGATATAGGCGCCCGCCGCCGCGAGGTCGTTGCTGGTGTAGACGAGCCTGATGCCCGGATGCGCCTGCAGCATGGCCGAGAACACCGTTTCCGCCTTGTCCTCCATCCAGTCGACCGGCTGCACCGCCACCAGCTTGATCTTCGGGTTGGTGGCGATTCCGGCCTTGAACCCGTCCAGCCGCTCGATCGCCGGCGAGGAGCTCGGCAGCCCTTCCAGGATCGCGACCTCGCCGCCGTCCGGAAGCTGCGACGCGGCGTAGCGTCCGGCCTGCTCGGCGATCGCCCGGTTGTCGCCGCCCACGAACGACGTGTACTGGTCGTTCGTCGTCTTGCGGTCGAGCTCGATCACCGGCGTGCCGGACTTGTACAGGCTCGTCACCACCGGCGTCAGCGGCGCGCTCTCGAACGGCGAGATGAACAGAAGGTCCACCTGCTGCGTCCTGAAGTTCTCGACGTCCGAGACCTGCGTGTTCACGTCGGCCTGGCCGTCGGCGATCACCAGCTTGAACTTCGGGTAGTTCTTCACGAGCCGCTGCAGCTCGTGGTCGACGTGCTCGCGATACGGCTCCTTGAAGTTCGCCTGCGCCACGCCGATCACGTAGTCGTTGTTCGGCCCGCAGGTGGCGCTCAGCGGCTTGGCACGTGCCCCCGTCGCCGACAGCGCGAGCACGGCTCCGGCCAGAAGCCATGACGCCCGACAGTTGATGCGCATCTCGTCCTCCCCTTGTTCATGACCTACCGCGAGCCGCCGCCGCTTCGTTGGCCGACATAGGTTTGCAGCGCCGCCGCCGCGACGATGATGGCCCCGGTCGCCAGCAGCTGCATGGCCGGACTCACGTCGTTCAGCTGCAGGATGTTGGCCAGGGCGCCGAGCATCACGGCGCCGGCCACCGTTCCCACCATGCTGCCGGCGCCGCCGAACAGGTCGGTGCCTCCGATCACCACCGCCGCGATCGCGTTCAGCTCGTATCCGGTGCCGTCGTTCGGGCTGCCGAACGAGAACTGCCCCGCATGGACGATGCCGGCGATCGCGGACGCGAAGCCCGTCAGCGCGTAGACCGACACCTTGATCCGCGACACCGGGATGCCGGACAGCCGGGCCGCCCGCTCGTTGCCGCCGGTCGCGAACACGTAGCGCCCGTAGCGCGTGACGTTCAGCAGCGCGACGGCGGCGACGGCAAGCAGGATGAACACCAGCGTGGCCACGGGGAACACGCCGCCGATGCGCTCGCCGAGCACCGCGAACGCCGGCGGCGCGCTTCCCGGCCCGTGCCCGTAGTTGATGTTGATGAAGGAGTTGTCCGACACGATCAGCGCCAGCCCGCGCGCCGCCTGCAGGCCCGCCAGCGTCACGATGAAGGCCTGGATCCGGAACCGCGTCGAGATCGCGCCCTGGACCGCGCCGAACGCGGTGCCGATCAGCACCACCAGCGGCAGCGTGCTCCACAGCCCCCAGCCGTCGTTCACGAGCAGGTCCGCGGTGGTCACGCTCGACAGGCCGAGCACCGCGCCGACCGACAGGTCGATCCCGGCGGCGATGATCACGAAGGTCATGCCCAGCGCCAGGATCCCGGTCTCGGAGATCGAGCGGATGATGTTGGCGACGTTGTCCGGCTGCAGGAACAACAGCCGCCCGTGCCGGTGCGGCGAGAACACGAGCCCGGCCGCGATCACGATCAGCAGGCCGAGCAGGCTCTGGAACCGTACCAGAAGGGCGACGGGCGAGCGCCGCGGCCGCGCCGCCTCCGGGGCGGATGCCGCGGCGAGGCTCATGCCGCGTGCGGTCCCGCGGCGGCAGCGGTGTCGTCGGCCGCCTCGCTCGCGGCGCGGATCGCCGCCTCGTCGGCCTCCGCCCCGAACTCGCACACCGTTCGGCCGTCCCGCATCACCACGATCCGGTCGCAAAGCCCGATCAGCTCCGGCAGCTCGGACGACGCCACCAGCACGCCGAGCCCGGTCGCCGACAGCGACCGGACCTGCCGATAGATCTCGGCCTTGGCGCCGACGTCGACGCCGCGCGTCGGCTCGTCGAGCAGAAGCAGCCGGGGCCTGGTCAGCAGCTCCTTGGCGAACACCACCTTCTGCTGGTTGCCGCCCGACAGGTTGATCGCCAGCGCCTCCGGGCGCCGCGGCCGGACATCGTAGTCGGCGATCGCGCGCGACACCGCCCGTCCCTGCAGCCGGCGCGACACGAAGCCGAACGGCGTCACCCGACGCCAGGTCGACATGGTCACGTTCTCCGACACCGCGTGCTGCAGCACCAGGCCGGTGCCCCGGCGATCATCGGTCACGAAGGCGATCCCCGCCCGACGCGCCGCGCCCACCGAGCCGAGCCCCGCGTCGACGCCACCCACGCGCACCGTGCCGCGCCAGCGCCCGGTGGTGCCGAAGCCGAACAGCGCCGACATCATCTCCGTCCGTCCGGCCCCCATGAGCCCGGTCAGGCCGACGATCTCGCCCTCGTGCACCGACAGCGTCGCGTCCCGCGTGTGCTGCCAGCCCGGGCGCGGCCGGTCCGGCGCGTAGGACGCCCCGGCCAGCTCCAGCACCGGCGCGCCCACCGACGCGGCCCGCGGCGGGAACAGCTCGGAGAACGGCCGGCCCACCAGCAGGTCGACCAGCTCCGACTGCGGCGCGCGGGGCGAGGCCTCGCCGACGCGCTGCCCGTCGCGCATCACCGTCACTCTGTCGCCGACCCGCGGCACCTCTTCCAGCCGGTGCGAGATGTAGACGATGCCGACCCCGCGCGCCGCGAGCTCGCGCGTCACCCCCGCGAGGTGGTCCGCCTCGGCGGCCGACAGCGCCGCCGTCGGCTCGTCCATGATCAGGATGCGCGCGTCGGCCGCCAGCGCCTTGGCGATCGCCACCAGCTGCCGCTCGCCCATGCGCAGGCTGCCGACCGGCAGGGACGCGTCAAGCGATACGCCCGCGCGCTCCAGCAGCGTCCGGGCTTCCGCCCGCATGCGCCGGTTGTCGAGCGCCAGGCCGCCGCGACGCCGTTCCTTGCCGAGAAACAGGTTGGCCGCGATGTCCAGGCCCGGCACCAGGTCGAGCTCCTGCGGGATCATGATCACGCCGGCCTCGTGGGCGTCCCGCGGGCTCCCGAACCGGACCGGCACGCCCTCGATGCTGATCTCGCCGTCGTCCGGGACGATCGCGCCAGACAGCACGCCCATCAGCGTCGACTTGCCGGCTCCGTTCTCGCCGAGCAGGACATGCACCTCGCCGCGGCGGAGGTCGAAGTCGACGCCGCGAAGCGCGTGCACCCCGCCGAAGCGCTTGCGCACCCCCCGCATGGACAGCAGCGGTCCTCCGGTGCCCGGCGTTTCCGCTCGATCAGTGCCCGGCACTTCCGCGCGCATGGCCGCTTCCTTCCCGGATCCCACCCTACGCTTCCCGTCCGCCCCGGCCAAGCGCGCCGGACAGGAGGCGGCGCGGCGTTCCTGCCGGAGCGGCCGATCCGGGGCCGCCGCATCCCTGGGCGCTAGGCCTTGATGAAGTCCACGAACGCCCGCAACGGCGCCGGCAGGTGGCGGCGCCCCGGGTAGTACAGGAACGGTCCCGAGAATGGCTGCGCCCACTCTTCCAGCACCGGCTCCAGCACGCCGTCGTCGAGATGCGGCCGCAGCCAGTCCTCGAACAGGTGGATGATGCCGACCCCCTGCAGCGCCGCATCCACCGCCAGGTCCACCGCCGCCCCCAGCCGCACCAGCAGCGGCCCGGTCGGGTCGATCCGCACCACCTCGCCGTCCCGCTCGAACTCCCAGGCCGGGATCCGGCCGCTGGAGAACTGGCCGCGCAGGCAGGCATGGCCCAGGAGGTCGCGCGGGTGCTTCGGGCGGCCATGTGCGTCGAGATAGGTCGGCGCCGCGGCGGTCGCGAAGCGCTGCACGCGCGGCCCGATCGGCACCGCGATCATGTCCTGCTCCAGCCGCTCGTCGTAGCGGATCCCGGCGTCGCATCCCGCCGCCAGCACGTCGACGAAGCCGTCCTCCACCACCACCTCGAGCCGGATCTCGGGATACGCCTTCAGGAACCGCGGCACGATCGCCGGCAGCACCAGGCGTGCGGCGCTGCCCGGGACGTTGAGCCGGAGCGTGCCCGCCGGCCGGTCGCGGAACGCCCTCGCGGCATCCAGCGCCGCCTCCGCCTCGCCCAGCACCGGAAGCAGCCGCTCGAACAGCCGCGCGCCCGCCTCGGTCGTCGCCACGCTGCGCGTGGTCCGGTTGAGCAGCCGCACCCCAAGCCTTTCTTCCAGCCGACGCACCGCCTCGCTCAGGCCGGAGGCGGACACGGAACCCGCCCTGGCCGCGTCGCGGAACCCGCCCGCCCGCGCCACCGCGACAAAGGCCGCGAGATCCTGGAGGTCGATCGCCATCGTCCGGGTTTCCGTACAGCCTGTGCCGACTGCCCACGATTATCGCGCGGACCGCGAGGGTCCATATCGATCCCATCGGCATCCGGAGACAACACATGACGATCCCAGGCAACGTCGGCTCGTTCCCCCTCGGCACCCGCTCGGTCGGGCGGCTGGGCTATGGCGCCATGCAGCTGGCAGGCCCCGGCGTGTTCGGCCCGCCCAGGGACCCCGACGCCGCGCGCGCCGTGCTGCGCGAGGCGGTGGCGAGCGGCGTCGACCACATCGACACCAGCGACTTCTACGGCCCGCACGTCACCAACGGGCTGATCCGCGAGGCGCTGCACCCGTATCCCGACGACCTGGTGATCGTGACCAAGCTCGGCGCCAGGCGCGGCGACGACGCCTCCTGGAACCCGGCGATGTCCGCCGCAGAGCTGACCAGTGCCGTGCACGACAACCTGCGCAACCTCGGCCTCGACGCGCTGGAGGTCGCCAACCTGCGCATCATGGGCGGCGGCGCCCACGGCCCCAGCGAGGGCTCGATCGAGGAACCGCTCACCGTGCTCGCCGAGCTGCAGCGCCAGGGCCTGATCCGCCACCTGGGCCTGAGCAACGTCACCCCCACCCAGGTCGCGCAGGGACGCGGCATCGCCCCGATCGTCTGCGTGCAGAACCTGTACAACCTCGCCCACCGCGAGGACGACGCGCTCCTCGACGCGCTGGCGGCGGACGGCATCGCCTACGTGCCGTTCTTCCCGCTCGGCGGCTTCACGCCGCTGCAGTCGACGATCCTGTCGGAGGTGGCGGCGGAGCTCGGCGCCACGCCCATGCAGGTGGCGCTCGCCTGGCTGCTGCACCGCGCGCCCAACATCCTGCTGATCCCCGGCACCTCCTCGCTCGCCCACCTGCGCGACAACCTCGCCGCGGGCGGCATTGCGCTGCCGCCCGAGGTGATCGCCAGGCTCGACGGCATCGGGAGCACGGCACGCCAGGCGACCTGAGCATCGTGCCGCCCCGGCCGGTCCCCGCCGGCCGGTTCCCCGCTGCGGTGCCGGCTCACGCCTCCTCGATGCGCCGCTCCTCGTCGGGGAGCAGGGTGATCGCGCGCCAGTCCAGCTCCTCCTGCAGCGTCCCGTACGCCTGCGGCCCGAGCCGGTGGTCCGCCCGCAGCGCTTCCAGCCGCTCGCGCTCGGCGGCGATCGCCGCGAGGCCGACGGCGCGTCGCCGCTGCAGCCGGGCCACGCCCGACGCGCCGGTCGCCGCGTCGCGCTCGACGGCATAGGCCGCGCGCAGCAGCTCGGCCTCCTGCCCGCCCTCGTCCCGCAGCCGGTGCAGCGCGACCGCCGCCAGGTCCGCCCGCGCCTCCGCCAGTTCGCGCTCCAGCCCGCCCGCCTGGTCCAGCCCGAGGGCGCGGATCAACGGCCGCAGCGTCAGCCCCTGCACCACGAGCGTCGCCACCACCACGCAGAAGGCGGCCAGCACCACCTCGTCGCGCTGCACCGGCTG
>CALMVN010000022.1 GCA_937873225.1 uncultured Acetobacteraceae bacterium
GCCCCATCCAGCCGAAGCGCCCGGCCAGCCCGGGCTCGGGGAAACAAATCGTGCGCGGATGCCGCGTCGACAAGAGGCCATGCCGGCCGGCTCATTCCGGCGGTTCCTGCCGATCCTCTCCGGTCTCGTCGCGTGCGGTCCGCGCTGCCGCGAGCACGTCCACCGAGGCCACGCCGGCATCCAGCAGCGCGCCCGCGCACGCCCCCAGCGTCGCTCCCGTCGTCAGCACGTCGTCCACCAGCACCACGCGCAGGCCGCGCAGCGCCGCCGCCCGCTGCGGCCGGACCCGGATCGCGTCCGCGACCGAACGACGGCGCTCGCTCGGCGACTGTCCCACCAGCGGCGCGGTCTGCCGCATACGCGCCAGCGCATCCACCATGACCGCCCGGCCGGACAAGCGCCCGACCGCCTGCGCCAGCAGCGCCGCCTGGTTGTAGCGGCGGGAGAACAGCCGCCGCCGGTGCAGCGGAACCGGCACCAGCCGGTCGCAGTCCTCCAGCAGCGACCGCCCCGCCCGCGCCATGTGGCGCCCCAGCACGACCGCGTTCTCCGTCCGGTCGCCATACTTGAGCGGCAGCACCAGCAGCCGCGAGAACTCGTCATAGGCGAACGCCGCGCGTCCGAACCGCCAGGGCGGCGGCGAGTCGAGACAGGACGGGCAGCTCAGGGCCAGACCCGCCGAGCCCACGCTGGCGAAGCCGACGCCGCAGCGCACGCAGCACGGCGGCACGATCAGCGACGCGCGCCGGAAGCAGGCGGTGCAGAGCCGGCCCGGCGCGTCGACGATCGTCTCGCAGGCCGGGCAATGCGGCGGCAGCACGAGGTCGAGCACGCCGCGGCCGGCTCCGAGACCGATCCGGACCGATCGCGTCAGCACCGACATCCCCGTTCTCCCTGCTCCCTACGGCCGCGAACCGGTGCAGGCCCGGAACGATCATCCACGGCTCCGCAGGCCGCCGCAAGGCTTGGCATCCGCCTGCCCGCCCCTCACATGCCGTGACGCCCGGGAAAGCGATGCCGCATGGACGACAGCCTCATCTTCGACCGCCATGCGGTACGCCTGCATCGCGACCGGGCAGCCGCCGGCGTGTCCTCGGTGTCCGACATCCTGTCCGACGCCGCGGACCGGCTGCTGGACCGGCTGGACGACGTCACCCGCTCCTTCAGCCGCGCCCTCGACGTCGGCGGCCGCGGCGTGGTGGCACCGCGCCTGCAGGCGCGCGGGATCGACACGGTGTCGTGCGACCTGTCCGCCGCCATGGCCGGCGGCCAGGCCGGCCTCGCCGTGGCCGCCGACGAGGAATGGCTGCCGTTCGCCCCGGGCAGCTTCGACCTGGTGGTCGCCAACCTGTCCCTGCACTGGACCAACGACCTTCCCGGCGCGCTGATCCAGCTGCGCACGGCACTGCATCCGGACGGGCTGCTGCTGGCGTCGCTGCCGATCCTGCCGAGCCTCGCCCCCCTGCGTGCCGCCCTGCTCGAGGCCGAAGCGGCCCTGACCGGCGGCGCCTCGCCGCGCGTGTCGCCGTTCCCCGAGCTGAGGGACTGCGCCTCGCTGCTGCAGCGCGCCGGCTACGCGCTGCCGGTGGTGGATGCCGACGAGATCGTCCTCAGCTACGGCGACCCGTTCGCCCTGCTGCGCGACCTGCGCGCCGCCGGTGAAGGCAACGCGGTCCGCCTGCGCGACCGCCGGATCCCCACGCGTGCCCTGTTCGCAGCCGCCCTGGCCCGTCTTCCGGTCGAGGCGGACGGGCGCATCGTCATGCCCCTGCGCCTGGCGATGATGACCGGCTGGGCCCCGTCGCCCGACCAGCCGAAGCCGTTGAAGCCGGGACAGTTCAGCGTCAGCCTGGAGGACGCGCTCGACGCCGTGCCTGATCCCGCTCCGGTCTGACGCGTCGCACGGCTGCCGCCGATTTCGGCGGCATGATGCCCGTGCTAGAGGCTTCGGCTCGCTTCCCGAGGATCGCTTCATGACCCGTTCCGAGCCCGGCTCCTTCCGGCACCTGCTCGCTGCCGCCAGCCTTGCCGCCGGGCTGTCGCTTTGCGCCTGCAACGGCCACACGGTGATGGCGCCCGCATCCGCGCCGCCTCCGGACGCCAAGCCCGCCCTGGCCGCGCCGCCGGCCTCGCTGATGACCCCGCAGGGCTACTGACGAGGCGACGCCCGGCGGGCTTCAGCCGCCGGTGGCGCTCATGTGGCGGGCGACGCCACGGGTGTCCTCCCGCCGTCCGATGACGAAGTCGTGGCCCTTCGGCTTGCGTCGTATGGCCTGCCGGATCGCCGCCATCAGCGCCGGCTGGTCCGCGCCTTCCCTGAGCGGCCGGCGAAGATCCGCGGCATCGTCCTGCCCGAGACACATGAACAGCGTTCCGGTGCAGCTCAGCCGCACCCGGTTGCAGGTTTCGCAGAAGGTGTGGGTCATCGGCGTGATGAAGCCGATTCGCTGCCCGGTCTCCTCCACCAGGACATAGCGGGCGGGGCCGCCGGTCCGGTGCGCGGTTTCCCGGAGCGTCCAGCGCCGCTCGAGCCCGGCCCGTACCACGGACAGCGGCAGGTAGCGGTCGAGCCGGTCCTCCCCGGTGTCGCCCATCGGCATGGTCTCGATCAGGCACAGGTCGGCGCCGACCTGGCCGCACCAGGCGACCATCGAGTCGATCTCGTCCTCGCTGGTGTCGCGCATCGCCACCATGTTGATGCGCACGGCCAGCCCTTCCGCGCGCGCCGCCTCGATCCCTTCCAGGGTTTGTTCCAGCCGGCCGATCCGGGTGACGGCCCGGAACCGCGCCGGATCGAGCGTGTCGAGGCTGACGTTCACGCGTTCCACCCCCGCATCGCGCAGCATCGGCGCGAACCGGGCCAGCTGGCTGCCGTTGGTGGTGATGGTCAGCTCGTCGAGGCCGGGCTGTCCCGCGGGTCGGCCGAGCCAGTCGCCAAGCGACCGCATGAACCCGTCCAGCCCGCGCCGGACCAGGGGCTCCCCGCCGGTCACCCGGATCCGTCGCGTTCCCAGGGCGATGAAGGCGCGGCAGAGACGCTCCAGCTCCTCCAGCGTCAACACCTCCGGCTTCGGCAGGAACACCATGTTCTCCGCCATGCAGTACACGCAGCGCATGTCGCAGCGGTCCGTGACGGAAACCCGCAGATAGCTGACATGCCTGCCGAATGGATCGATCAGCGGAGCGTTCATCGTGTCCTGCGGGCTGTTGCACCGGAAGCGGCGCCGGATGCCTGCGGTCGGGTTCAGCCCCTATCGCAGAACATCCAGCTCGACCAGCGCGGCATTGATCAACACCTTGCCCTGGTGCTCGAAATTGACCGTGATCCGCGGCCCGATCGCCGACTGGACCTGTCCCTCGCCCCATTCCGGACGGTCCGGGTGCCTGACCCACTGGCCGGGCTCGATGGTCGACCGGGAAGAAGGAGCGTCGGTCATCCTCCGGACAACGCCGTTGGGCCGGACCGGTTCGCGCGTTTAGGATTTGTTCGCTTCTTCGCCTGCATCATCGCGCCACACCGTTCAAAGACCGATGGAGCGCAGGTTGGACGACCTCCTGGCAGAATTTCTCACCGAAACCAGCGAAAGCCTTTCCGAGCTTGATCTCGCGGTCGTGCGCCTGGAACGGGCACCGGACGACCAGCCGACCTTGTCGCTCATCTTCCGGCTTGTGCACACCATCAAGGGCACCTGCGGCTTCCTGGGCCTGCCGCGGCTGGAGCGGGTGGCGCACGCCAGCGAGACGGTGCTGGACCGGCTGCGCAACGGCAGCCTTTCGGTGTCGGGCGAGGGCATCGGCCTGATCCTGTCGGCGATCGACCGCATCCGCCTGATCGTCGACACCATCAGCCGGACGGGTGCCGAGCCGGACGGAAACGACGGGGAGCTGATCGCCGAGCTGATCGCGCTCGCCGAGGGCCGCATGCCGGTCCCGGCGACGCCCGCGCCTGCGCCGGCCTCGATCCCGCTGCCGACCCCGACCTTGGCGCTGGACCCGGTGCCGCCGTCCACGGGAGCGGCCGCCCCGCCGCCCGCCAGCGCACCGGCCGCGAACGACCATGGCGCCGACCCGGCCGCCAGCCGCGGCCAGACCATACGCGTCTCGGTCGACGTGCTGGAAACCCTGATGACTCTGGTCAGCGAGCTGGTGCTGACGCGCAACCAGTTCCTGCAGCAGCTGCGCGCCAGCGGCAACGCCGAGCTGACCGGCCCGGTGCAGCGCCTGTCGCACCTGACCACCGAGCTGCAGGAGGGCGTCATGAAGACGCGCATGCAGCCGATCGGCAACGTGTGGAACATGCTGCCGAGGCAGGTCCGCGACCTGGCGCACGACCTGGGAAAGCGGGTCGACCTCGTCATGCACGGCGCCGAGACCGAGCTCGACCGGCAGGTGCTGGAGCTGATCAAGGACCCCCTGACACACATGATCCGCAACAGCGCCGATCACGGGCTGGAGGGGCCGGAAGAGCGCCAGCGGGCCGGCAAGCCGCCGGTCGGCACCATCACCCTCAGCGCGCGGCACGAGGGCGGCCACGTCGTGATCGAGATCGAGGATGACGGGCGAGGCATCGACGTGCGCCGGATCGCCGACAAGGCGATCGCCCAGGGCCTGTCGACGCGTGCCCAGATCGACAGCATGAGCGACGACGAGATCCGCCGCTTCATCTTCCAGCCCGGCTTCTCGACGGCGGCGGCCGTGACCTCGGTGTCCGGACGCGGCGTCGGCATGGACGTGGTCAAGACCAACATCGAGCAGATCGGCGGCCTGATCGAGCTGCACAGCGTGTTCGGCAAGGGCAGCCGCTTCCTCATCAAGATCCCGCTGACGCTTGCCATCGTCTCGGCCCTCATCGTCGGCGTCGCAGGCGAGCGCTTCGCCATCCCGCAGGCCAGCGTGATCGAGGTGGTCCTGCCGGGAACCCAGTCCGACACCCGCATGGAGACCATCGATGGCGCCGCGGTGCTGCGCCTGCGCGACAGGCTGCTGCCGCTGATCCGGCTCAGCACGCTGCTGCAGCTACCGGATCCGCCCGACGGCGGCGCGACGGGCAAGCGCACCGACATGGTCGCGGTGATCGGCATCGGCTCCGTCCGGCTCGGCCTGATCGTGGACGGCGTGTTCGACACCGAGGAGATCGTGGTCAAGCCGGTCGCCAACGTGCTGCGCCACATCCCGCTGTTCGGCGGCAACACCATCCTGGAGGACGGCGCCGTCATCATGATCCTGGACCCGACCGGCATCGCCCGCCACGCCGGTCTCGACGCCGCCCGGAAGGACACCGCCCGCGCCGTGGCGGAAGAGGACGGCGACACCGACCAGCGACTCGACATGCTCCTGGTACGCGCCGGCATCGGCGCCCCGAAGGCGCTGCCGTTGTCGCTCATCTCGCGGCTGGAAACCTTCGCCGCCGACCGGCTCGAGGTGTCGGGGGGCCGCGTCGTGGTGCAGTATCGCGACGACCTCATGCCGATCATCTCGCTCGACGAGACGGTCGACATGCCGCATCTGGCGCTGCACGGCGACCGCAAGGCGGTCCACCCGGTGCTGGTGTTCGACAACGGCGGCAAGCCGGTCGGCCTGATGGTCGAGGAAATCCTCGACGTGGTGAACACCGCCCTGCACGTCGAGTTCGGCACCGACCGCCAGGGCGTGCTGGGGGCCGCGGTGATCGCCGGACGGGCGACCGACATCATCGACGCGGCCTTCTGGCTCACCCGCGCCGCCGGCAACTGGTTCCGCGCCACCGCAGCGGCGGCGACCGCCAAGCCGCGCCTGCTCGTGATCGACGACAGCAGCTTCTTCCGGCAGCTGGTCGCCCCCAGCCTGTCCGCCGCCGGCTACGACGTGACGGTCGCGGACTCCGCGGAAAAGGCGCTCGCCATGCGCGAAGCCGGCCGCAGCTTCGACGCCATCGTGTCGGACATCGAGATGCCGGGGCTGGGCGGCCTCGGCTTCGCCCGCAAGGTGCGCGAAGGCGGATCCTGGG
The DNA here is from genome assembly GCA_937873225.1 of uncultured Acetobacteraceae bacterium. Taxonomy (GTDB): domain Bacteria; phylum Pseudomonadota; class Alphaproteobacteria; order Acetobacterales; family Acetobacteraceae; genus Lichenicola. The sequence goes on from CALMVN010000022.1 coordinate 5,987, forward strand.
TCGACATGCCGCTGCTGGCGCTGACCGGCAGCGACACGGTGCAGGAAGCCCGCTCCGCAGGCTTCACCGACACCATACGGAAGTTCGAGCGCGACACGCTGCTGTCCAGCCTCAAGCAGTGCCTTTCCCAGCCCATCGCCGCCTGAGGAAACAGGTCCATGTTCTCCGACACGAACAAGATCCATCGTGGTGACGGCCAGCATCCGCTGGACGACCGTCAGGAGCAGGGTTTCGTCACCCTCACCCTGGCCGACCAGCTTTGCGGGGTTCCGGTCCTCGCCGTCCGCGAGGTCATCACGAACAGCAAGATCGTCCGGGTGCCGCTGGCTCCGTCCGAGATCGCGGGAAACATCAACCTGCGCGGCCGCATCGTCACGGCCGTCGACACGCGCTGCCGCCTCGGCCTCGAGCCGGCGCCCGACACCGCCGATCGCGTGGCGCTGGTCGCGGAAAGCGAGGGTGCGCTGTATGCCCTGCTGATCGACCAGGTCCAGGAGGTGCTGAGCCTGCGCCTGGACATGATCGAGGAAACGCCGTCGAACCTGTCCTCCACCTGGCGCCAGTTCAGCACGGGCGTGTTCCGGCTGCCCGAGCGCCTGATGGTGGTGCTCGACATCGACCGCCTGCTCGCGCTGCCGGCGTGAGCGCGTCGCATCCCGGGCAGCTCTGCCTGGTGGTCGACGACAGCCGCGTCGTGCGCCAGATCGCACGGCGCATGCTCGAGGAGGCAGGGCTGAGGGTGATGGAAGCGGTCGACGGCGTCGAAGCGCTCGATGCCTGCCGCAGCTGCCGTCCCGACTACCTCCTGCTCGACTGGAACATGCCGCGCATGAACGGGATCGACTGCCTCAAGGCGATCCGCCGGGAGTTCGGCCTCGATCTCCCGCGCGTGATCCTCTGCACCACCGAGAACGAGCCCGACCGGATCGTCGCAGCGATCGAGGCCGGCGCGCAGGAGTTCATCATGAAGCCGTTCGATGCCGACATCCTGATCGGCAAGCTGAACGATGCGGCAAGGCCTACGGGAGACGGCGCTTGATCCGTCCTCCGGATGCTGCACACGGGACCAGGACCATGCCGCCGGTGCGGGTCATGATCTGCGACGACTCGGCGGTCATCCGATCGCTGATCTCGCGCACCCTGGATGCCGATCCCGACATCGAGGTGGTCGCGAGCGTCGCCAACGGCGCCATCGCCGTGGAAACCCTGAAGCGCACGCCGGCCGACATCGTGCTGCTCGACGTGGAGATGCCGGTGATGGACGGGCTCACCGCCTTGCCGCTGCTGCTCAAGGTCGATCCACGCGTCCGGATCATCGTCGCCTCGGCCTTGACCACCGCGGGCGCCGCCATCGCCATGCGGGCGATCCAGGCAGGGGCTGCCGACTGCATGCACAAGCCGAGCGCGGAAACGCGGCACGGCTTCGCGCAGGACATACGCACCAGAGTCCTGGGCCTCGGCCGCCGCGCGTCGCCGCGTACGCCGACGGCCGGCCCTGCCCAGGCAGCACCGTCGGTCCCGGCGCTCCGGCCCGCGGCACGGCGATCCCCGTTGCTGCTGGCGATCGGCAGCTCGACCGGCGGTCCGCAGGCCTTGTTCACCCTGTTCTCCAGCCTGACGCAGCGCTTGTCGCAGCCGATCGTCGTCACCCAGCACATGCCCCCCTTGTTCACGCGCAGCCTGGCCGAGCACCTCGCGCGGATCGGCCATCGGTCCTGCGTCGAGGCCGAGGACGGGATGCCCCTGCTTGCGAACCGGATTCACATCGCCCCGGGCGACCGGCACCTGCTGGTCGCGGCGTCGGCGGACGGGCTGGTCGCCCGGGTGGTCGACACGCCACCGGAGAACTCCTGCCGGCCGTCTGTCGATCCGATGCTGCGCAGTGCCGTTGCGGCGTGCCAGGGACGGGTCCTCACCGTGATCCTGACCGGCATGGGCAGGGACGGCGCTGCCGGCGCACGGTCCGTGGTCGACGCAGGGGGCGCGGTTCTGGCGCAGGACGAGGCGAGCAGCGTGGTCTGGGGCATGCCGGGGGCGGTCGCGCGCGAGGGCCTGTGCCAGGCCGTCCTGCCGCTGGACAGGATCGCCGGCAGGATCGCCGAGCTGGTGGCCGTGCCATGAGCGGTTTCGAGAACATCGCGGCGGTGCTGAAGGCCCGTTCCGGGCTGTCGCTCGGCCTCGACAAGGCCTACCTGGTGCAGGCGCGCCTGGAGCCGATCCTGAAGAAGCGCGCGCTGTCGAGCCTTGCCTTGCTGGCGGACCGCCTGCGTCTCGACCCCGCGCTGGAGCGGGAGGTGGTCGAGGCGATGACCACCAACGAGACGCTGTTCTTTCGCGACGGCCGGCCCTTCGATCATCTGCGCGACGTCATGCTGCCGCGGCTGCATGCGACCCGGCCGAGGGGCATGCCGCTGCGCATCTGGTCCGCCGCCGCCTCGACCGGACAGGAGGCCTATTCCCTGGCGATGCTGGTCAGCGAGATGGGACCGGCGCTGGCCGGCCGCGCGGTGGAGATCGTGGGCACCGACATCGCGCGGGAGCCTCTGCAGCGCGGCGAGCAGGGGTTGTACACGCAGTTCGAGGTGCAGCGGGGGCTGCCGGCTCGGCTGCTGGTGAAGTACTTCACCAAGGAGGACGGCGGCTGGCGGATCAACCGGCAGCTGCGTGACATGGTGCGGTTCCGGGAATGGAACCTGTTGTCGGACCTGTCCGGGCTCGGTCGGTTCGACGTGATCTTCTGTCGCAACGTGCTGATCTATTTCGACCAGGCGACCAAGGCGCGGACGCTGGAGGCGGCGTCGAGGCTGTTGTCGCCGGAAGGGGCGATCTATCTCGGAGCGGCGGAAACGATTCTGGGGATGAATGTCGGGTTGTCGCCGGCCGCAGGAGGGCACGGCATCTTCCAGCGTAACGCTCCGGCGGGAGCAGCTGCCACGACAGGCTAGCAGATGATGATCCGGGACGGATCCCGGGTCACGAGACGGAGAGGAGGCGCCGCATCTCGGCAGGATCGATCAGCAGGGCACGATCGTAGGAGACGCCGGTCGGCGCGGGGTCGTCGGACTGCAGGCAGCGGACCTCGCGGTAGCGGTGGCCGAACAGGGTGGCGATGAACCAGAAGAAGGTGTCCGGCATGCCGGCGCCGGCGAAGGTCAGGACCTCCGCAGGGCCGCGGAGGTAGGCCATGGTGGTCATGGCGGCGCCCATGGCGCCGGCCACGAGGCGGGCATCGCGAATGGTCGCGAGCTGCTGGAGGAACGAGAGACGGCCGGGGTGCAGCACGTGATAGCCGGCGTCGCGGGCCAGGACCTCGGCGGCCGTGGGATCGGCGAAGTCCCGGGCACGATTGGGGCCGCGGGCGATGAAGACGCGGGCCTGGCCGATGCCGGCGATACCGTGGGCCAGGCGATGGTGGCAGTCGCGCACGAGCGGCGACATGTAGGTGCCGTGCGTGGTGAGGCCGTCGACCAGGAGCAGGGTGCGGACGCGGACCGGCCGGTGGTCGGCGATGCGTACCCGAGCGGGGGCGATGTCCAGCCGCGACAGGCAGGTCTGGATCACCTCGCCGAGCCGCCGGTCGGTCACGTCGTGCAGCAGGACACCGATCCCCGGGTCGGAAAGTCGGGACAGCACGAGATGCAGCATCGGCAGCATCTCCATCAGCCAGTGGCCGTAGTTCATGGCACCGCGCTTCTTGCCCAGGACCAGCGGAAGGTCGTGCAGGGGGGCGGAGCCGTCCGCCAGGACGGTGCGGACGGCAGAGGCGGCCCACTCGATCTGGGCCGGGCCGTGCTGGGTGACGCTTGGCCGGTAGAGGCGGCCGTCGCGATCGAACACCAGGCCTTCGCAGGCGACGTGAACGTCGTTCAACATCCAGACCGAAACGGGGCGCGGAGCGAAGACCGGCTGGCGTTGCGCGGCGCAGGCAGCCCAGATGTCGGGCGGGATGCGCTCGGGATGGACGATGTCCGGCGGGGTCGCCTCGAAGCCCGGCGAGGTGATCCGCATCAGCAGGGCGGAGTCCGGCGGGTCGAGGACGTGGATCCCGGTCACGGCACGCGACGGGGAACGCGCCTCGCGGGACACGTGGATGTCGCTCGGGAGGCGTCCGGGGCGGAGATTGCGGAAACGGTGGCTTCCGGACCGGGCAGGTCGAGGAGGCGAGCCCCGGTCACAACGGGCGGAGGGGTTGGGCTCCGCCGGTCGTGCCGGGATCTGGAGGCCTGTGTCAGTGGCCGGCGTTCTCGCCGGAGAAGTCGGGGGCCTGCAGGCCGGAGGCTTCGAGCTGGTGCACCAGGTCGGCCTTGAGGCGCTCCAGGCCCTCGTCGGTGAGGCCCTCGGCGCGGGCGACCAGGACAGCCTGGGTGTTGGAGGCGCGCAGCAGCCACCAGCCGTCGGGGGTGCGGACGCGGACGCCGTCGATAGCGGACACCTCCGCGCCCGACTGCTTGAGGCGGCCGGCGACCTCCTCGATCACGCTGAACTTACGGGTGTCATCGCAGTCGAAGCGCAGCTCGGGGGTGCTGACGGCGTGAGGGAGCGCTTCCTTCACGGCCGAGAACGGCGCGTCCATGCGGGCGACGATGCCGAGCACGCGGACGGCGGCATAGAGGGCGTCGTCGAAGCCATACCAACGGTCGGCGAAGAACACGTGGCCGGACATCTCGCCCGCGAGCGGGGAGCCGGTCTCGGCCATCTTGGCCTTGATCAGGGAATGGCCGGTCTTCCACATCAGCGGCGTGCCGCCGGCGCGCTGCACCTCGTCGAACAGCACCTGGCTCGCCTTGACGTCGGCAATGATGGTCGCACCCGGGTTGGATTTCAGCACGTCGCGGGCGAGGACGACCAGGAGCTGGTCGCCCCACAGGATCTGCCCCTTATTGTCGACCACACCGATGCGGTCGGCGTCGCCGTCGAAGGCGATGCCGATGTCGGCACCCTTCTCGGCGACGGCGGCGATCAGCTGCTCCAGGTTCTTGGCCACCGTGGGGTCGGGATGGTGGGCCGGGAAGTTGCCGTCGATCTCGCCGTTCAGCACCGTGTGCTCGCCGGGCAGCGAGCGAACCAGGCGGGCCAGGATGTCGCCGGCGGAGCTGTTGCCATTGTCCCAGACCACCTTGAGGATGCGGTCGCCGCCGTCCCAGTCGGAGATCAGGCGGGCGACGTAGTCCTGGGACACGTCGATGGTGCGGTCGGAACCGGGAGCTTCGTCGACCACGTCGCCGGCGGCGGACAGGGCACCGAGCTGCTGGATCTGCTGGCCGAAGAACGGCTTGCGGCCCAGCATCATCTTGAAGCCGTTGTAGTTCGGCGGGTTGTGGCTGCCGGTGACCATGATGCAGCCGTCGGTCTCCAGCGTGGTGGCGGCATAGTACAGCATGGGCGTGGGGCCGCGGCCGACGCGCAGCACCTCCATGCCCGACGCCTTGAGGCCGTCCACCAGGGCGGCCTCCAGCTCGGGCGAGGACAGGCGGCCGTCATAGCCGACGGCAACCGTCCTGCCGTCGTGGCGGGACACGATGCTGCCGAAGGTGCGGCCGATCGCGAAGGCGTCGGCGGGGTGCAGGGTCTGGCCGACGATGCCGCGTATGTCGTACTCGCGCAGGCTGGTTGGCGGGAACGCGTGGGTGAAGGCCATCAGAGCGCTCCGACATAGGTCTTGAGGAACTCGCGCACGGCCGGGCCCAGGTCCGGGCGCTCCAGCGCGAAGGCGATCTGCGCCTCCAGGAAGCCGACCTTATCGCCGCAGTCGAAACGGCGGCCCTCGTAGCGCAGGCCGTGGAACGGATGGTGGCCGATCATCTTGGCCATGGCGTCGGTGAGCTGCACCTCGTTGCCGGTGCCGCGCTCCAGCCTGTTCAGGTGCTGCATGACGTCGGGGGTGAGCACGTAGCGGCCGATGATGGACAGGTTGGACGGCGCGTCCTTGGGGTCGGGCTTCTCGACCAGGCCGGTGACCTCGACCAAGTGGCCGTCGTCGGTGCCGGTGCGCAGGATGCCGTAGCGGTTGGTGTGCTCGCGCGGCACCTCCGTGACGGCGACCACGCTGCCGCCGGTCTCGTGGTAGGCGTCGGCGAGCTGCTTCAGGCAGGGAGTCTTGGACAGCACGATGTCGTCGGGGAGCAGGATGGCGAACGGATCGTCGCCGATGAAGGCGCGGGCGCACCAGATGGCATGGCCGAGGCCGAGCGGCTCCTGCTGGCGCACCGACAGCATGGTGCCGGGGAGCATGCTGCTTTCGCGGAGCGCCGCCATGGCTTCCGGCTTGTTGCGCTCCTTCAGCGTGGCCTCGAGCTCATACGCGCGGTCGAAATACTCGACCAGCGCGGTCTTGCCGCGGCCGGTGATGAGGCAGAACTGCTCGATGCCGGCGGCGCGCGCCTCGTCGATCGAGTACTGGATCAGCGGCCTGTCGACCACCGGGAGCATCTCCTTGGCCATCGCCTTGGTGGCCGGGAGGAAGCGCGTGCCCAGCCCTGCTACCGGGAGCACTGCCTTTCGTAGCGGCTTGATCACGCTGAACTACTCCCCGTCTGGAACGCCGTGCCGGTTGTCGGCATCGTTGCGGCGGAGAACGTGCCATGGGGCGGGCGGAGTCGCAATCGCGGAGCCCGGAGAGCGGGGTTGCGATGGAACGGGGGTCGGAGCGGCAACCAGGCCGGGAGTCGGCCATCCGCGCGATCGAGTGGTGCGGTCGAGAAGACTCGAACTTCCACGGGGTTTCCCCCACAAGCACCTCAAGCTTGCGCGTCTACCATTCCGCCACGACCGCACCGTGACAACCCCATATCGCAAGACGATAACCGGGGGCGACGGGGGCCGTATAAACGATGGACGCGAGCGGGGCAATCATCCCGGGAACGATGTGGACGCGGAGCGAGGGGCTGGTCCCCTACCCCGACGCGGTGGCCCGGATGCGGGAGGCGGTGGCGGAAATCCGCGAGCGGGGGGATCCGGAGCAGGTGTGGCTGCTGGAGCATCCGCCCTGCTTCACGGCAGGAACGTCGGCGCGGGCGGAGGACCTGTTCAACCCGCTGGGCTTCCCGACCTTCGAGGCCGGGCGCGGCGGGCAGTGGACGTATCACGGGCCTGGGCAGCGGGTCGGATACGTGATGCTGGACCTGCACCGGGCGCACGGACCGGTGGCGGCGCGGGACGTGCGGGCGTTCGTGTCGGGGCTGGAAGGATGG
>CALMVN010000023.1:0-16947 GCA_937873225.1 uncultured Acetobacteraceae bacterium
CTGGCGCTGCGACGCAACGCTCCGGACGCCGATGCGGTCGCGTCGTCGCTGCCGACCGTTGCCGCGCACGACCCGGTGCTGGTGCTGGACCTGGCGCGCTGGCTGCGACGCCGCGATCGCATCGACTCTGCGGTGTCGCTGTGGCGCGGCGACGCAACGGCGGCGGAAGCGCGTATCGGTCCGGACCGGCTAGGCGCGTTCTGGACCGAGCGCGATGCCCTCGCGCGCGCCCTGCTGGGCCGGAACCGTGACGCGGACGCGTTCGCGATCGCCGACGACCGGATGCAGTCCGAGCCGGGGCCGCGGCTCGATGCCGGCTTCCTTGCCGGCTGGATCGCGCTGCAGCGCCTGCGCGACCCGGTGGGCGCCGAGGCGCGGTTCGCCCCGCTGGAGGACGCGACCGCCGTCATCACCCGCAGCCGCGGCGCCTACTGGACCGGGCGGGCCCGGCTGGCGCGCGGCGATGCCCCCGGAGCCGCGAGCGCGTTCTCGCAGGCGGCGGCCTACCCGACCACCTTCTACGGACAGCTCGCCGCCGCCCGGCTGCAGCCGCCGGCGCCCGGCCCGGCGATGCTTCCCGCGCCCGGTCCGGCAATGCTCCTGGCGCCCGGTACGGCGACGCTTCTGGCGCCTGACGCGGCGAAGCTGTCCGCGCCGGCCGCGGCGGATCCGGTCGCCGACCGTCTCCGGCAGCTGCGCGATCCGCGCTGGACGCAGGCCGAGGCGATCCGCTTCGCCGGGCTCGAGCTGGCCCGTGCGTCGGAGCTCCTGGTGGCCTGGAACGACCGGCGCCACGCGCGCGCCTTCCTGCTCCGCCTCGACGCGATGGCGACCAACGACACCGCGCACGCCCTGGCCGCCTCCCTGGCCGACCGGCTCGGCCTGCCGGACGTGGCGGTGGCGATCGCGCGCGCGGCCGGCCGGCACGGGCTGGTGCTGCGCGGGTCGGGCTGGCCGGAGCCGTTCACCCCGCCGGAAGGCGGCCTGCCGCCGGGACTGGCGCTGGCGGTGATGCGGCAGGAAAGCAGCTTCGACCCGCAGGTCACCAGCCCGGCCGGCGCTCGCGGCCTGATGCAGCTCACCACCGGCACCGCCCGCGACACCGCGCGCGCCGCCGGGCGGCCGGACCTCGCCGGCGGCGGGGCGATCCTGTTCGATCCGGAGGCCAACATGACCCTGGGAACCGCCTATCTCGACACCCTGCTGGCCCGGTTCGGCGGCGTGGTGCCGTATGCGGTGGCCGCCTACAACGCCGGGCCGCACCGGGTCGACCAATGGCTGGCGGCGAGCGACCCGGCGCGGGCGCCAGCCCCCGGGGTCGATCCGCAAGACGGCATGATCGACTGGATCGAGGAGATTCCGTATGCCGAGACGCGCAACTACGTGCAGCGGGTGATGGAGAACATGGCGGTCTATCGCGCCGGGCCGGCTTCGCGCGCATGAGCGGGTCGCGCTGGGCGCGGCTGGCGGCGAGCTTCGGCGGCGTCGGCTTCGCGCCGCGTGCGCCGGGCACGGCGGGAAGCCTGGCGGCCCTGCCGTTCGGCTGGGCGCTGCTGCAGGCACCCTGGCTGCTGTGCGCGGCGATCCTGGTCGTGAGCGTCGGCGGCACCCTCGTCGTGCAGCGGGCCGGCGGCGGCGCCGACCACGGCTGGATCGTGATCGACGAGGTGGCGGGGCTGTGGATCACGCTGCTCGGGCTGGTCGGCCTGCCGCGGCTGCCGGCGCCGCACGGGATCGGCCTCCTGATCGGGCTCGTGACGGCCTTCGCCGTGTTCCGCGTGCTCGACATCGGCAAGCCGGGCTTGATCGGACGCCTCGACCGCCGCCATGACGCGCTGGGCGTGATGGGCGACGACGTTGTCGCCGGCGTTGCGGGCGCCGCACTGCTGCTCGGAGCGCGGTGGGTGCTGGAATGGAGCCGATGATCGACGAGGACACGCTGGACCAGGCGCGACGGGTGCTGGAACGGTTGAAGGCCGCGTCCCTTCGCGTCGCCACCGCCGAAAGCTGCACCGGCGGCCTGGTAGTGGCAGCGCTGACGCACCATGCCGGCTCGTCCGGCGCGGTGCAGGGCGGGTTCGTGACCTACTCCAACGAGATGAAGCACAGGCTGCTCGGGGTGGAGGTCGCCCTGCTGGAACGGGTGGGTGCGGTCAGCGAGGAGGTCGCGGCGGCGATGGCGGAAGGCGCGCTGGCACGCAGCGGCGCCGACCTCGCCGTGTCCATCACCGGCATCGCCGGGCCTGGGGGCGCCACGGCGGCCAAGCCGCTCGGCCTGGTCTGGTTCGGGCTGGCGCGCATCGGACATGCGGTGCGGACCGAGCGTGCCGTGCTGCCAGGCGACCGGCGTGACGTACGGGAAGCGTCGGTTCGCCGCGCGCTGGCCCTGCTGGACAGCGCCCTGCCCGCCGGCTGAACGCGGGCGGGACCAGAGCGCAATCCGATCAGGCCGGTCGATCGATGAAGAGGCTCGCTCGAACGACGAGCTGGAGCATGATCCGTGAGCCTGGGCGGGCCAAGCTTCAGGCGGTGCCGTCCTTGCGGTGCTTGTGGTGCGACCGGTTGAAGGCGTGGATCTGCTCGGCGGTGATCCAGCCCTTGTTGTCGGTGTCGATCTCGTTGAAGTGCTTCGCCACGCGCGGCCAGTCGGCCAGCTCCGCCTGCCGCAGGGTCAGGTGACCGTCATGGGTGGTGTTGGCAGCCGCAAAATGCGCCTCGACGCTGCCGGCCGCATGGCGCACCTGCATCTGGTCCGGATCGGCAGCGTGGGTCGGCGCGCCGGTCAGCCTGCTCGGCACGGAGGCGGCGTGGGACGGCGCGGACTGCGCCAGGGAGGACAGGCCGGCCAGCGCGCCGCAGAGCAGGACGGCGCTGATGTTGAGGACCATACGCATCTGGATCGCTTTCCTGACGATGTCGGGCCGACCCGACTGGTGTGGGTTCCCGGCCGGAGGCCTCGAACACACTTAGTTGATCAGGAAAAGCTTAATCCGCGATGAACGATTCGTGATCGACGGGGAGGCCGGCCGGAACCGACCTCCCGGATGGGCCTACTGGCCGCCCGGCGCGTTGGACGGCGTGGTGGTTCCGGTGCTGCCCGAGGACGGCGCGCTGCCCGAAGGCGGCATGCTGGACGGAGCCGCCATGCCTGTTCCCGGAGCGGTGCTCGAGGACGGCGTGCTCATCGGCGTGGTGTTGTCGCCGGTGGCCGCGGCGCTGCCGCCGCGCGCCGCGGCAAGGCTCTTGGCGTTCAGCTCGTCGGTGGACGGGTCGCCCGCACGCTTGGAGTGGGTCTTCGGGCCCTGCATGTGGTCCATGCGGCTCGAATGGTGACGGTGATGGTGCATGGGCTTGCTGGTGTCGGTCTGGGCCATGGCGGGAACCGCGAATGCCAGGGCTGCCGTGCAGAGAGACGCACTCAGGATCGACTTCATGGATGTTCCTTTTCTGTCACGACCGACAGAGCTTGAGGCAATGAAAAGCGTCGTCGGCAGACGCTCCGACACGACCAAGCAACGAACGCCCCCCGTGGCAGTTGCGCCACAGTCCGATAAACCGGGACATCGGCGTGAAAATCAGCCGGCGGGGGCCGGATCCACGGTGGCGGCCGGCGGCGCCACGGGAGCCGCCGGACGCGCCGGCATGCCGTAGATGTCGCGGGCACGCTTCAGGAACGCGCCCACCATCAGCCGGACCGCCTCGTTGAACACCACGCCGATCGCCGCCTGCAGCAGCCGCGAGCGGAACTCGAACTCGACGAAGAAGTCGACCAGGCAGCCGCGCGGGTCGGGGGTGAAGGTCCACACGTTGTTGAGGTAGCGGAACGGGCCCTTCTCGTAGCGCACCCGCACCGTGCGCGGCCGGTCCAGCGCCACCCGGCTGGTGAAGCCTTCCCGGAACGGGCCGAAGCCGATGCTCATGTCGGCGACCAGCTCGGTGTCGGTATGGCTGCGCACCCGGGCACCGGTGCACCAGGGCAGGAACTCGGGATAGCGGCCGACGTCGGCCACCATGTCGAACAGCTGCTCGGCGGTGTATGGGATGAGGCGGCGTTCGGCGTGGGTCGGCATCAGGATACTACGCGCGAGCCCGCCAAACGTGCCGCGCGCGCGTCACGCAGCGCAGCAAAATCCGCATCGGCATGATAGGACGAGCGGGTCAGCGGCGTGGCGCTGACCTGCAGGAAGCCCTTGGCGCGCGCCATGGAGGCGTAGTCGGCGAACTCGTCGGGAGGCACGAACCGGTCCACCGCGGCGTGCTTCACGCTGGGCTGCAGGTACTGGCCAAGGGTGAGGAAATCGACCTCGGCGACGCGCAGGTCGTCCATCACCTGCAGCACCTCCGGCCGTCCCTCGCCCAGGCCCACCATCATGCCGGACTTGGTGAAGATCGCGGGGTCAAGCTGCTTGACCCGGTCGAGCAGGCGCACCGACTGGTAGTAGCGCGCACCCGGCCGGATGGTGGCGTAGAGACGTGGCACGGTCTCCAGGTTGTGGTTGAACACGTCCGGACGGGCGGCCACCACCACCTCCAGCGCGCCGGGCTTGCGCAGGAAGTCGGGGGTCAGGATCTCGACCGTGGTGTCAGGCGCTGCGCGGCGGAGGGCGCCGATCACGGCGGCGAAGTGCGCCGCCCCGCCGTCGGGAAGGTCGTCGCGGTCCACCGAGGTGATCACCACGTGGCGCAGGCCCAGCGTCGCCACGGCGTCGGCGACGCGCTCCGGCTCGCCGGCGTCGAGCGCGTCCGGCTGGCCGGTGCGAACGTTGCAGAAGGCGCAGGCGCGGGTGCAGATCTCGCCCATGATCATCATGGTGGCGTGGCGCTGCGACCAGCACTCGCCGATGTTGGGGCAGGCCGCCTCCTCGCACACCGTCACCAGCTTCTTGTCGCGCATCAGGGTGCGCGTCTCGTGGTAGACCGGGTGCGTCGGCGCCTTGACCCGGATCCAGTCCGGCTTGCGCAACAGGGGGTTGTCCGGGCGGTGCGCCTTTTCCGGATGGCGGGGTGCCGCGACGGCGCCCCCGCTCCTATGGTCGATCAGCAGTCGGGTGGACATGAGGCTGCGTGCATCCGCTCGGGGAGAGACCGTGGTCCGACAGGTGGCGCCGCGCCGGACGGGCGTCAAGCGCGGCGCCGTCGGCCGCGGAGCAGCACTGCGGCGGCAGACAGGATCGCCAGCGCCACGGCCGCCGCGGCGAGCGAGCGGCGGTGGCGATGCAGGGCCGAGGCCATCTGGCCGAAGGGCCGCGTCCAGCGCAGGCGCGCGGCCGAGTTGAAGTCGGGCGCCGGGCAGCCGTAGCCGAACCGGGTGGCGAACGGCACGACGGCGCCGGAGTCCAGGTAGCGGCGGTAGAGCCGGTAGGCGTCCGCCTCGTCGTCGCTCTGGAACATCCAGCCGGCGGCGCGGCACAGCACGGCGGCGAAGGCCTGCGACCGCGGCGGCAGGGCGTCGGCGGCGCGTTCCGCGTCCTGCACCGCCAGGAACCGGTAGTGGAAGCGGCGGTCCGGTTCCGCCGCGCTGTCGGCGTAGCGCCAGCGCTCGTTCGCCGTGACCAGCGGGCCGGACGGCGGATGCGACGGGCCGTAGCCGCTGTCGAACTGGGCACGCACGGCGTCCTGGTCGGGTTCGAGCTCGGTGCCGAACAGCTCCAGGCCGTAGCGACGCGCGATCAGCGCGGCGTCCCAGGCCGCCCTTGCCCGATCGGTGCGCCAGAAGGCGCGTCGGGCGCGCGCCAGGGCGTCCGCATAGGCAGCGGCCTCCCGGCGCTCCTGCGCCATCGTGAAGGCGGCGACCGCGTCCGCCCGGCGTCCGTCGCGCATCAGCCGCCGCGCCAGCAGCTCGCGCAGCGTGCGGGCCGGCTCGAAGCGGTCCGGGTACCAGTAGTTGGAGCTCCGGAACACGTCCGGTGCGGGCAGCAGCGGCACCGGCGGCACGCTCGACGCGACGAAGCGTTGCAGCTCGTCGGTGGTCAACACCCGCTCGGCGAGGTAGGCGACGTCGCCCCAATAGGTGCCGGCCAGCGGATACAGGATCGCCATCGCCTGCCGGACGTCGCCGCGCGCCAGGACGACGATGCCGGCCTCGGCCCGGATGCGCCCGGCGGCCTGCACGGTCAGGGCGTCGGAATGCGCCGCCGCCAGCTCCCGCACCGCCGCGTCGAAGGCGCGGCCGCTCGCCGCCAGGTCGTTCCGCTGCAGCGACAGCCTGGCGCGGATCAGGCCGCCAGCGGGCCAGTCCCGGCTGCCGCGAACCGGTCGGCCATGTCGTACCGGCCCTCCAGATAGGCCAGCGCCGCCAGCCGGCCGGCATCCTGTCCGTCCAGGCCGCCCGCCGCCGCCACGGCGGAGAACCGGCCCAGCACGCGGTCCTCGAACCGGCCCGGGGTCAGGTTGGGGAAGAAGTCCGCGTCGTAGGCCAGCACGTCCGCGCCGTTGGCCTCCGTCTGCGGCGACGGACCGGTCGCGGCCAGGGCGTAGAGGACAAGCAGGTGGCACAGCAGCGGGTCCTGCGTGGAGGCCGCGAGCCAGGTGGACCCCGGCCTGTCCGACAGCAGGGCTTCCGCGACGAGCTGCAGCGAGTCGGTGCCGCTGTCGTCGCCGAGGGCGGCCTGCTCGGCGTAGAGCGTGACCGCCTGGTGCAGGTGCGCGGTCGCCGCCGCGGTCGCATCGGCCTGGCCCGGCGCTTTGTCCATCGGCAGCCCGCTTGCCCGCAGCGACAGCAGCGCCTCCTCGCCGAGGCTCGCGAGTGCCAGCGCGAGCGGGTCCGGAGCGCCGTCCTCGACCAGCGCGCGGGTGTGCCGGAACGCCTCCGCCGCGGCGGCGTCCTCGCCGCACGCCGCCAGCGCGCGGCCGAGCATGAAGCTCGCCCACAGCGTCCCGTCCGCTCCGGGCGAGGCCGGCAAGGCCAGCACGCGGCGGAAGCGATCCGCGGCGCCGGTGCAGTCGTCGTGGCTGAAGGCGACCGCGCCGGCGACGTAGAGCCGGACCCCGTCCGGCAGCGCGCGCCCGACCGATTCTGCCGCCTCCGCGGTGGCCTGGCGGCGCATGACCGATGCCAGGGCCGCCTCGGAGGCGGGCAGGGTCCGGCGCTCTTCCGACTCCGTCGTCGGCAGGCTCCTGCCGCTCACCCCGGGCGGAGGCTGCGGAGGCGGCAGGCGCAGGGCCGGTGCCGGCACCAGATGGACCGCGCCGAAGGCGAAGCTGTCGACCGGAAGGTCGCTGAGCGTCCGGTCGCGGTCGTCGAGCAGCTGCCACGGGAAGCTCGGCCCGCAGGCGACCGCCGCGGAGGCCGCCAGGACGACGAGCAGGGCGAGACAGCCACGCGCCCGCATCCGGTCGATCATCCGTCCGCTCCCGCCACCACGGGCCTGCGCCAAGCCCGCGGCCGCCCGCTCGGAGCGATAGCGCAACGACTACGGCGCCGCCAGCACCCGTTCCGTCACGGGACAGCGGGTCCAGCCGGCGACGATCGCGGCGTGGGCGCGGAGCAGGGCGTCCTGCACGCGTTGCAGCACCGCGACCGGCGGATCACGGTCCAGCCGATAGGGACCGGCGCCGTCGGACGCGAGGCACGGGACGCCGAGCGCCACCCGCGGCGGCAGCGGCGCGTCGACGTCGCCGTCGTTCACCAGGCGGAGCAGGCGCAGGCCGTCGGGCCCGGCCGGCGAGGCGCGCAGCAGGAGGTGGACGGCGAGCGGCTCGCGTCGCAGCACCGCGAGCCAGCTGGGCAGGCTCCAGCTGCGCACGTCGCCCGCGACCGGCATGCGGAACCAGGCGATCCCGAGGAGGCGGTGCGGCGGGTCTTGCTCCAGCGCCCGCATCGCGTCGGCCATCTGCGCCGGCGCCACCACGAGCTCGGTCGCGGACGATCCGGCAAGCGCCGGGCGCTCGCCCTCGGTGGACAGCACCCGGCCGGTGGCGCCCAGCAGCACGCGCACGCCGTAGGACGGCAGCGCCACCAGGAACGGGCGGAGGCTGCGGCGGTCCATCAGCGCCACCCAGCGCAGCATGGCGTCCCGGTCGAACAGGCCGCGTCGGGGGTCGCCCGTGGCGTGCACCTGGAGCACCAGCCGGTCGACGGCGGCGCTGAGGGAGGGGAAGTCGCGGGCGCGGAGCCAGTCCGGCAGGACGGTGATCGACAGGAGGGTCCGCGCCGGCAGCGCCGGCCGGAGGACACGGAGCAGGTCGCGGTAGGGCGCGAGCCGGGCCGTCGGGCAGTCGTAGTCGAGCTCGAGGCCCGCCAGCGTCTGCGGCAGGCGGTCGAACACGCTCCGGATCGTTTCGACCGACGGCAGCGCGGTGCGCCCGTCGATGCGCAGCACCGCCACCACCGGCCGGCCGAGCCGCTGCAGCCGCGTCCAGTCGACGCCGGCCGCAACCAGCCGGCCGTCGGGCGACCATTCCGCGGCCAGGACGCGGTAGCCCGACACCAGCGGCGTGGTCTGGCGCAGGGCGTCCAGGACCGCGGGGGACCAGACCCGCTGCCAGACATAGGCGTCCTGCGGCAGGCGCCGGTCGGACGGCGCGGACCCGGCGATCAGCGCGCAGAGGAGGACGGCGGCCGCGCGCAGCTCGCCGTTCCCGGGGCGGTCAGAAGTGGATCGCCTGCCCCCAGGCATCCAGCACCGCCTCGTGCATGGTCTCGCTGACGGTGGGATGCGGGAACACCGTGTGCATCAGCTCCTGCTCGGTGGTCTCCAGCGTCCGGCCGATGGCGAAGCCCTGGATCATCTCCGTGACCTCGGCGCCGACCAGGTGCGCCCCCAGCAGTTCGCCGGTGTTGGCGTCGAACACGGTCTTGGCCATGCCCTCCGGCTCGCCCATGGCGATCGCCTTGCCGTTGCCGATGAACGGGAACCGGCCGACCCGGACTTCCCGGCCCTCCGCCCGCGCCTTGGCCTCGGTCCAGCCGACGCTCGCCACCTGCGGGCGGCAGTAGGTGCAGCCGGGGATGTTGGTCCAGTCGATCGGGTGCACGTCCAGGCCTGCGATCTTCTCCACGCACAGCACGCCCTCGTGGCTCGCCTTGTGCGCGAGCCAGGGCGCGCCGGCGAGGTCGCCGATCGCATACACGCCGGGCTCGCCGGTGCGGCAGAAGTGGTCGATCACCACGTGGGTCTTCTCGACCACCACCTTTGTGCCTTCGAGCCCGATGCCCTCGATGTTGCCGACGATGCCGACGGCGGAGATGACGCGGTCGAACTCCAGCGTCTCGGCCTTGCCGTCGGCTTCTATGGAGATGGTAACGCTGTCTTCGCCCTTCTCCGCCTTGCCGATCTTGGCGCCGGTGAGAATGCGCATCCCCTGCTTCTCGAACGCCTTGCGCGCGAAGGCCGCGATCTCGACGTCCTCCACCGGCAGGATGCGGTCCACCACCTCGGCTACCGTCACCTCGGCGCCCATGTTGCGGTAGAAGCTCGCGAACTCGATGCCGATGGCGCCGGAACCGATCACCAGCAGGCGGCGGGGCATCAGCGTCGGCACCATCGCCTCGCGGTAGGACCACACCAGGTTGTCCGGCTCCAGGCCGGGCAGCACGCGTGCCCGCGCGCCGGTGGCCAGGATCACGTGCGGCGCGGTGAGGCTCGTGACCGCGGCACCGTCCTTGGTCACCGCGACCTTCCGTGCCTGCCCCTCGGTGCCGTCCAGGGCGCCGTGCCCGTCGAACACCGACACCTTGTTCTTGCGCAGCAGGTGGCCGATGCCGGACGACAGCTGCTTGGCGACGCCGCGCGACCGCTTGACCACCTTGTCCAGGTCGTAGCGGATGTTGTCGGCGGCGAAGCCGAACTCGCCGAGGTTGTGCAGCAGGTGGTTGATCTCGGACGAGCGCAGCAGCGTCTTGGTCGGGATGCAGCCCCAGTTCAGGCAGATGCCGCCGAGATGGGTGCTCTCGACCACCGCCACCTTCAGCTTGAGCTGGGCGGCGCGGATCGCGGCGACGTAGCCGCCGGGGCCGCCGCCGACGACGATCAGGTCGAACTCGGTCTCGGCCATTCTAGATCACCAGGCTCAGCGGGTTCTCGACCACACTCTTGAAGACGGACACCCACTGCGCCGCCAGCGCGCCGTCCACCGCGCGGTGGTCCACCGATAGCGTCGCCGTCATCACGGTGGCGATCTCGATGCGGTCGCCATCCTTGGCCGTGCGTACCACCGGGCGCTTCTCGCTGGCGCTGACCGCCAGGATGCCGGCCTGCGGCGGGTTGAGGATGGCAGAGAACTGCTTCACTCCGAACATGCCCATGTTGGAGATCGAGAACCCGCCGCCCTGGAACTCCTCCGGGCGCAGGCGGCCCTCGCGGGCGCGGGCGATCAGGCCGCGCGCCTCGGTGCTGATCTGCGCCAGCGACTTCTTCTCCGCCGAGCGCACGATCGGCGTGATCAGCCCGTCCGGGATCGACACCGCGACCGAGATGTCGACGTCCTCGTACTCGATGATCGCCTCGTCGGTGTAGCTGGCGTTGACCTTCGGCACCCGGACCAGGGTGACGGCGCAGGCCTTGATCAGCATGTCGTTGACCGACAGCTTGAAGGAGCCGGCCCCTTCCGGCGAGGCGTGGTTGAGCTGGGCGCGCAGGGCCAGCAGGGCGTCCATCTCCACGTCGATCGAGACGTAGAAGTGCGGCACGAACTGCTTGGACTCCGACAAGCGGCGCGCGATCACGCGGCGGATGTTGGAGTTCGGCACCACGCGGTGCGGCGCCGTGATCGGCACCGGCGTCGGGCGCACCGGAGCGGGCGCCGGCGCCTGCGGCGGGACGCCGGCCTGGGCCGGTGCGGGAGCCGCCGGCTTCGCGGCCTGAAGCGGCGGCGCCGAGCGCGCCGCCTCGACGTCCGCGCGGATGATGCGGTTGTTCGGTCCGGACCCCTTGATCGTCGACAGGTCGAGCCCGGCCTCCCCGGCCAGACGACGCGCCAGCGGCGAGGCGAACACGCGGCTGCCGCTGTCGCTGGTTCCGGCCGGGATGGCGGGAACGGGCGCCGCCGTTGCCGGTGCCGGGTGCGCGGCAGGCGGTTCGGAGCCCTGGCTGGTCGGCTCCGCCGCCTGCTTCGGCGCTTCGGTCCGCGCGCCGTCGTCGGCGGCGTCCGGCACCGCCTCGCCTTCCTCGACCAGGATGCCGATCGGCGCGTTGACCTTCACCCCCTCGGTGCCGTCGGCGACCAGGATGCGGCCGAGGATGCCCTCGTCCACCGCCTCGACCTCCATGGTCGCCTTGTCGGTCTCGATCTCGGCGATCACGTCGCCGGATGCGACCGCATCGCCTTCCTTCTTCAGCCAGCGCGCCAGGGTGCCTTCGGTCATGGTCGGCGACAGCGCCGGCATGAGGATGTTCACGGACATGCGGGGCGACCTTCAGACCAGCTTCTTGACGGCGTCGACCACCCAGTCCGGCTGCGGCAGGGCGAGCTTCTCCAGGTTGGCGGCGTAGGGCAGCGGCACGTCCAGGCCGTGCACGCGCACAGGCGGGGCGTCGAGCCAGTCGAAGGCGTGCTCGACGATCTGCATCACCACCTCCGCGCCGATGCCGGCGAACGGCCAGCCTTCCTCCACCGTCACCAGGCGGGAGGTCTTCTTGACGCTGTCCACGATCGTGGCGGTGTCGAGCGGGCGCAGGCTGCGCAGGTTGATCACCTCGGCGTCGATGCCCGCTTCCGCCAGGATCTCGGCCGCCTTGAGCGCCACGCCGACCATGATGGAGAAGGCGACGATCGTGACGTCCTTGCCGGCGCGCTCGACCTTCGCCTTGCCGATCGGCAGCACGAAGTCCGGGTCGGTCGGGCACTCGAAGCTTTGCCCGTACAGGATCTCGTTCTCGAGGAAGATGATCGGGTTGGGGTCGCGGATCGCGGCGCGCAACAGGCCCTTGGCGTCGGCGGAGGAGTAGGGGGCGACCACCTTCAGGCCGGGCACGTGGGCGTACCAGCTGGCGTAGCACTGCGAGTGCTGCGCGCCGACGCGGGAGGCGGCGCCGTTGGGGCCGCGGAACACGATCGGGCAGCCCATCTGGCCGCCGCTCATGTAGAGGGTCTTGGCGGCCGAGTTGATCACCTGGTCGATCGCCTGCATGGCGAAGTTGAAGGTCATGAACTCGACGATCGGCTTGAGGCCGGTGAGTGCGGCGCCGACCGCCATGCCGGCGAAGCCGTGCTCGGTGATCGGGGTGTCGATCACCCGGCGGGCGCCGAACTCGTCCAGCAGGCCCTGGCTGACCTTGTAGGCGCCCTGGTACTCGGCGACCTCCTCGCCCAGCAGGAACACGTCGTCGTCGGCGCGCATCTCCAGCGCCATGGCGTCGCGCAGGGCTTCGCGCACCGTGACGGTCGCGGTCGGGCCCCAGTCGCGCTCCGGCGACGGGCGGGCCAGCTCCGAGGTCTTGGCCGCCGAGGCGCGGTCGGCGATCTCCTTGGGCTCCATCCCCTCGGCCGCGACCTTGGGCATGGCCGGCGCTTCCGAGGCGGGTGCGGGCGGGCTCGACGCGTCCTCGCCGGCGGCGAGCAGCACCGCGATCGGCGCGTTCACCGCCACGCCGTCGGTGCCCTCCTCCACCAGGATGCGGCCGAGCGTGCCCTCGTCCACCGCCTCGACCTCCATGGTCGCCTTGTCGGTCTCGATCTCGGCGATCACGTCGCCGGCGGCGACCGGGTCGCCCACCTTCTTCAGCCAGCGCGCCAGCTTGCCTTCCGTCATGGTCGGCGAAAGGGCGGGCATCAGGACCTGAGTCGACATGGAACCGTCAGGCCTCCACCAGGATGTCTGTCCACAGCTCGGACGGGTCGGGCTCCGGGCTGTCCTGCGCGAACTGGGCGGCATCGGCGACCAGGCGCTTGATCTCGTCGTCGGTGGCCTTGAGCGTCACCTCCTCGACGCCGAGCTCCAGCAGCGCGCGTCGCACCTGCTCGATCGCGTCGTGGGTGCGGCGCATCTCCTCGACCTCCTCGCGGGTGCGGTACTTGGCCGGGTCGGACATGGAATGGCCGCGGTAGCGGTAGGTGCTCATCTCCAGCAGGTAGGGACCGTTGCCGCCGCGGCAGTGCGTTACCGCCTCGCGCGCGGCCTCACGCACCGCGACCACGTCCATGCCGTCCACCTTCTGCCCCGGGATGCCCCACGGCTCGCCGTTGCGGTGCAGCGCCTTTGAGGCGGAAGAGCGCGCGGCGCTGGTGCCCATGCCGTACTGGTTGTTCTCGATGATGAAGATGCACGGGAGCTTGTGCAGGGCCGCCAGGTTGAAGGCCTCGAACACCTGGCCCTGGTTGGAGGCGCCGTCGCCCATGTAGGCCACCGCCACCTCGTCGGTGCCGCGGTACTTGTTGGCGAACGCCAGGCCCGCGCCGATCGGCACCTGCGCGCCGACGATGCCGTGGCCGCCGTAGAAGTTCTCCTTCTTGGAGAACATGTGCATGGAGCCGCCCTTGCCGCGGGAATAGCCGGTGGCGCGGCCGGTCAGCTCGGCCATCACCCCCTTCGCCTCCATGCCCGCCGCCAGCATGTGGCCGTGGTCGCGATACGAGGTGACGATCTTGTCGCCGGGCTTCAGCGCCATCTGCACGCCCACCACCACGGCCTCCTGGCCGATGTAGAGGTGGCAGAACCCGCCGATCAGCCCCATGCCGTAGAGCTGCCCGGTGCGCTCCTCGAAGCGCCGGATCAGCAGCATGTCGCGATACGCGCGGGTCAGCTCGTCCTGCGTCATGGAGGGTGCGTTGGCGCCGCGGGGCGCCTGCACCAGCTTCGTCGCTCCGCTCATGTTCGGTCCCCGTTCCTGTCTGCATCGGGAGGACGTGCATCCGTCCCGGTCTCGTCCCAGTCGCCGGACTTGCCGCCGGCCTTGTGCACCACGCGCAGCGACTCGATCCTCATGTGACGGTCGACCGCCTTGCACATGTCGTAGAGGGTGAGGGCGGCGACGCTCGCCGCGGTCAAGGCCTCCATCTCCACCCCGGTCTGCCCGGTCGTGCGCACCGTGGTCTCGATCGCCACGCCGCTCCCGTCCGGCTCCGGCGCCAGCGTCACCGACACCGCGGTGATCGGCAGCGGGTGGCAGAGCGGGATCAGTTCGGGCGTACGCTTCGCCGCCATGATGCCCGCGATCCGCGCGGCTGCGAAGACGTCGCCCTTCGGCATGTCCCCCGACAGGATCAGCCGCAGCGTCTCGGCGCGCATCGCCACGCGCGCCGCCGCCGTCGCCTCGCGCGCCGTCGCGGCCTTGCCGGACACGTCCACCATGCGGGCCTGGCCGGCCCCGTCGAGATGGCTCAGCCGGGCGACGTCCATCAGATCGGCCCCAGCAGGGCGGCGCAGGCGGCACCCGGATCGGGCTGCCGCAACAGGCTTTCGCCGACCAGGAAGCAGGTGGCGCCGGCGCCGCTCAGCCGGACCACGTCGTCGCGGGTGCGTATGCCGCTTTCCGCCACCACGATGCGATCGGGCGGCACTCCGGGCGCCAGCGTGATCGTGGTTTCCAGGTCGGTGCGCAGCGTGCGGAGGTTGCGGTTGTTGACGCCGATCAGGGAGGTGTTCAGCCCGAGCGCCCGGTACAGCTCGGCCTGGTCGTGCACCTCGACCAGCACGTCGAGGTCGAGCGAGCGGGCCAGCTCCAGCAGCTCCTCGGCCACGGAGTCGGTCAGCGCCGCCATGATCAGCAGGATGCAGTCGGCGCCGATCAGCCGGCTCTCGTACACCTGCCACGGGTCGACGATGAAGTCCTTGCGCAGCACCGGCAGCCGCACCGCGGCGCGCGCGATCTGCAGGTCGGCGACGTGGCCGCCGAAGGACGGGCCCTCGGTCAGCACAGACAGGCACACGGCACCGCCGGCCTCGTACTGGCGCGCGATCGCGGCCGGGTCGTACTCGGGGCGGATCATGCCGCCGGACGGCGACGCCTTCTTGATCTCGGCGATCATGCCGACCTGGTGCTGCGCGGTGGTCAGCTTCAGCGCCTGGCCGAAGCCGCGCGGCGCCTCGGCGAGGTCGCGCAGGCGCAGCCGGATCTCGCGCAGCGGCAGGCCGGCCGAGCGGCGCACGACCTCCTCGCGTGTCTGGTCGCAGATGCGCGCCAGCACGTCCGGGATCTCCCCGGGCTGCGCGCCCCGACCGGAACCGGATTCCGGCATCAGGGCACCGCCGATTGAACGCTGTTCAAGTTCGAGCATCCTCAGCTGTCGCCGTCCCGTGTGGCGGGCGTCGGCTGCCGGCGCAGGGCCGTCAGCACCGCCAGTGCCGTGCCGTCGTCGATCGCCCGGGCGGCATGGCCGAGGCCGTCGCGCAGTTCCTCGATCGGCGCCGCCACGCTTGCCATCTCCTCCGCCCCCTGTCCCGGATCCGGGAGCCCGAGCGAGGAGATGCGGCCGCGCCCGCTCACCTGCAAGGCGGCGGACGCGTTGAGCAGCACCGTGTCGCGGTAGGGACCGGGCTCCCCGGACAGCAGGCGTTCCAGCGCCCGGGCGTTGAACGCGGCGTCGCCGCCGGCGATGGCGCCCACCGGATGCGCCGGCAGGCCGAGATCGGCCGCCTCGAAGCGGAACCGGGTCAGCCTGCCGCGGTCGAACGCCACCACCCGGTTGACACCGCACAGGCCGAGCTCGTCCAGCCCGTTCGGCGTGGCGCCGGACGCGTCCTCGCCATGCACCACCCAGACCCGGTCCGAGCCGAGCCGGCCGAGGGCAAGGGCGATCGGCGCCTGCCAGGCCGGGTCGAACACGCCGATCATCTGCCGTCGCACGCCAGCCGGGTTGCACAAGGGCCCGAGCAGGTTGAACACGGTGCGGAAGCCGAGTTCGGCGCGCACCGCGGCCGCGTGGCGCATTGCCGGGTGGTGCAAGGGCGCGGACAGGAACGCGAGCCCGTGCCGCTGCAGCGCGTGTTCCAGCACCTGCGGGTCGGCCTGGAGGCGCAGGCCGAGCGCTTCCAGCGTGTCGGTGGCGCCGGCGCGCGACGACTGCGCCCGGTTGCCGTGCTTGGCGACCGGCACGCCCAGGGCCGCCAGCACAAAGGCGACCGCGGTGGACACGTTCAGGGTCATGTGGCCGTCGCCGCCGGTGCCGCACACGTCGACCGCATCCGCCACCCCGGGCACCGGCAGCATGCGCGCCCGCATCGCCCGGGCGGCGCCCGTCAGCTCGGCCACGGTTTCCCCACGCAGGCGCAGGCCCATCGCGAAGGCCGCGATCTGCGACGGCGTCGCCTCGCCCGACATCACGACGGCGAAGGCGGCCTCGGCCTCGGCCTCGTCCAGCGTCGCGCCGGACGCGATACGCGCCAGCACCGGCTTCAACGTGTGCGCGCCCGGCATCCGGTCAGGACACGTCCATCGCTAGGCCGCCTGGACCGCGGCACGGTTCCGGCCGCGCGCCAGGGCCAGGAAGTTGGCCAGGATGGCGTGGCCGTGCTCGGAGGCGATGCTTTCGGGATGGAACTGCACGCCGAAGATCGGCCAGTCGCGGTGGCGCAGGCCCATGACCACGCCGTCCGCGGTGCGGGCGGTCTCGACCAGGGTGGGGGGCAGGCTGTCCGGCCGCACCGTCAGGCTGTGGTAGCGGGTGGCGTTGAAGGGCGAGGGCAGACCCTCGAACACGTCGCTGTCGTCGTGCTCGATCGGGCTGACCTTGCCGTGCATCGGGCTCGGCGCCCGCACCACCTCGGCGCCGAACACCTGGCCGATCGCCTGGTGGCCCAGGCACACGCCGAACACCGGCACGCGGCCCGCCGCCTCGCGGATCAGGTCGCAGCAGATCCCGGCCTCGTTCGGCGAGCAGGGGCCGGGTGACAGCACGATGGCTTCCGGCTCCAGCGCCAGCGCCTCCTGCGGCGACAGCGCGTCGTTGCGGCGCACGTCGCACGTCGCCCCCAGCTCGCCCAGGTAGTGCACCAGGTTGAAGGTGAAGCTGTCGTAGTTGTCGATCAGCAGGATCATGGCGCCCTCCGTTACCGGCGCGCGGTGGCGG
>CALMVN010000023.1:16957-19802 GCA_937873225.1 uncultured Acetobacteraceae bacterium
CGCAGGATCATGGGCGTTTGGTGGGGATGGCCTCGGGTGGGGCCAAACGGGGAACGGGATCAGCGGGCGGCGGCATGGTTGCCAGCCTGGGCGCCAGCCTGGGCGGCAGCCTGGGCCTGGGCCGCCTCGGCCGCGCGGAACAGGGCGCGCGCCTTCTGCCGGGTTTCCTCGTATTCGGCTTCCGGCACGCTGTCGGCGACCACGCCGCAGCCGGCCTGCACGTGCATGGGGCCGTCCCGGACCACCGCCATGCGCAGGCCGATGCAGGTGTCCATGGTGCCGTCGGCGCCGAACCAGCCGATGCAGCCGGCATAGGTGCCGCGACGGGTCGGCTCCACCTCGTCGATGATCTGCATCGCCCGGATCTTCGGAGCGCCCGTCAGGGTGCCGGCCGGGAACCCCGCCACCAGCGCGTCGAGCGCGTCCAGCTCCGGACGCAGGGTGCCCTCCACGGTGGAGGAGATGTGCATGACGTGGCTGAAGCGCTCGATCGCGAAGCTTTCGCGCACCCGGACGCTGCCGGGCCGGGACACGCGGCCCACGTCGTTGCGGCCGAGGTCGACCAGCATCAGGTGCTCGGCGCGCTCCTTCGGGTCGGCCAGCAGCTCCGCCGCCAGCGCCCGGTCGGCCTCCGGATCGGCGCCGCGCGGGCGGGTGCCGGCCAGCGGGCGCACCGTGACGATGTTGTCCCGCAGCCGCACCAGCACCTCCGGGCTGCTGCCGACCAGCTGGAATTCGCCCTCCTCGGTGGCGAGGTCCAGGAAGAACAGGAACGGCGCCGGGTTGATGCGGCGCAGCGCGCGGTAGAGCGCGAACGGCGGCAGCGCGAACGGGGCGGAGAAGCGCTGGCTCGGCACCACCTGGAACGCGTCGCCGGCGGCGATGTACTCCTGGATGCGTCGCACCACGCCGAGGAAGCCGTCGCGGGAGAAGTTCGAGCGCGGCTCGATCGGCCCGGGCATGGGCTGCCCCGGCGACGCTTCTGCCAGCGGCAGCTCCAGCGACAGCGCCGCGCGTGCGCGGTCCAGCAGCGCCTGCGGGTCCTCGCCGCCTTCCCGCACCGGCACCGCCAGGGTCAGCTCGTCGCGGACGTTGTCGAACACGGCGAACAGCGACGGCCGCAGCAGCATGGCTTCCGGCAGGCCGAGGTCGTCGGGCGGCGCGTCCGGCAGGTGCTCCATGCCGCGCACCATGTCGTAGCCGAGATAGCCGAACACCCCGCCGATCATCGGCGGCAGGCCGGGCGGCAGGGCGAGGCGGCTGGCCGCCACCAGCGCGCGCAGGCTGTCGATCGCCGGCCGGTCGTCCGGCACGAAGCCCTGCCCTGCCCGGTCGATGCGCGACGACACCGCGCCGTCGCGGCAGCGCCAAAGGAGGTCCGGCAGCAGGCCGATCACCGAATAGCGGCCGCGCGCGACGCCGCCCTCGATGCTTTCCAGCAGGAAGCCGTTGCGCTCGGCGCCCGGCAGGTGGCGTCGCAGCTTGAGGAAGGCCGCGACCGGGGTCAGCAGGTCCGCGGCCTCGACCGTCCAGACGACCGCGTCGCGGGCTCCGCTCACGACCCGCTGCCGGTGCCCGGATCGGTGCCGGCGGCACCGGGCGTGCCGACCACCTGCTCCAGCGCCTTGTCGTCGATCGACGGATGGGCGCGGTCGCGCAGCGCGCTCACGTAGGTGTTCTGGATGTCGTCGGCCATCGCCGCGTCCAGCTCGTCGCGCGTGCGATCATATCCCGCACGGTCCCGGGCCGGGTCCGGATGGCGGATCGCGGTCACGGTGGCGACCACGAAGCCGTCGGGGGTTTCCAGCATGGTGGAGGTGCCGGGCTTCAGGGAGAAGGCGATCTGCTGGAGGTTGGCCGGCACCGGGCCGTCGTTGCGGCCGCGACGCACCGGGATCCCGGTCAGCAGCCCGGCCACCGAGCCGGGCTTCGCCGCCGCCACCGCCGCCAGCCCGCCATGGGCGTCGGCGTCGGCATACAGGGCGGCGGCGCGCTGCTCGTCGGCGTGGCGGACCTGGTCGTGCTGCCAGTCGGCGCGCACCCGGTCGGCCGCCTGCACGAAGGCCAGGGGCGCCGCCGGGGTCACGTCCTCCACCACCAGCGCATACCAGCTGCCTTCCGGCCCCTGGACCAGGGTCGGCACGTCGCCCTTGCGGGTCGAGAAGGCCTGGGCGACGATCGCCTTGCGCACCGCGTCCGAGCCCGGCAGCGGCGCCGGGTCGCCCCCGCGCGTCAGCCCCTGCGCGTCCAGCGAGCCTTCGGCCGGCACCGCGCCGAGATCGGCCGGGATGGCGTCGAGGCCGCCGCCGGCGATCGCGTCCTGCAGCTTCTGCACCCGCGGCGACACCAGCGCGTTGGCGCGCTGCCTGGCGATGATGTCGTGCAGCTCGCCCCGGGCCTCGGCGAAGCTGCGATTTCGCGCCGGCGTCACCTTGGTCACCCGGAGCACCACCCAGCCGGCCTCGGTCTTCGCCGGCCCCGCCACCGTGCCGGGCGCGGTGGCGAAGGCGAGCTTGGCGAGGTCGGGCGACGGGATGCTGGCGGCGGTGGAGTCGTCCAGCGCGATCGGGGTCGCGTCCTTGGCCGTCGCCTGCAGCTGGGTCCAGCCGATGCCGCCCTGCCACAGGGCGGCGATCTGCGCCGCCCGCACCTGGTCCGGCGCGATCATCACCTGGACCGAGCGCTTCTCCGCCACGTGGTAGCGGGGGCTCAGCTCGTCGTAGAGCTTGCGCTCGTCGGCCTCGGACACGTCCAGGCCGCGCGCCACGGTGTCCGGCGACAGCAGCACCAGCTTGATCTTGCGGTACTCGGGTGCCGCGAAGCGGTCCTTGTTGTTGTCGTAGTA
>CALMVN010000024.1:0-8754 GCA_937873225.1 uncultured Acetobacteraceae bacterium
CGTCTGAGATGACCCGCTCGCCCGCGATCCCGCCCAACCGGTTGCCGAAGGCGACCATCCGCCCAGCCTCCAACAGGGGACCCCGTCCATGACCCTCAACCTCACGATCCCGCAGCAGACCTATTCCGACTTCACGCCGCGGATCACCGTGATCGGCGTGGGCGGCGGCGGCACCAACGCCGTCGACAACATGATCCAGCTGCAGCTGGCAGGCGTGGAGTTCGTGGTCGCCAACACCGACGCCCAGCAGCTCACCCACAGCCGCGCCGACCGTCGCATCCAGCTGGGCCCGCATCTGACGCAGGGGCTCGGCGCCGGCGCCAAGCCGGAGATCGGCCGCGCCGCCGCCGAGGAGGCCGCCGACGAGCTCGCCCGCCACATGGACGGCGCGCACATGGTGTTCATCACCGCCGGCATGGGCGGCGGCACCGGCACCGGGGCGGCGCCGGTGATCGCCCGCATGGCGCGCGAGCGCGGCATCCTCACCGTGGGCGTGGTGACCAAGCCGTTCACCTTCGAGGGCGGGCGTCGCGCCAAGGCGGCGGAAGCCGGCATCGCCGAGCTGCAGCAGTTCGTCGACACGCTGATCGTGATCCCGAACCAGAACCTGTTCCGACTGGCCAACGAGCGCACCGGCTGGAAGGAAGCGTTCAAGATGGCCGATCACGTGCTCTACATGGGCGTGCGCGGGGTCACCGACCTGATGGTGGCGCCCGGCCTGGTGAACCTCGACTTCGCCGACATACGCACCGTCATGGCCGAGATGGGCAAGGCGATGATGGGCACCGGCGAGGCCGACGGCGAGAACCGCGCCATCCGTGCCGCCGAGGCCGCGATCTCCAACCCGCTGCTGGAGGACACCTCCATGGCCGGCGCCCGCGGCCTGCTGATCAACATCACCGGCGGCGACGACATGACCCTGTTCGAGGTCGACCAGGCCGCCAACCGCATCCGTGAGGAGGTGGCCGAGGACGCCAACATCATCTTCGGCTCGGCGATCGACGACAACCTGTCCGGCCGGATCCGCGTGTCTGTGGTGGCGACCGGCATCGACACGCCGATGGCGCAGGCGGAGCGTCCGCGCCTGATCGCCATCGGCGGCGGCGCGCCGGTGCACGCCGAGCCGTCGTCGCCCGGCCCGCAGGCGCATCAGCCGATGCATACCGGCCCGATCGGCGCCCCGGTCCTGAACCAGTCCGCGCTCAGCCAGGCCGGGCTCGGCCAGGCCGGATCCAGCCAGGCCGGGCTCCATCAGCCGGGCCTGCATCAGCCGGGATCGACGCCTGCCACCGCCTACGTGGCGGAGCACGCCGCGCCGTCGGCGCAGCCGGGCCAGATGCCGACCCCCATGGCGACCGCGTCGCCGACACCGGTGGGCTCGCTCCGCCCGGCGACGCCGCATTACGGCGCCGAGGCGGCCGGTGCCCACGCTCCGCCGGCGCACGCCCTGCCGCACCAGCTGCCGAACGCCCGGCCGACGGTGGCGCGTCCCGGCCTGTTCTCCGAGCCGCCGCGCCAGGTCGCCGAGCCGCCGGCCCCGTCGCGCAGCCTGTTCGGCATCGTGACCGGGGCGCTGCGCGGCCGCGCCGCGTCGTCCGCGCAGCCTCCGGCGCAGCGCACCGAGCCGTCGGTGGAGGCCGAACCGTCCGCCACCGTGCGTCCGGCGGCCGGCGAGGAGGTCGGGCTCGACATCCCGGCCTTCCTGCGACGTCAGTCGTCCTGACCGGGAGCATACCGGACCGCCGGGGGCGCCGCCTCCCCCGGCGTCCCGGACTCGCCGGGCCGGGTGACGGTGACGCCGATCGCAGATGGCCTGCACGCGATCGCGGTCGGAGCGGTCAACGTGTTCCTGCTCGACGCGTCGGACGGGATGGCGCTGGTCGACGCCGGCTTCCCGGACCGTGCGGGTGGGATCCTCCGGGCCATGCGCGGCCTGGGCAGGGCCCGCGCGACCTGTGTCCCATCGTGCCGACCCGCGCCCATCCGGACCACGTCGGCAGCCTGGCCGCCCTGGTGGGGGCCATCGGCGCCGAAACCTGGATGCACCCGCCCGACGCGCCGGTCGCGGAGCAAGGCGGGGTCCTCCGGCCGATGGCCGCAGCGCCCGGACTGACGAAGAAGCCCATGGTCCTGGCGTTCATGCGGCCGGCTCCCAGGGTGGAACCGACCCGGATCGACCATCTTGTCGGTGACGGCGACGTGCTGCCGGTCGCCGGCGGCTTCGCGGTGCTGCACGTTCCCGGACGCCGTGCCGGGCAGGCGGCGCTGTCGTGGCGGAACAGCGTGCCATTCGCCACGAACGCGGTCGGCAGCGTGCTCGGGCTCGACCGCCCGATCGGCTACGAGGATCGCGAGAAAGGGAACGCAGCCAGCGCCAGCTCACCGGCCTCGGCTGTCAGGTCGCCTGCTTCGGACACGGCAGGGCGATCCTGCACGACCCCGGCGCACGCTTCCGGCGCAGGTGGCGATGCGGCGGAGCCGGACGGCCTGAGGCGGTGTCCGGGTCCGGGAACGGCCGCGTGGGGCCAGGTTTCGCGCACGGGACGCGCCGGTTCGCCCTTGGTTGACGATGGCCTCCCAGGAGAAATCGTTCGCGAACAAGGGGTTGCGCGGAAACAGTCGGCAATAAACCTTGAATGGCCGCGGCTGCAATCCGTGCCTAAACCAGGCGTTGACCGGGCACCCAGGCTCCGAAGCCGGTCGGGAGGATCTTCGATGGACGGCATGTCGCTCGCCCCGCTGCTCGAAACGGCGCCGCGGACGGGTCATGCCCTGTCGTCGCTGGCCGAAGGCGGCATCCGGACCGATGCCGCCGCCCTGCCCGGCCGCAGCCGGCAGCGCACGCTTCGCAACCCGATCTCCTGCAGCGGCGTCGGGCTGCACCGCGGGCAGCCGGTCACGCTCACCCTTCGGCCCGCCGTTCCGGACAGCGGCATCGTGTTCCGACGCACCGATCTCGGGCTCGACCTGCCCGCCCGGTTCGACCATGTGGTCGACACCCGCCTGTGCACCGTGCTGGGCGC
Organism: uncultured Acetobacteraceae bacterium; assembly: GCA_937873225.1. GTDB lineage: Bacteria > Pseudomonadota > Alphaproteobacteria > Acetobacterales > Acetobacteraceae > Lichenicola. The sequence goes on from CALMVN010000024.1 coordinate 3,024, forward strand.
GCCCGCGCATCCGGAGGCGCGGGTCAGTACCGTCGAGCACGTGATGGCAGCCCTTGCCGCCTGCGGCATCGACAACGTCCTGGTGGAGATGGACGGGCCGGAGGTGCCTGTGCTGGACGGCAGCAGCGCGCCGTTCGTGTTCCTGCTCGACTGCGCCGGCCGCGTCGAGCAGGCGGAATGGCGTCGCACCATCGAGGTGCTGAAGCCGGTGCGCGTCGCCGAGAACGACGCCTTCGCCGAGCTGCGCCCGTCGCACGCGCCCGGCCTGTCCTTGTCGCTGTCGATCGAGTTCGACGCCCGCGCGATCGGCCGGCAGGCCTATGCCATGCGCCTGGGCGAGCACGGCTTCCGCAGCGAGATCGCTTCCTGCCGCACCTTCACCCTCCGGCGCGAGATCGAGGCGATGCGCGCCGCCGGCCTCGCCCGTGGCGGCTCGCTCGACAACGCGGTGGTGGTGGACGACGCCCTCGTGCTCAACCCGGCCGGCCTGCGCCATCCGGACGAGTTCGTGCGCCACAAGGTGCTGGACGCGATCGGCGACCTGGCGCTCGCCGGCCACCCGCTGCGCGGCGCCTTTGTCGGCCACCGCTCCGGGCACGGCTTGAACAACCGCTTGCTGCACGCCCTGCTGTCCGACCCCGCCGCCTGGCGCCTGTCCGGCCGGCCGGTGCTGGATGACGGGATGCGGACGGACCGGGCCGCCTGACGCACCCGATCCCCCGCCGACGGCCTTTCCGCTGCCGCGCCGCGTGATATAAGGCGGTCCCCCCTCAGCTTCCGGCAGGTCGATGTCGTTCACCCCGTTCCGCTCCTGCCGCCTGCCCGCCTGCCTGCTGGCCGCGTCGGCCCTCGCCGGCTGCGCCACGCTCGACAGCATCAACCCGTTCTCGGATTCCAAGCCGGCGCCGCGCCTCGCCGCCGGGCCGCAGACGCCGGAAACGCTGTACAACAACGGCATCGATGCGCTGCACAGCGACCGCTACAAGCTGGCGGTCACCCAGTTCGAGAACATCCAGCAGAACTTCCCGTATTCCGGCTACACCGCCAACGCCCAGCTGATGGAAGGCTACGCCTACTACCTGCAGGACCAGTATCCGGACGCGGTGCAGCAGATCGACCGCTTCCTGCAGCTGCATCCGACCAGCGGCGACGCCGCCTACGCCTACTACCTGCGCGCCCTGTGCTACTACGAGCAGATCGCCGACATCCAGCGCGACCAGCAGGGCACGGTGCAGGCGATGAACGCCCTGCAGGACGTGGTCACCCGGTTCCCCGACACCGCCTATGCCCGCGACGCGCGCCTGAAGATCGACCTGTGCCGCGACCACCTCGCCGGCAAGGAGATGCTGGTCGGCCGCTACTACGAGCAGCAGCACTACTACGAGGCGGCGATCAACCGCTACCAGCGCGTGGTCGAGGACTTCCAGACCACCAACCACGTGGCGGAAGCGCTGCACCGGCTGGTCGAGGTGTACCTCAAGCTCGGCCTGACCGACCAGGCGCGCAAGACCGCCGCCGTGCTCGGCTACAACTATCCCGGCAGCTCCTGGTACCAGGACAGCTACGCCGACCTGCGCTCGGCCGGCGCGCTGTCCCCGGACGGCTCGATCCCGGGCCAGAACCAGACGCCGGCGCAGCAGCGCGGCTTCTTCGGCCGTGCGCTGCATTCGGTGTTCTGAGGCGCCGACACGGGACCGGGCTCGTTCGAGCCCGCCCCTCGATCCCGCCGGCCGGACACCCATCTCACCCCCATGCTGACCCGGATCTCGATCCGCGACGTGGTGCTGATCGAGCGGCTGGACCTCGACCTGCATCGCGGCCTCACCGTGCTGACCGGCGAGACCGGCGCCGGCAAGTCGATCCTGCTCGACAGCCTGGGCCTGGCACTGGGCGAGCGCTCCGCCTCCGGGCTGGTGCGGGCCGGCGCCGAGCAGGCCAGCGTCACCGCCTGCTTCGAGCCGCTGCCGAGCCACCCGCTGCACGCGCTGCTGTCCGAGCAGGGCATCGAGCATGAGACCGGCGAGGCGGTGGTGCTGCGCCGCGTGGTCACCCGCGACGGCCGCTCGCGCGCCTACGTGAACGACCAGCCGGTCGGCATCGCCCTGCTGCGCCGCGTCGGCACCCTGCTGGTCGAGATCCAGGGCCAGCACGAGCAGATGGGCCTGGCCGACCAGGCGACGCATCTCGACCTGCTGGACGCGTTCGGCGTCCCGCCGGCGCTGCGCCAGACCGTCCGCACCCGTCACGGCGCCTGGGTGTCCGCGCGCACCCTGCTGGCGGAGGCGCGCGCCCGGGTCGAGGACGCCGCGCGCGAGGAGGACTGGCTGCGCCAGTCGGTGCAGGACCTCACCAGCCTCAACCCGCAACCGGACGAGGAGGCCCAGCTCGCCGGCACCCGGCAGTCGCTGCAGCAGGGCGAGCGGCGCGCCGAGGCGATCGCCGCCGCCCTGCCCGAGCGGACCCCGCGCGACCGTCGCAACGCCGGCCCGGGTGCCGCGCTGCGCGCCGCCAGCCGGGCGCTGCAGCGCCTGCTGCCCGCCACCGCCGGCGGCGACGACGCCGCCGAGCCGACCGGTCCGGACACCCCCGCCGGCCGTGCCCAGGCAGCCCTGGACGCGCTCGACCATGCCGAGGCCGCCCTGTCCGACGCCGAGGGCCTGCTGTCGCGGCTGGCCGCCGACCAGGACGGCGACCCCCGGCTGCTGGAGCAGACCGAGGAACGGCTGTTCGCCCTGCGCGGCAGCGCCCGCAAGCACGGCGTGGCCGTGGTCGAGCTGCCCGCCCTGCTGGCCGGGCTGCGCGGCCGGCTGGAGGCGCTGGACAGCGGCCAGGCCCGCATCGGTGCGCTGGAGGAGGCGGTGCGCGCCGCGCGCGGGGCGTTCGAGGCCGACTGCGCCGCGCTGAGCGCCGCCCGCGCCACCGCGGCCAGGCGGCTGGAAACCGCGGTGATGGCCGAGCTGCGCCCGTTGCGCCTGGAGCGGGCCCGGTTCCTCGTCTCGCTCGAGCCGCTGCCGTCGGACAGCTGGACCGCGCGCGGCACCGAGCAGGCCTCGTTCCTAATCGCCGCCAACCCCGGCCAGCCGGCCGGCCCGCTGGCCCGCGTCGCCTCAGGCGGCGAGCTGTCGCGGCTGATGCTGGCGCTCAAGGTGGTGCTGGCCGGCCGCTCGGCGATCCCGACCCTGGTGTTCGACGAGGTCGATTCCGGCGTCGGCGGCGCCACCGCCGCCTCCATCGGCGAGCGCCTGGCGCGCGTGGCCGACGAGGTGCAGGTGCTGGTGGTGACGCACAGCCCGCAGGTGGCGGCGCGCGGCGACCATCACCTGCGCATCGCCAAGCGGGTGCGCAGCGAGCGCACCGAGACCCTGGCCTCGCCGCTGGACGGCACCGAGCGACGCGAGGAGATCGCCCGCATGCTGGCCGGCGAGACCATCACCGAGGCCGCCCGCGCCGCCGCCGACAGCCTGCTCGGCCTGCACGGATGACGCCGCGCGACGCCTCCGCCCTGGAACCGGCCGAGCTGAACGAGACCGAGGCCGCCGCCGAGCTGGCCCGCCTGGCCGCCCTGCTGGACCGGCTGAGCCGCGCCTACCACAACCACGACGCCCCGGAAGCCACCGACGCCGAGTACGACGCCCTGCTCCGTCGCAACGAGGCGATCGAGCGGATCCATCCCGACCTGGTGCGCGCCGACACCCCCACCGCCCGGGTCGGCGCCCCGCCGGAGGGCGGCTTCGCCAAGCACGCGCACCTCGTGCCGATGCTGTCGCTGGACAACGTGTTCGACCGCGCCGAGTTCGAGGGCTTCACCGCCCGCGCCCGACGCTTCCTCGGCCTCAAGGAGGCCGAGCTGCGCCTGGTGGCGGAGCCGAAGATCGACGGCCTGTCGATCAGCCTCACCTTTGAGCACGGCCGCTTCGTGCGCGGCGCCACGCGCGGCGACGGCGCGGTCGGCGAGGACGTGACCGCCAACCTGCGCACGCTGCGCGGCCTGCCGGAGCGGCTGCACGGCGAGGCCCCCGCCCTGATCGAGATCCGCGGCGAGGTGTTCCTGCGCAAGCAGGACTTCCTCCATTTGAACAACGTTCAAGCGGAGGCCGGCCAGCGGCTGTTCGCCAACCCGCGCAACGCCGCCGCCGGCTCGCTGCGACAGCTCGACCCCGCGATCACCGCCGGCCGCCCGTTGTCGCTGTTCGCCTATGCGCAGGGGCGATCCAGCGAGCCGGTCGCCGGCACCCATTCCGGCTACCTCGACCGGCTGCGCGGCTGGGGCTTTGCCGTGAACCCGCTCTCGGCGGTGCTGGAGGGCGCGGAAGCGGCCGAGCGGTTCCAGGCGCAGCTGGCGCTGGACCGCTCCGGGCTGCCCTACGACATCGACGGCGTGGTGTACAAGATCGACGATCTTTCGCTGCAGGAGCGGCTCGGCTTCGTCGGCCGCGCGCCGCGCTGGGCGGTGGCGTGGAAGTTCCCGGCCGAGCAGGCGATCACCCGGCTGGAGGACATACGCATCCAGGTCGGCCGTACCGGTGCGCTGACTCCGGTAGCGGTGCTGGAGCCGGTCAACGTCGGCGGCGTGCTGGTCACCCGCGCCACCCTGCACAACGCCGACGAGATCGCGCGCAAGGACGTGCGCCCCGGCGACCGGGTGCAGCTGCAGCGCGCCGGCGACGTGATCCCGCAGATCCTGCGCCGGATCGAGGAGCCGGGGGTCGCGCGCGGCCCGGAATGGCGCTTCCCCGACCACTGCCCCGCCTGCGGCTCGAAGGCGGTGCGGCCGGAGGGCGAGGTGGTGGTGCGCTGCACCGGTGGCCTGGTGTGCCCGGCGCAGACGGTGGAACGGCTGATCCACCTGGTGTCCCGCCTGGCGTTCGACATCGAGGGCCTGGGGGAAAAGTCGATCGCCGAGTTCCACGAGGCCGGCCTGATCCGCACCCCCGCCGACATCTTCCGCCTTACCCCCGAGCAGCTGCGGGGCCGCGAAGGCTGGAAGGAGGTGTCGATCGCCAAGCTGATCCGGGCGATCGACGAGAAGCGCACGGTTCCGCTCGCCCGCTTCATCTTCGGCCTCGGCATCCGGCGCATCGGCGAGACCAACGCCCGCCTGCTGGCCCGGCACTACGGCTCCTACGCCGAGTGGCGCGCGCAGATGCAGGCCGCCACCGTGGTCGGCTCCGACGAGCGCCTGGCGCTCGGCAGCATCTCCGGCATCGGCGGCGCGATCGCCGACGAGCTCGCCACCTTCTTCGGCGAGGCGCACAACCGCGACGCCGTGGACGACCTGGCCGGGACCATGCGGGAGATCGGCAACGAGTCGGCGCCGGACAGCGCCGCCCTGGCCGGCCGCACGATCGTCTTCACCGGCTCGCTCGCCACCATGACCCGTCCCGAGGCCAAGGCGATGGCCGAGCGGCTCGGCGCCAAGGTCACCGACACGGTGTCGAGGAAGACCGACCTGGTGGTGCTGGGCGCCGAGGCCGGCTCCAAGGCGAAAAAGGCGGCCGAGCTCGGCATCGAGACGCTGGACGAGGCGGGATGGCGACGGCTGGCGGGACTGCCGGACGAACACGGTTGACACGAACCGAGCCGATTCGCGTGCGCGGCGCCTGCCGGGTGGGTGATCGACATCGCCAGCGACGCCGGCTTCGCGTCCCTGCCGGCCGCATCTGCTTTTGGCCGCAACACGGTGCTGGCGTTCGAGCCGGTGGCGGAGATCGCCGAGCGGGCGCGTCGCGCA
>CALMVN010000024.1:8854-16208 GCA_937873225.1 uncultured Acetobacteraceae bacterium
CCGGACCAGCCGGTTGATCAGGCCGAGGGTTCAGGCGTCCGCGGCCGGGGTGCCGTAGGCCTCGAGCTCGCGGAAGTGGAAGAAGCCCGGCTGCCGCGACTCGACGCGGAGCAGCTTGGCCGGCGTGAACAGCGCGATCCTGATCGGCTCCTCCGTCGCCTGCGCGAGGTCGACCTCCCGCGGGCTCCGATAGGCCAGGTGCCAGGTTTCGCCGTCCAGCGAGGCCAGGAGGTGGAAGCCGTTGAGGCGCTCGGCGAACTTGTGGCGGTTGTAGATCCGCACCTCGGTCAGCAGCGTGCGGCGCTGCAGGTCGACCGTCCAGTACGCGTCCGCCTCCTCCGCCGTGTGGAAGCCGTAGTCGACGGCGCGGTCGCCGTCGTTGCCGCCCTCGGCTTCCAGCCGGTAGTTCCGGTGCCTCGACCACACGCCGACCGAGCTCTGCCAGGCCGGCCGGGCCAGGGCGACGTTGGAGAACTGCTCGATCACCGGCCAGCCGCGCTCCCGGGCGATCCGGGCCAGCGCGTCGATCGAGGACCGCATGCGCAGACGCGCCAGCGCCATCACCACCGCCTGGAGGACCGGCGGCAGCGGCCGGTCGGCCAGCAGCGCCATGACCGGCCCGTCCGGGGCCAGCGTTTGTCCGGGCGTGTCGCCGCCCGGTCCGAGCGCGAACACGATCTGGTCGCGCAGGACGGGCACGATCTCCTCGTGGGACAGGCCGGTTGCGGTGAGGTCCGCCAGGTCGCGCAGCGTCGGCTTCCGGGAGCCGTTCAGGCCCGGCCGGACCGCCTTGAGGTAGTGCCTGTCCCAGCGGACCATGTGGTAGATCCTGCCGTCGTGCGGCGGCAGGTGGTCGGGATGGACCAGCACGTCGTTGAAGAAGGTCGTGTGGTCGTAGCAGTCGGCCAGCGTCGCGAAGTCGGCGCACTCGAAGCCGTTGTAGTGCAGCTTGCAGGCGACGAAGGCCTCGTCGTTCGGCCAGCCCGGCCTGAACGGCGGCGCGATCGCCATGATCCTGGTCGAGGCCAGCACCCTCTGCTCCAGCAGGAAGTCGATCGCCCGTCCCGACAGCCGGACCAGCGGGAAGTAGGACCGCCACACCACGGTGTACTCGCCCTGCATCTGGTCGCCCCATTCCCACCACGACTCGCGCTCGCGGAAATGGGTGGACAGGAAGTCGTGCGCGTGGACGGCGTCGAACTCGCGGAAGAAGCCCGCCGGGTCGGGCCGGTTGATGGCGACGTCGTACTCGATCAGCCAGTAGTGGGCGGCATCCGGATAGGCCCGCCGCGCCAGGTAGAGCGGGTAGTCGCCGCACCGCCACAGCAGGTCGCCGATGGCGGTGTAGAGGCCGAGCGCGTCGAACGCCGCCGCGGTCATCGACAGCTTGGGCAGGCCGTGCGTGTCGATCGTGCCGCCGGTCTCGTCGACGGCGACCACCACCTCGTAATCCGGGGCCGCGGTGATGGAGCCGATGAAGTCGAGCAGGCGCTGGTCCAGGAAATGGGTCCGGAAGACGACCAGGTTTCTGGATGGCATGCATGGCTCCGGCAGGGGCGGGTTCGCGAGGTCGATCGCGCGGCGCATCGTCCCGCACGCGGCCAGTCGCCGGCGCGTGCGCGAAACGTTAGCGGCGAACCGGGTGCGGGTCGAGACGGGGCCGGCCCGACGGCGAGGTGGCCCGCATCGGCGGCGGCAGGCTCGGCCTGCCCGTCGAGGAAGACGGCTGGACGGGAACCGATGCACGATGCAAGGAACCGGTGCGTGCCGCCGGATCCAGGGCGACGGCCGATCCGGTCGGCACAATGGCGCAAGGCGGTGCGACGACGGATGCGGGACCGGAACGGGGCGAAAAATGAACAGCGTTCACGGCAGGCCACGGCCGGGGCGCCGGTGACGGTGGACGCCGCAGCCGCCGACAACGTCATCGCGCTGCCGGAGGGTGCCGCCCGTCCCGGCTTCGTCATGGAGAACGGGGACAACCGCGACCAGGTCGCGGGCGCGGTCGCGCGCGACGGCTGGACCGGGTTCGAGACGCCGCTGCCCGAGTACCTGTACGGCGTGGCGCGATGCATGCCCGGGCTGGTGATCGACGTCGGCAGCAATACGGGGTTCTATGCCCTGCTGGCCGCCTCGGCGTCGTCGCGCAACACCGTGCTGGCGTTCGAGCCGATGGCGGAGATCGCGGAGCGGGCGCGTCGCAACGTTGTTCGCAACGACCTGGCCGGCCGGATCCGGGTGCAGCAGGTGGCGCTCAGCGACCGCAACGGGCTCGCAGAGTTCTACGTTCCCGACGACGCGCACGGCCTGGTCGAGACCAGCGCCTCGCTGCGACGCGACTTCAAGGGCGAGCCGGCGGCGATACGGCCGGTGGCGTCGCACCGGCTCGACCGCGTGCTGCTGCGCGGGCGCTGGGCCGCGCGCCCGATCTCGCTGATCAAGATCGACGTCGAGGGCCACGAGGCGGCGGTGCTGAACGGGGCACGCTGGACGATCCGCCTGCGCCGGCCGGTGCTGTTCGTCGAGGTGCTGCCCAACGCCGACCTGCCCTGGCTCAACCACTTCGTCCGCCGCCGCCGCTATGTCGACGTGAAGCTCGGGCCGGGCCGGCTGGCCACGCCGTGCGACGCGGTGGCGCACGATCCCGCGGCCTGGAACCACGCCCTGGTGCCGCGGGAGAAGCTGGCCCGCTTCCTGGCGCTCCGCCCGCCTCCCGACCAGCCGTCCTGACCGGGCGGCGGAACGGAGACGGGCGGCTTCTGTTTGCGCCGCATCCGTGCTGCCCTGCAGCGTCATCGGTCGAAGGAGCTGCCCATGAACGAGGAAACCGCCCGCGATCACGCGCTTCATCTCCTGGCGCTGTACACGGAGCTGGTGCAGGCGAACGCCGGCTACGCGCACGATCCGGACGAGCACAACCTGTGCACGGCGGTGGTGGAACGCGCCAACGCAGCCACCGAAACCTATATCAGCTATTCCAACCCGAGCGGCCTGACGACCAACGCGATGCGGAGCGTCCGGGCGTCGCTGATCCCGGCGGGCCGGCCGCACCGGTGCCTGATCCATCGCCCGGGTCGGCAGGACCTGCACACGGAGGTCCGCCTGCTGAACTACCTTTACTCGATCGAACGGCTGAGCCGGGCCGGAACCGTGACCCTGTTCAGCACGCGGTCGGTGTGCACGACCTGTCGCAGCGCCATCGCCACCGTGCAGGCAGCGGTGTCGCGGCAATGCGGGCTGGTGGCGCTGGAGCTGCGTGCCGAGGACCGCAGCAACAATCTCGGACGGGCCTACATCTACAACGTGCGCGCCGGCACCGGCATGGGTGTGCGCGACGACGCGCGCGGACAGGGTTCGGTCGCCACGTTCTGAAGCCCGCGCGGAGGCGGCCGCCCGGGGGGGTGCGCCGCTTCGTGCCGACCTGCACAGGCCAGGGCTCTGCCCTGGACCCGCCAAAGGGCGGTTGCCCTTTGGAAACCCGATTGGGGGCTGGGGCCTCCGGCCCCAGCACGTGCAGGGCGGAGCCCTGCGGACTGCTCGCCTGCCGGTCAGATCCCGACGCCGCTGGTATCAGTTCATGTCGTAGACGTGCACGTAGTCGAACCAGGCATCGGCGCCCGGATCGGTGATGTTCTGGTTGTCCTGGGCGAACAGGCCGATCCGCAGCGGGAAGTCGCGGCCGGTCGAGGCCAGCGTCCAGGCGTTCTCGCGATACCAGCTCTTGTCGTCCAGGCTGTACCACGGGGTGCAGACGTTGCCGTCGCGGGCCGGTGCGTTACGCGCCGCCGCCGCCGGACGGCCCGGCGTCGGTCCACGGGCCAAGCGGCGTCGGCGCGGTGGCGACACCGATCGCCGGCAACCCGCTCGGAGAGTTGTAGGCAGGCAGTGTCGTACAGGTGGTACTGGCCGGTCAGGTAGTGCACGTCCGGCGCCGACAGGCCGCTGGCCGCATCGGTCCAGTCGGGGGTCGCGCTGAACGCGTCGCTCACCTAGGACCAGTGCACCAGGTCGGTCGAGCGCCAGATCGTCCAGGCCGCGGATCACGTCGGGGTCGGCCGCGTTGGCAGACAGCACCGGATTGGCATAGTTCGCGGCGATGGCGCGCTCCGACGTTCGTCGCCAGCAGGGCGAGAAGGCAGAAGGCCGCCTGGATCGCCGCCAGCAGGATCGTGACGGGATGACGGCCGTTTCCGCCACCTTCCGATGCACGGTTCATGGCGTTCCTCAGACGGGACGGTGGCATCGTCCGTCGGCGCCGACCCTTGCAACGCGTCAAACACCTGTCAAAGCGTTTGTCCGAATTGTCCATGCGCCGTTGACGGGTGAGCTTTTTTCTTCAAGCGGAACCCGACGGCCGGCGTGCGAGGCGATTCAATCCCGTTCGAGCATCTCGCGCACCAGCGGGATCACCCGGGTGCCGTACAGCTCGATGCATCGCATCATGCGCGCGTGCGACAGCGGCCCGGCGCTGTACTTGAGGTCGAACCGCGACAGGCCGAGCGCCTTCGCGGTCGAGGCGATCTTGCGCGCCACGGTGTCCGGGGCGCCGACATGAAGCGAGCCGTGCGCGATCTCCGCGTCGAACGCGTCGCGCCGCAGCGGCGGCCAGCCGCGCTCGGCGCCGATCAGGTCGTGCATCCGCTTGTAGTCGGGCCAGAACTGCTCGCGCGCCTCGTCGTCGGTGTCGGCGACGAAGCCAGGCGCGTGCACGCCGACCGGCTGCAGCGGCGTCGCGAAGTGCCGGGCGGCGCGGCCGTACAGCTCGACATGGGGCGCGAACCGCCTCGGGTCGCCGCCGATGATCGCCAGCATCATCGGCAGGGCATAGCGCGCCGCCCGCACCACCGATTCCTGGCTGCCGCCGACGCCGATCCAGGTCCGCAGTTGCCCGGCCTCGACCGGAGGGAACACCGCCTGGTCCACCAGCGGCGGCCGTGTCGTGCCCTCCCAGGTGACGCGGGGCTGCCGCAGCAGGGCCGCGAACAGGTCGAGCTTCTCGCCGAACAGCGTCTCGTAGTCGGACAGCGCGTGGCCGAACAGGGGAAAGGACTCCGTGAACGAGCCGCGCCCGAGGATCACCTCGGCCCGTCCGGAGGACAGCGCGTCCAGCGTCGAGAAGCGCTGGAACACGCGGATCGGGTCGTCCGAGCTCAGCACCGTCACCGCCGAGCCGAGCCGGATCCGCGTCGTCCGCGCGGCGATCGCCGCCAGCACCGGCTCGGGCGCAGACACCGCGAAGTCGGCCCGGTGGTGCTCGCCGAGCCCGAACGCGTCGACGCCCACCGCATCCGCCAGCACCGCCTCCTCCACCACATCGCGGATTACCTGCGCGTGCGACAGGAGGTGGCCGTCGGCGCCGGCGGTCACGTCGCCGAAGGTGTCGAGGCCCAGTTCGAGTCGAGGCATGTCGGGTCGAGGCATTCGGTGGCACTCCCGCGGTGATCCGCGGCCGGCGCGCGGTTCTTGCCAGATGGAGCCGGATTGCCGCCCCGCAAGCGATCCGGCCTGTCCGGCGACGCCCGTCCCGGCGCGTCCGGGAACCGGGCCCGCGCGGCGCCGCTAGGCTTGCGGACGACGGGGCGGGCCTGCCGTGCCGCGCGCCCTGCCCTGCAACCGGAGCAACGATCCATGACCGACCAGGCCGAGGATACGATCAGCATCCACGCCCGCCGGACCCTGTCTGACCGGCGCTTCAGGCTGGAAACCGTCAGCTTCGAGCAGACCGCCGCGGACGGCTCGCGCGAAACGCTCGATCGCGAGGTGTACCACAGCGGAACCGGCGCCGCGGTGCTGCCGGTGAACCGGGAGGCCGGCACCGTGCTGCTGGTGCGACAGCTGCGCATCCCGGCCTTGCTGCGCGGCGGCGAGGCCACGCTGCTGGAAGCCTGCGCCGGCATGGTCGACGAGGGCGACGATCCGGCGGACACCGTGCGCCAGGAAGCGGAGCAGGAGATGGGCTACCGCCTGCACGACGTGCGCAAGGTGTGCGAGGTCTACACCAGCCCCGGCGCCTGCACCGAGCTGCTGCACCTGTTCACGGCCAGGTTCAGCCCGGCCGACCACACCGGTGCCGGCGGCGGCCTGCCCGCGGAGGGCGAACGGATCGCGCTGCTGGAGCTTCCGCTCGACCGGGCGCTCGACATGGTCGCCCGCGGCGGGATACGCGACGCCAAGACCGTGATCCTGCTGCAGCACGCCCGGCTGGCCGGCCTGGCAGGATGAGGAAGGCCGGCCTGCCTCAGCCGCGCAGCCAGACCGGCTCCTTCAGCCCGGCCACGAAGGCGGCATGCGCGGCGAGCTCGGCCTCGGACGGCATCATCGGCCGCGGCGTGCGCGCGCGGGTCAGGGTGTAGGCCACCGCCCCGCCGCCTTCCGCCACCGCCAGCTCCAGCCCGCGCTGCCGGCCGCCCATCAGCTCGACGTACACCTCGGCCAGCAGGCGGCAGTCGAGCAGGGCGTTGTGGGTGGTGCGCTCGGACAGGTCGATGCCGTAGCGCCGGCACAGGGCGTCCAGGCTGTTGGGCAGGCCGGGGAACCGGGTGCGCGCCATGTCCAGCGTGTCGACCATGCGGGCGCGGTCGAGCGGCGGCTGTCCGATCCGCGCCAGCTCGGCGTCGAGGAAGCCGAAGTCGAACGGGGCGTTATGGGCGATCAGCGGGTCGTCGCCGACAAAGGCGAGGAACGCCTCGGCGACCTCGTGGAACTTCTTCTGTCCGACGAGGTGGGCGCGGGTGTAGCCGTGCACGCGGGCGGCCTCCTCCGGCACGTCGCGCTCGGGATCGATCAGGGTGTGGTAGTGCCGGCCGGTCGGCAGGTCGCCGACCAGCTCAAGGGCTGCGATCTCCAGCACGCGGTCGCCGGTGGACGGGTCGAACCCGGTGGTCTCGGTGTCGAACAGCACCGCGCGCTTCATCGGCCCGATTCTCCCCCTCAAGGCTGCCGGCGGAGGGTTTCCAGCAGCCTGCGTATCTGCCGCAAGGCGTGCCGGCGCGACAAGCCGGTGCGTATCACCAGGTCGGCGCGCGTCCGCTTCTCGCGGTCCGGCATCTGCCGGGCGATCAGCGCCGCCGCCTCCCCCTCGCCCATGCCGCGCCGACGGCGCACGCGGTGCAGCTGCAGCGCCGGCGGCGCAGACACCACCAGCACGAGGTCGCAGGCGCGCTCGCCGCCGGTTTCCAGCAGCAGCGGCACGTCGAGCACCGCGACGGGCGCGCGCCGCCTGCGCGCCCGGGCCAGGAAGCGCGCCTGCGCCCTGCGCACCAGGGGGTGGACGATCCGTTCCAGCGCCTCGAGCAGCGCCGGGTCGGCCGCCACCGCCCGACGCAGCGCCGCGCGGTCCAGCACGCCGCCGCGC
>CALMVN010000025.1:0-13481 GCA_937873225.1 uncultured Acetobacteraceae bacterium
GGGCGGAAGCGGGAGCGGAAGCCGGGGAGGCGGGCGGGATGACGTTCATGGGCGCATGGTGCGCCGGGACACTCCGTTTGTCAGCCGCCCGCCTGCGGCAAACCGCCCGCCATGCCGACGATGTTCAGGCGGCAGGCGAATCGCCGGCCCGGATCGCCTGGGCGGCGGCGGCGCGCTTGTTCTGCCAGAACGCCACGAAGTCGATCGGCTGCAGCATCACCGGCGGGAAGCCGGCCTCGCGGGTGATGTCGGACAGCACGGCGCGGGCGAACGAGAACAGCAGGCGCGGGCACTCGGCGAACAGCATCGGCTCCACCACGTGCTGGGCCACGTTCTGCAGGGTGAAGATGCCGCAATAGGCCAGCTCGACCACGAAGGCGGTGGCGGGCGGCTCCGCGTTCTCGGTCGGCGGATGGGTGGTGGCGCTGCATCCCAGCAGAAGCGACACCTCGTAGACCGGGTGGCCTTCCTGCGCCCGGCGCGCCTGCACGTCCAGGCTCAGCGTCACGTGCGGGCGCAGGTTCTGCACCGTGTAGATCCCGGGGGCACCCGGGACGCGGAACACCATGTCGCGGACGTACTGGTTGCTCAGCACCAGGGGCGGCACGGCCGGGCTCGCAGGGGAGGGGCCGCCGCCGACGCTGTCGATCGGTCTGTCTGACATGAGCTCACATCGCTGGTCGTTGGGGACCTGGTCGTTGGAGGCCTGGTCGTTCGGGAGACGATCCTACAGGAGCGGCGGCAACCGGGCGAGGCCGGTCGGCGGATGCCCGGTCAGACGAAGCGGCCGCGCAGGAAGCCCAGCGCCGGAAGCGGGGTCCAGCTCCGCGGCAGGTCGGCGCGTCGGATCGGCGCGATGCTGTAGCGCGGGATCGGCTGGCGCGCGCTGCGCAGGAAGTGCGCATAGGCCCTGACCTGCTGCTCGCGCCAGTCCCGGTCGGCCAGGGCGGCGTCGCGGCTGGGATAGATCTCGGCGATGCGGCTGGTCCGGCCGGCCTCGGCCATCACCGCCCAGATCCGGTCCTCGCGCGGGCGCTCGTCGCCGGACGAGAAACGCGAGAAGGGGATGATGTCCGTCATGCGGCGCGTGTCCGGGTTGGCGGAGCGGAAGCCATCGCTGCCGACGAGACCATGGCTCCTTCCCGCCGGCAAGGCCCCGGCTGCAACCCGTGCGGCCGGCCTCCGTTGCTTGGGAACGATCCAGAACGACCGAGGACGCCTCCATGAGCACCAGCGAGAAGATCCCCGCCACCGACCGCTCCGGCGGCGGTCCGGGAAGCAGCCACGTCGACGCCAGCGGCAAGCATCAGGATTCCGCCGGCGCGCACCACCAGCACACGCCGGCGGAGAAGAAGCATCCGCGCGAGGACGCCAACAGCGGCAACCACGGCACCGCGCACGAGCGGCACGAGCCCGGCGAGGGCCGCCGTTCCTAGACGGCGCTTGCGGCGGCGGCAGCGCAACGATAGGAGCCGGTCATGCTTCGCCTGATCCTCACGCTGCCGTTCCTGATCCTGCTGGTCGTGTTCGTCGTGTACAACCCGACCGCAAGCGATGCGAAGCTGCCCGGCCTGCCGCCATGGTCGTCGTCACTGGGAGTGATCACGCTGGTCACGGCGGTGATCTTCTTCCTGGTCGGCGCCCTGTTCGTGTGGTTCGCCGAGCTGAGGCAACGTGGCCGCGCGCGACGGGCGGAGCAGCAGGTGCGGACGCTGGAAGGGCAGGTCGCCGAGCTGCGCACGCAGCTGTCGCAGGCGGTGGCGCAGAACGTCGCCTATCACGGCACCACCACGGTCGCGACCCACCCGGGTCCGGGCACGCTGCCCATCGCTCCCTGACATGCCGACCCGTGACATGCCGACCCGCCGCACCCGGCTGATCCTGGCGCTCGACACCACCGACATCGAGGAGGCCGGGCGCTGGATCGCGGCCGCCGGCCCGTCCTGCGACGCGATCAAGCTCGGGCTGGAGTTCACGCTGGGCCGGGGGCCGGACGCGGTGCGACGGCTCGGCGCCGGCCGGTCGCTGTTCCTGGACCTCAAGCTGCACGACATTCCCAACACGGTGGCGGCGGCGGTACGGGCGCTGGCGCCGATGCGTCCGGCCATGCTGACGGTCCACGCGGCCGGCGGCGCTGCCATGGTCGCGGCGGCACGGGAAGCGATCGAGGACGGGTTCGCGTCGGACGCACAGCCGATCCTGCTCGCGGTCACGGTGCTGACCAGCCTGGACGCGGAAGCGCTGCACGCGACCGGCATCGCCGGCGGACCGCGCCAGCAGGTGCTTCGGCTGGGTCGCATGGCGACCGGGGCAGGCGCGCACGGACTGGTGTGCAGCCCGCACGAGGTGGCGCTGCTGCGCGACGCGCTGGGCGGGGAGCCCTGCCTCGTGGTGCCGGGCATCAGGCCGGCAGGCGCCGAGACCGGCGACCAGAAGCGGGTGATGACGCCGTCGGAAGCCGCCCGTGCCGGCGCGGACTGGATCGTGGTCGGGCGGCCGATCACCCGGGCCGCCGACCCGGCGGCGGCGGCGGCGGCGATCGCGGCAGAGCTCGGGCCGTGAGCCCGCGGGTCGGGATCAAGATCTGCGGCATATGCGACGAGGCGGCGCTGGACGCGGCGGCGGAGGCCGGAGCGGACTGGATCGGCTTCGTATTCGCGGCCGGATCGCCGCGCACCGTCTCGCCGTCGGCGGCGGCGGCGCTGGAACGGCGCCTTCCCCGGCACGTGCGACGCGTCGGGCTGTTCGTCGCGCCGACCGAGGACGAGGTGGCGCGCGTGCTCGACGCGGTGCCGCTCGACGTGCTGCAGCTCTACGCCAACCCGGTCCGGGCGGTCGCCTTGCGCCGGGCCTTCGACCGTCCGGTCTGGCTGGCGCACGGGGTGCGCCGCCGGACGGAGCTGCCGGACCGCACGGCGCTGGACGGGCTGGTGATCGAGGCCAAGGCTCCGGAGGGCGCGGACCGTCCCGGCGGCAACGGGGTGCGCTTCGACTGGTCGATCGCCAGGGGCTGGTCCGCGCCGGCGCCCTGGCTGCTGGCCGGCGGCCTCACGCCGGACAACGTGGCCGAGGCGATCCGGCAAAGCGGCGCGACGGCGGTGGACGTGTCGTCCGGGGTCGAGGACGCGCCCGGACGGAAGCGGCCGGCGCTGATCCGCGCCTTCATCGCGCGGGCGCGCGGCGGCTGATCCAGCCCTCGAACAGCATGTGCGGCAGGGTCAGCGCGGCCAGCCCCTGGATCGTCAGGCAGAGCAGCCTGTCGGCCGGGGCGCCGGGATAAAGCGGCCACAGCGCGGCGCCCAGCAGCAGCGTCAGCACGGTCACGGGCAGGGACAGGCGCATCGCGGCGGCGTTGTCGCGTATGCGGGCGCCGTGGCCACGGTCGCGGACCAGCGACAGGACGTGCGCCGGCGCGTGCACGCACACGAAGTAGATGGCGAAGGAGGCCAGCGGCGGCAGCACGATGGCCGCCGCGGCGAGCAGGATGACGGGCAGAAGCGCCGCGTCGCCGGCGCGGACCAGTCGACCCAAGCGCCAGCCGGCGGGAACCAGCCACAGCAGCGATGCCGACCAGAGCCAGGGCGGTGGTCCGGCCATGGTTGTATGGGACACGACGGCGAAGATGGCGGTTGTCGCGGCGGGATGGGCCAGCACCGCCAGCGCGACCGGCGCGCCGCCCGCGGCGATCACGGACACCGGATCGGTCGATCCGGTCTCCTCGGTGCCGAAATGCCAGACCGAGGCGGCGAGAAAGACGGCGAGGGTGATGACCGGGACGAGGTGCCAGGCCAGGAGAACGAGAGCCGACAGGCCCAGGTAGGGCAGGGCGAACACGACGAACCAGGCCGAGCCGAAACGGGGTCGCAGCGACGCCCGGGCGAGCTCTCCGTCCAGCGCCCCGTGCGGCACGCCGAGAACGATGATCGCCGCCAGGATGGCGATCGTGCGCCGGTCCGGCGGCAACAGGCTCGCTGCCGCCAGGGCCGGTCCTGCAAGCAGGACCGGGTTCAGGCGAACCGGACGGAGCGCGTCCGGACATGCGATGGAGGACGACATGGCCGGGACCGCGTCCCGGGGTCAGGTCAGGCTGCCAGGCGCGTGGTGGCCGTCGTGCTGCGCGTTTCGGCGAGGTCGCGATCCACCGTCCTGGTGTCGGACAGGGTGGTCATCAGGCCGTAGACCACCTTGGACACCACGTCGAGCACCGCGATGCAGAACACGCTGAAGGCGTCGCTGAACACGCGCAGCCCATCTGGCGCGAAGAACAGGATGATCGGGTAGATGAACCACAGCACCGACAGGATGGTGGCGTTGCGTCGGTAGTTGCTGCGCACGTCGTCGCGCTCGAGGCGGTTGGCCTCCATCTGCGACACCCAGATGACGTAGTAGACGCCGAGAAAGGCGACGCAGGAGATGATGAACCACGTCCACTTGATCCAGGAGATCTCGGACGCGCCGAAGAAGAACGCGGTGGCGATCATGATCACGTCGGCCAGGATGACGCCGACGATGATGCCCGGACGCTTGGGACCGGCGTGCATCGCGGTCATCGCCAGCGTCGTCAGCAGGAGCGGGGTGGTGAACGACCAGTCGACGTAGCGTGCGTAGTAGAAGAGGCGCGTGACGCCTGTCCCATCCGGCGCGCCGAGGACCGGCAGCACCACGTCACCCTGGCCGATCGCCATCGCGAAGTACGAGCACGCGGCGATGATCGGCACGATGCCGTGCAGCACCGTGTGCAGTTCCTCGGTCGGCGTGCGGCGCTTGCCGATGGCAAGGATCGCCAGGCCGCCGATCAGCATGATGGCCGTCGTCAGCCAGAGCCAGAATCTCGAATCCATGTCCATCCCGTCCTGTTTTGGAACGACGGCACAAGATCGGGATCCTGCTCAGGTTGCCTTGCCTTTGTGATTGTGACCGGCAACGGCAACCAGGCGGATGGCCTCAGTAGCCGTAGGCTCCGTAGGTCGGGGCGGCATACACCGCGCCTGCCGGGTAGCCGTAGACCGGATAGGGCGCCACGGGATAGCGGTAGGCGGGGTAGCCGTAGCCGTAGCCATACGGAGCTGCGACCGCGGCGCCGATCGCGGCACCGGCCAGGAGGCCGACGCCCAGGCCGCCGTAGCCGAATCCGCGGTAGCCGTAGCCGCGGTAGCCATAGCCGCGGTAGCCGTAACCGCCGTGATGATAGCCGTACCCGCCGCGACCGTACCCGCCATACGCTTCCGCCGGCTGTGTCGCCGCCAGGGTCGCTCCGGCCAATCCCAGCGCCGCTGTGGCGATCATGAGGGATCTACGCATCGTTAAACTCCTTCGGCTCTTGCCTGTGCTCATCAGATGGCCCCGATCGGGACAAAACGAAGGCACCACGGTGGCGGCGGCATGTCCGCCGGCAAACGTGATCGCCGCCGACACGAAGATGGGCTGGTCGTTCGCCGGCATCCGTGAAGAAACGTATCGCAGCAATGCAGGAAGGATCGCTGACGCGGCGTGGTGTCGATCCGGAGCGTCCTGCGCGGCGCGTGCTGCGTTTCCGTCCGCTTGGACAGCCTGCGTTCAAGGCTGTACGTAGGCAGCCACACGGCGTCGGGCACCGCCCGCGCGAGGTTCTGGCGGGGCGGCCGCCGCACGGGCCGTCCGGAAGGAAGCCGTTGGCGAGACAGACCAAGGAACGGGCGGAGCGGACGCGCGAGCGGATCATCGACGCCGCCGAGCAGGTGTTCTACCGTCGCGGCGTCGCCCGCGCCTCGCTGGAGGAGATCGCGCGCGAAGCCGGCGTCACGCGCGGTGCGGTATACTGGCACTTCGCAGACAAGGTCGAGGTGTTCGACGCCGTCGAGGACCGTGCCAGGCAGCCGTACGAGCAGATGCGGGCAGCGCTGCGGTCGAGCGTGCCGCGCGCCGGCAACGCCCTGGAGGCGATGCAGGCGCTGGAAGCCAGCATCGTCGAGGCGTTCGAGCGCATCCAGTCCGACGAGCTGGCGCGCGTGCGGCTCACCGTCATGCTCCTGCGCTGCGACTACGTGGACGAGATGGCGCCGGCGCTGGAACGGCAGACGGCGGTCACCCGGTCGTTCTTCAGCGAGCTGCAGCACTACTTCAACGCCGTGATCCCGCCTCCGAGGCCAGGCTCCGGCTGGCAGCCGGAGGCGGCGGCCCAGGTGCTTCAGGTGGTGGTGCACGGCTCGTTCATGCGCTGGCTGCGCTCGCCGGAGGAGTTCCCGATCGGCACCGGGGTGATCGCGATCAAGGCGTTCATCGCCGCCCTGCGCAGGGCCTGGATCCCGCAGGCCGCGCAGGAGGAGGAAGGGGATCCCGGCTGAGGTTCCGGGCTTGCGCATTGACATACGTGCTAGAACGTATGTAGGCGGCTACGGGCATGCAGGGATCCCGCCCTTGAGCACGACCGAGCAGACCGGGGCGGCGACGCCTCCACGACGGCGGGACGGCGGGTTCGAGCCTCAGGCCGGGCATGACGGCGCCGTCACCTGGTCGCTCGCCCCCTGCCTGGTCGCCAACGGCACCGTGCTGACGGTCGGGATCCCCGTGCCGGTCCGCCACCCGATCGCGAACCTGCGCGCGTTCAAGGACCGCACCTTCGTTGTCGCCTGGTTCCAGGTCGCCCCCATCGGCTCCGTGCCCTGCGCGTCGGCGGTGCTGGTGCCGCAACGCGCACGGCAGCAGATCGGCCAGGACCTCATCCCGGTCGGGCTGCCGCCGGCACCCGACGCCCTCTTGCTGATCGTGCCGATTCCCATCATCAGCAGGGTGATGAACGTCCCGGTAAAGCACCTGATCGCCTTCGGCGGCCTGGCCGTGGGCTCGGCCCTTTTCTTCTCCATGAACCCTCACCACGCTACGCCGGGCCGGGCGCCGGCGTTCCTGTCGGTGCCGATCAGCACCATCGCCCACGCCACCGCGCCGAGGGCACTGGACGGCGCCGCCCTGTCCGGCCTGGCACGCGAACTGGTCGGCGGCCTCGGCATCTCGATCTCCCCCTCCCGGCTCGTCGACCACCCGTTCCCCGGCAGCCAGATGCTGCAGGCGCAGTCCGCGGTGCCGACCTGCACGGAGGTGTTCCTGTTGACCGGATGCGCCGCCTTCCTGTTCATCCCCGCGGCCCTCATGCTGTCCGGCGCCAGGCCCCGGCCGAGCGGCGGAGGACACTGAAGGATGCGTCTGGTGATGACCGCGGTGGCAGGCACCGGCCTGCTCGCCCTGGTCGGCTGCACGGTCGGGCCCGACTTCAAGCCGTACCACGCGCCGGTGGCCGCCAACTGGAACGACCCGTCCGCCCGGCGCATCAGCTTCAACCCGGTCAGCGAGGCCAGCAATCCCGATCCCGCCTGGTGGAACGGCTTCGACGACCCGGTGCTGACCGGCCTGATCCACCAGGCGATCGCCGGCAACCTCGACCTGCAGCAGGCGCTGCTGCGCGTGGTCGAGGCGCGCGAGAACGTGGTCACCGCGCGCGCCGCCGGCCTGCCCACCCTGAGCGGCACCGCCAGCTACAACCGCGAGCAGCTCGGCCTGCGCGGCATCCTCGAATCGCAGGGGCTCGGCAGCTCGTCGAGCCTGCTGGCCGGCCGGTCGGGCCTGCTCGGCGGCGAGTCCAACGCGGTCGGGCAGGGCATCGACTCCGCCCTCAACTCGGCCGAGCAGCCGATCGACCTGTTCCAGTACGGGCTGAACGCGTCCTGGGAGCTGGACCTGTTCGGCCGGGTGCGCCGCTCGGTGGAGCAGGCCCGCGCCACCACCGAGGCGCAGGCCGAGGCCGCCAACGACTCCCTGGTGATGCTGGAAAGCCAGGTCGGCCAGGCCTACGTGCAGCTGCGCGGCGCGCAGGCGCTGTACGGAACGCAGCAGGACAACATCCGCGCGGCCCAGTCCTCGCTCACCCTGACGCAGCGCCGGCACGTGGCAGGCCTCGCCACCGAGCTCGACGTCGACCAGGCGCAGACGCAGCTCTACAACTACCAGCGCCAGCTTCCCGCCTACGCGACGCAGATCCAGCAGGCCGAGAACCAGCTCAGCGTGCTGACCGGCCAGGCGCCGGGCGCGCTGGACGCCGTGCTGTCGCCGCCGGCGCCGCTGCCGCGCACCCCGGACGTGGTCGGCATCGGCATCCCGTCCACCCTGGCGCGTCGGCGTCCCGACATACGCGAGGCGGAAGCCAACCTGCATGCCGCGACCGCCAACATCGGCGTCGCCGTCGCCAGCTTCTATCCGGACGTGTCCCTGACCGGCAGCCTCGGCATACGCGCGATCGACGCCAGCTACCTGACCAGCTGGGCCAGCCGGTTCTACTCGGTGGGGCCCAGCGCCTCGCTGCCGATCTTCCAGGGCGGCCGGCTGACCTCCAGCCTGCGGCTCGCCCGCGCGCAGCAGAAGGCGGCGGTGCTGAGCTACCGCAGCACGGTGCTGAACGGTTTGCGCGAGGTGGAGAACGCGCTGGCCTCGTACCGCAACGACCGCGACGCCCGCGACAGACTGGTGCAGACGGTGAGGTCGGCCGACCTGTCGTTCCGCCTGTCGCAGAACAGCTACCAGAACGGGCTGTCCGACTTCATCACCGTGCTCAACGCCGAGCAGACCCTGACCAGCGCCCGGCAGAGCCTGGACCAGGCGGAGATGTCGCTCGCGGAAGACGTGGTCACCCTCTACACGGCGCTTGGCGGCGGCTGGCAGCAATCCGGCACTCCGGTCACGACGCCCTCGATCGACAAGGCGCCGCCGTTCGTCCCGGCCGCGCTCGACAGCGTCGCGGCGGGCACCGCGCACACGAAGGCCGACTCGCAGTAGGAACCGCCGTCAGGGCGGCGCCGGGTGCGGATGGTAATGCCGCGCCACCCGCTCGATCGTCAGCCCCTGCACGA
The DNA here is from genome assembly GCA_937873225.1 of uncultured Acetobacteraceae bacterium. Classification (GTDB taxonomy): domain Bacteria; phylum Pseudomonadota; class Alphaproteobacteria; order Acetobacterales; family Acetobacteraceae; genus Lichenicola. Next base: position 8,877 of record CALMVN010000025.1, read on the forward strand.
TGATGGTGAACACCACCACCCCGTAGCAGACCGCGAGCAGCGACGACCGCAGCGGGCCCGCCGGCAGGCTCAGCGCCAGCGCCACCGAGATGCCGCCGCGCAGGCCGCCCCAGGTCAGCAGCACCAGCGTGCCGCCGCGCTCGGGGCGCCCGAGATGCAGCGGCAGCGTGGACAGGAACACGCTGAGCCCGCGCACCGCCACCGACAGCGGCACCGCCGCCAGGGCGGCGGCGGCGTGCGACCAGTGGAACGCCACCGCCAGCACCTCGAAGCCGATCAGCAGGAACAGCAGGGCGTTCAGCACCTCGTCCACCAGCGACCAGAAGCCCATCAGCTCGGCATGGCCGCGCCCGGTGATGGCGGTGCGGCTGCGTCGCACGCCCATGGTCAGGCCGGCCACCACCACCGCGATCGGGCCCGACATGTGCAGGGCGTTGGCCAGGCTGAAGGTGCCGGTGGCGAGTGCCAGCGAGATGATCAGCTCCAGGTGCGGCTCCTCCGTGGCGCCCATCAGCAGCATCGCGCCCCAGCCGAGCCCGAGGCCGAACAGCCCGCCGCCGACCGCTTCCACCGCGAACCGGGTCAGGATCCCGGTGCCGTTCGCCACCGAGCCGTCGCCGGTGGCGATGCCGAGCGCCATCCCGAACGCCACCACCCCGACCCCGTCGTTGAACAGGCTTTCGCCGGCGAACAGCGCCTGCAGCGGCGCCGGCAGGCCGATCCGGCGCAGCATGCCGACCACCGAGACCGGGTCGGTCGGCGCCAGGATCGCGCCCAGCACCAGGCACCAGACCAGCGGCACCGGCCGGTCCACCCAAGGGAAGATCAGCCACATGCCGGCGCCGAACAGGCCGATCGCCAGCACCGTGCCGAGCAGCGCCAGCGCCAGCACCGGCTTCCAGCGCCCCAGCAGCTGGCCGAGGTCGACCTGCAGCGCGCCGGCGAACAGCAGGAACGACAGCGCGCTGCCGAGCAGCGCCTGCGGCAGGTCGATGCTGCCGATCCATTGCCGCGACAGCGCATGGAGCCCGATCCCCGGGAGGAGGCGGTCGATCCCCAGCATCGCCAGCGACGCCAGCAGCGAGATCAGCAGCACGCCGATGGTGTTCGGCAGCCGCAGCGTGCGGTCGTTCAGCACCCCGAACACGGCGGACAGGGTGAGCAGCAGCGCCAGCAGGCCGAGGGGGGTCATGCCCCTTTTCGACCATGCATGCCGTCAGCCGTCCACCGGACCGCGACGGAAATGGTCGCGCGGACCGTCGCCCCGGTGCCCGTGCATCGGACCGGGACGCGAGCCGGGAAAGGGCGCGACACGGTGTCGGACGGCGACCGGCGGTCCCTCGACCGCGCCCGGTTGCTCGTCGGACGCAACCGTTGCCGCCTCAGCCGGCGGCCGGTTCCGCGTTCCCGTCCCGGTCGTCGGGAACGTACGGGATCAAGCCCTGCGCGCAGGCCATCACCTGCACCTCGCGCGGCATGCGGCGGAGATCGACCACCAGACCGTTGATCTCTGCCAGCCAGACCAGCGGGTTGCGGTCGATCAGGTCCGACCGCATCCAGGTCGGGTCCATGCGGTGCGGGTGGAGGGCGTCCGAGATCGCCTTCGCCTTGGCGCCGGCGGTGCTCTGGCCGACGCCGAAGGCGGTGCAGAGATCGGCCGTCGTCATGCAGGGCCGTGTGCCCGGGTCGGACAGGAAGTTGAGCTGGCCCAGCACGTAGACGATGCCGCAGGCCCAGCTGCGCGGCTGCCCGGCGCTCATCGGGCTGGGCCGCTTGCGGCACAAGGCGGCGGCCATCGCCCGCGCCAGGTCGCGATACTCGTGGTCCAGATGGTCGCGGCAGACCCGGTCGGTCAGCTCGACCACCGCCTGATAGGTCGGCTGCATCGCCCTGGGGACGGACAGCGAGCGGGACATCGCGATGGCGACCTCGTCCGGTTGCGGGTTCGGTTCCGGGCACCGCGTGCCTCGGCCCATCATCCCCAGGTGGAGGCGGACGCATGTCCACCGCTCCGCAAGGCGGCCCAGGAACGAGCGCCACTATCCGCTGGGACCCGGGACGCGAGCAAGGGCAGGCAGCAGGATCGTTCCAGGCGCCCACCGGCGCATCGTCCTGACGATCCTAGGGGGTGACCGGGTTCACGGGGCGGCTCGCCTCCTGAGCGAGGGTCATGCCGTCGTCGCAGCCGTGCGGGTCGATCTGAACCACATGGCAGCCGTCCAGTAGCGGCTGCCCCTGCCTGCCGGCGCGTGCTGGATCCGGTGGTGGTGCTTCAGATGCGTAGGAAGGCCCGGCCAGGGCCGCCATGGCGTCCGGGAGCCTTGACGCTCCCCGGTGCCTGCCAGCGGGCGTTCCGGACGCGGTTCCGGCCCGGCTGGCCCGCCCTCCCGGGGGTTCGGGCCGTGTTCCGGCTCATGGTGAGCTGGCCGGAACCGGAGCGTCCGCTCCCGGGCGTCGTCCGGAGGGAGGCGGACGCCTGGGCGGAGCGGTGCGCTGGGCGGCTGCCGTCCTGCAACATGAAACCGGCCGCGGCGGTCCCGGAAACCGGGCCGTTGATGCAGGCCTTGTCGGCCTCGCTGCCTGCACCAGGTCAGCCATCCTGTTGCATGGCGCCCAGAACACGGTCTGGCCGGTGCCGGACCTCGGGCCTTTCCCTACGGCCTGGCCGGGGTGTCGGCGCGACACGCCTTTGCCCGCCGATCCGACGAACAACCGGTGCCCAAACAACCGGTGCCCAAACAACCGGTGCCTGGGCTGGTCACGGACTCCCCGGCCTTGCGGACGGACCGGAAAAATTCGAGCGGACCGTCCTGTCGGCGATGCTCTCCCTGCCGGCATAGGCCCCGCGGAAGGCGGCGGCGGGATGCGTGGATTCCGGGTGCCCGTCGGGCGAGCCCATGAGCTTCTGCCTGAAGGTTCCGGCCTGGTAGGAGGTCTGGGCGCGCCCGCGCCGTTGCAGCTCGGGAACCACGTGATCGATGAAGTCGGTGACCGTGCCGGGCGTGACGGCATAGGCCAGGTTGAACCCGTCGATGCCACCCTCGTCGACCCATCGCTCGAGCTCGTCCGCGACCTTCTGCGGACCGCCGACCAGCACCGGGCCGAGCCCGCCGATGCTGCGCTCCCGGATGACGTCGCGCACCGTCCACGCCCGGCCGTGCTCGCCGCCCACCAGCGACTCGAGCGTGGTGCGCAGGCTGTCGTTCTCGATCGCCTGCAGCGGCTCCTCCGGGTCGAGCTGCGCGAAGTCGATGCCGGTCCAGCCGCCGTAGAGGGCGAGCATGCCGTCCGCGCTGGCATAGGACAGGTATTCCTGGTGCTTCCGCTCGGCGAGGGCGTCGGTCTCTGCGGTGATCACGGTCAGCAGCGCGAAGATCCTGACCGACGACCGCGACCGGCCCTGCCGTTCCGCCTGCGAACGGATGTCCTCGGTCATGGCGCGCGCCTGCGCGACGCTGGTGGCGAGGATGAACATTCCTTCCGCATGCCGCGCCGCGAAGCGGCGGCCGCGGCCGGAGGCGCCGGCCTGGAAGATGACCGGGGTCCGCTGCGGCGACGGCTCGCACAGGTGGAAGCCGGGAACCTTGAAGTATCGCCCCTCGTGCCGGATCGGGTGCACCTTGCTTGCGTCGGTGAAGACGCCGGCCGCCTTGTCGCGCCGGACCGCGCCGTCCTCCCAGGAGGCCTCCCAGAGCTTGTAGACGACGTCCATGTACTCGTCGGCCATGTCGTAGCGCTCGTCATGCGCCATCTGCCGGTCCAGGCCGATGTTGAGCGCCGCGCTGTTCAGGTAGGACGACACGACGTTCCAGGCGATCCGGCCGCGCGTCAGGTGGTCGAGCGTCGAGAGCCTCCTGGCGAGGATGTAGGGCTGCTCGAAGGTGACGGCGGCGGTGATGCCGAAGCACATGTCGGTGGTCACCGCGGCCATGGCCGAGATCGCGCCGAACGGGTCGTTGACCGGAACCTGCGCGGCGTCGACGAGCGCCGCCTCGGCGGAGCCCCTGTAGACGTCGTAGACGCCCACCACGTCGGCAATGAACAGGCAGTCGAAGAACCCGCGTTCGAGCTCGCGGGCCATGTCGGTCCAGTACTCGATCGTGTTGTAGTCCCACGCCCGGCTGTCCGGATGGCGCCAGGTGCCCGCCGACTGATGCGACACGCAGGTCATGTCGAACGCGTTGAGGATGATGCGCCGGGTCATGTCACGTCATCCACGGCGTGGGCCTACCGTCTGCCATGCCCGTTCCAGCATCCGCCGCTCCTGCCCATTGGAGAAAGTAACGATGCAACGACGTAGCACATCTTCGACCACTGTAAAGCGTCGTGGAAAATGGCCCGCCCTTGCCGGTCCTGGCCGCGTGGACGATCGACCCCGTGGGGGACGCGTCGCTGGCAACGGTCATGGTTGTCCTGGCCTGCCTGTCGCCGCCAAGGGCTGCACGGGATGGTGCGCCACGTGTGGAACCGGCGGCGCCTGCCCGGCCCCTCGGCGGTGGCAGGTGTCGTGGCGGCGCAAGGCCATGGCCGCCGACCACCGGCCGGCGCTTCCGGATCGGGCCGGGGTCGGCTCCCGTCCGCGTTCCCGGGCTGCGGCTCACGGGC